>JANNXF010000080.1:0-28947 GCA_031409395.1 Polaromonas sp.
CAACCAGTTCTGGACATCCAGCCTGACCGAACCCATGGCCAGTTTGCCCGTCACGATTTTCAAGTTCGCCATGAGTCCCTACGAGAACTGGCAGCAACTGGCATGGGCAGGGGTTCTGCTGATTACGGTTGCGGTGCTTGGCTTGAATATTCTCGCCCGCGTTTTGACACGCAACAAGATCTGATCGCTGATCAGCCCACGCAACAAGACAAGGTTCATGATGGACATCCTCACTGCACAATCCGAAAAATCAAAGATATCGGTAAAAAATCTTGATTTTTATTACGGAAAATTTCACGCTCTCAAAAGCATCAATCTTGAAATACCCGAGAAAAAAGTCACCGCTTTCATTGGCCCGTCGGGGTGTGGCAAATCCACCCTGCTGCGCATTCTGAACCGCATGTACGAGCTGTATCCTGAGCAGCGCGCCGAAGGCGAGGTCATGTTCGATGGCGAGAACCTGCTCACGTCCAAAAAAGACGTGGCGCTGATTCGTGCCAAGGTGGGCATGGTTTTCCAGAAACCCACACCGTTCCCAATGTCGATTTATGACAACGTTGCGTTCGGCGTCAAGCTGTTTGAAAGCCTGAACGCCTCGGACATGGACGAGCGCGTGGAGTGGGCGCTGCGCAAGGCGGCCTTGTGGACAGAAGTCAAAGACAAGCTGAACCAGAATGGTTCGAGTTTGTCGGGGGGCCAGCAGCAGCGGCTGTGCATCGCCCGCGGCATTGCTATCAAGCCCGAAGTGCTGTTGCTCGATGAGCCTTGTTCGGCGCTGGATCCGATTTCGACCGCCAAGGTTGAAGAACTGATCACCGAACTCAAAAACGACTACACCGTGGTGATCGTGACGCATAACATGCAGCAGGCAGCGCGTTGCAGTGACTACACCGCGTACATGTACCTGGGTGATCTGGTTGAATTTGGCGCCACAGAAGAGCTCTTTTTCAAGCCCAAACGCAAAGAAACCGAAGACTACATCACCGGCCGTTTCGGCTGACCGAAACCGAGGAACACTATATGCCTGATAAACATCTATCGACCCAGTTTGACAGCGAGCTCAACGGCGTTTCTTCGCGTGTCATGGAATTGGGTGGTCTGGTCGAATCGCAGATTCGGCTGGCCATTTATGCCTTGTCCCAGTTCAGCGCCGAAAGCGCCAACAAGGTGATTGAAACGGAAGCGCGCGTCAATGCCATGGAAATTGACATTGACCGCGAGCTGTCGTCCATCATCGCGCGCCGCCAGCCTACGGCGCGAGACCTGCGCCTGCTGATCGCCATCTCAAAAACCACCGCCAACCTTGAGCGGGCCGGTGACGAGGCTGAAAAGATTGCCCGCATGGTCAAGTCCATCATTGAAAGTGGTTCGGCCCGCGCACTGCCGTCGTCTGACCTGCGCATTGCCGCAGAACTCGCTTCGGGCCTGCTGCGCAAGGCGCTGGATGCGTTCGCCCGCCTCGACACGGCCGCAGCGGTGTCCATCCTCAAGGAAGACGACCAGATCGACCAGGAGTTTGACGGTTTTGTGCGCAAGCTCATCACTTACATGATGGAAGATCCGCGTACGATTTCGCCCAGCCTGGACCTGTTGTTCGTGGCCAAGGCCATTGAGCGCGTGGGTGACCACGCCAAGAACATCGCCGAGTTCATCATCTACATCGTCAAGGGGGCAGACGTGCGGCACACCCCCATGGAGCAGATCGAGTCTGCGGTAAGGTAACGGTTTGATGAAGCACCTGCCCCGCATATTGATTGTTGAAGACGAACCTGCCATTGCCGAACTGATTGCCGTCAACCTCCGGCATGGTGGTTTTGATCCGGTGGTGGCTGAAGACAGCGTGTCGGCCCAGCGGGAGCTTGATGCCGTGCTGCCCGATGCGATTTTGCTCGACTGGATGCTGCCCGGGCAAAGTGGCCTGGCATTGGCGCGGCATTGGCGCAAACAGGCGCGCAGCAAGAGTATTCCCATCATCATGCTGACCGCGCGGGGCGACGAACCTGACAAGATCGCCGGGCTGGACGCCGGGGCCGACGACTACATTACCAAGCCGTTTTCGACCCAGGAAATGCTGGCCCGCATTCGTGCCGTGCTGCGCAGGCGCGCACCCGAGTCGGTGAACGACAGCGTGGCCGTGGGCGGCCTGGTGCTGGATGCGGCAACCCACCGCATTTCGTTTCAGCACCAGGAACTGAAGCTGGGGCCGACCGAGTTCAAGCTGCTGCATTACCTGATGAAGCATGCCGAGCGGGTTCATAGCCGCAGTTCGCTGCTCGACAAGGTGTGGGGCGACCATGTTTTTATCGAGGAGCGCACGGTTGACGTGCATGTCAAACGCCTCAGGGAGGCCTTGGGCGCTGCAGGTGCCATGGTGGAAACGGTCCGCGGCGCGGGTTACCGGTTGACGGCACTTTCCGTAAACCAGCCGGTGACTGCGGCACAATCGGGCGCATGATCAACCGCTGGATTTTCTTTGCCATCTGCATGTTTGTCGGTGGCGGGCTGGGATGGTTCGGGGCCGAAAAAGACGGCTTGGGAATGGGACCCAACCTGGCGCTGGGATTTGTATCGGCCGGGTTTCTCTGGCTGGCCGCCGACAGTTTTTACGTGGCGCGGCTGTTGCGGTGGCTGCGCACCGAGCAGGCCAATGAATCACCCGCCGTGCTGTCTAGCGCTGTGCCCATCTTGCCCGGCGTGTGGGGCGAGGTTGCCGACCGGACACGCAGGCTTCTTAAAAACCGCGACCAGCTCAATCAGGAAAGCCGGGCCCGCCTGGATGAATTTCTGGCGGCCATGCAAGCGTCGCCCAGCGGTGTGGTGCTGCTCGATGCGCAGGGCCGCATCGAATGGTGCAACCAGATGGCCACCCAGCATTTTGGCTTTCATGCGCAGCGCGATGTGCAGCAGCATATTGCCAATCTGGTGCGCGAGCCTGCTTTCAAGGCCTACATGGCTTCAGCCAATTTTTCTCGGGATGTGGTGATTCCCGGAAACTTCAGCACGCCGGCGCGGCCTGTCAAGCTGTCGGTGCATGCGCACTCTTACGGCAAAGACCGCAAGCTGCTGCTGTCGCGCGACATCACGGCGGTGGAGCTGGCCGAGGCCATGCGCCGGGACTTTGTGGCCAACGTGTCGCATGAAATCCGCACTCCCCTGACGGTGCTGTCGGGCTTTATTGAAACGCTGCAGAGCCTGCCCCTGAAAGACGCAGAACGCGAGCGCTACCTGATGCTCATGGCGCAACAGTCGCAGCGCATGCAAACGCTGGTGAGCGATTTGCTGACCCTGTCGCGCCTGGAGGGAAGCCCGTTTCCGGGGGCGAGCGACTGGATGACCACCAGCGCGCTGTTGGCCCAGTGTGAGCAGGAAGCCCGGGCCTTGTCAGAGGTGGTGGCGCCCAAGGGCCATCAGCTGGTGTTCGAGCCTGGTCCCGCCTGCGAAATTGCGGGCGTTCAAACCGAGATTTACAGCGCCATGTCCAACCTTGTTGCCAATGCGGTGCGCTACACCCCGACGGGTGGTCTGGTGCATGTCAGCTGGAAACTGCTTGACGACGGACGGGGCGAATTTGCCGTGATGGACACCGGGCCGGGCATTGCGCCTGAGCACCTGCCGCGCCTGACGGAGCGTTTTTACCGAATCGATCGCAGCCGCTCGCGTGAAACCGGCGGCACCGGCCTGGGCCTGGCCATCGTCAAACACGTTGCCCAGCGGCACGGCGCTGAACTGCACATTGAGAGCCAGCCCGGACACGGCTCCTGCTTCTCAATCAGCTTTCCGGCAGCGCGGGTGCGCCTGGCTCACTCTGCCTGAGTTGCCTGTGGTTGGATCAGCCGGGTTTTCTGGCTGCGCTGGACGGCGTGCCACAGCAAAGCCAGCAGGCACGCGGCAACCAGACTGATAGCCACCGTGCTGGCCATCCAGAAACTGCTGGCTGACTGGGTCGCTGCATGGCCTGCAGCGCCCTTGTAGGCGAGCTGGTAGCCGCCAAACAGGCCCAGGCCCCAGAGCAGAACGCCGTACAGGGCCAATGGCAAAAGGGTGATGCGGTAGCAGCGCAGCAGAAACGCGCACAGTGCTTGCATGGCGTCTGCGACATGGTAGACGGCGACCCATACCAGCAGCGTCGAGGCCAGCGCAATGATGTCGGGACTGCCTGAATACCATCGGGCTAAAACAGCGCCGGTGAGCGTCACCGTGGCGGCCAGCCCGAGCGCGGCAAGGCCGGTGAGTTTCAAGCCGAGCAAGACCACGCGCCGGGCATAGTCAGGGCGGCCCGCGCCTATCCAGAACGATACGCGGGCACTGCAGGCAATTGCCACCGACAGCGGCATCATGTAGAGCACTGCAGCTACGCTGGCTGCAATCTGGTGACTCGCCGACGCCACCGTTCCGAGCCGTGCAATAAACAGCGCCATCAGGGTGAACGACGTCACTTCAACCAGATACGCCAGTCCGCCAGGAATTCCGAGTCGGGCGAAAGTGCGGATTTGTGCCCAGTCGGGACGCTCCATCGCTTGCCAGATGTGAAAGGGCGTGTACAGCTTCTGGGTGCGCAGCATCACCAGTGCCAGCGCCAGCAGCAAATAGTTGACGATCAGCGTCGCCCAGGCGCAACCGACCGCCCCCATGGGTGTCACGCCGGCACCGCCGCCCACCAGCCAGACCGACAGCGGGATTTTGACAGCCAGTGCACCCAGTTGCAGCCAGGTCACCAGGCGCGGTTTACCCAGAGACTGATTGAAAGTGCTGTAGATACGAAACAGCAGGGAGGGTGCAAACGCAAACGCCAGTACGCCCAAGTAGCGCTGCACTTCGTCCTGCATGAGCAGGGGGACCTGCGCCCAGCGCAGCAGCGGGCCCGGAAACAGCAGGGCCGTCATGCCGGTTGCGACGATGAAACCGCAGAGGTAGAGACTTTGGCGCAAAGAGCGTCCCAGCGCAGCCTGCTGGCGCGCGCCCAGCATTTCAGACCAGATCGGCAGCAGGGCCTGAACAATCCCCATCAGCCCCACATAGACACTGATGTAAAGGGCGGACCCGACCGACAGCGCGGCCAGTGCGTCGTCGCTGAAACGACCGGCAATCACGGTGTCGGCGACACCAAATGCCATGACCGCCAGTTGTCCTACCAGCACCGTCCCTGCATGCCGGCCGATGATTTTGAGTTCGCTCACAAATTAGCCAGGGTGCCGGCCTGCAGGGTTAGTGGGTCGGCTTGCCGGGGGTGCCAACACTGACCCGTTTGAAGAGCAGGATGTTTTCATTTTTGCCACCTGGCCGGCGCACCGTGGCCTGAAAAGCCCAGTCTGGCAAATTGACGCGGGTGCTGAGGGTCGACTGCGCATCGACGTTCACCAGCAGGTAAGGGCAGACCGCCACTGCGCTGGCCTGCCGCAGCTCCAGGCGGCCGTGGTATTGCAGGGCAGCCGCCTGGGTGCTGTCGATACCGTAGATTTCGACACAGGATTGCCGGTCGACCATGCTGGCAATCTGGCGCGATAGCGGTGCCGCGCTGCGTGCGAAATCGAGCAGCGGCAGCCACAGCGTCATCAGCAACAGCCAGCACAGGGTGGCACCGCCCGCTGGCAGAACCAGCGACTTCCAGATGGCTGCGCGCTGCCTGCCAGCCCGCCATTTCACCAGCCAGGCCCATGCGACGGTGGCAGCAATGGCGGCCAGAAAGGCGATCCAGGAAAAGCTGGGCTCAAAGCCTGGCGCCAGTTTGGCGACATTGGCGGCTGGCTGTCGGGGCACGCCGGTTTGCATGGCAATCCAGATGACCCAGATGACGACGGCGCAGCCGGTGAAAAATATCAGTGTGAACCAGTCAATCAGCGACGCCACACTGCGCTTGAGTGTGGGCAGTGCAAAGGCGGCCAGCGCGGCCAGCGGTGGCAGGCTCAGCAGCAGGCTGCGGTCAGAGGCCGTGGTCGTCAGCGTCGCGGCGATTGCCATGCTGGCAAACCACAGGGGAAGGGCGACGTGGCGACTTGCCAGCTGCCTGCGCCAGCGCCACAGTGTCCACAGGGCGAGCGGCCATGCCGGCCAGGTAAACCACAGCAGCAGGCGTCCAAGGCTGCGCAAGTCTTTCCAGATCGACTGATCGTCAGTACCCGGCAGTTGAATTCGCCAGCGCCACAAATCCAGTCCGTAGGCCAGCACGCAAACGGCCAGCGTGCTGCCGGCAATCAGCAGCACCCACTGGCCGGATTGCTTCCTGGCCGCCGCATCCAGCGGCTGGTTGCCCCAGCGCATGTGGGCCCATTCCACCAGCGCCCCGCCCAGCCCCAGCAGCAATGCCAGCGTGGGTGCACCACTCAGGGCGAGCCCCACCAGACCTGCCAGCAGGCCCAGGGCCGGCCCGAAAACCTGGGTTGCCTTGCGGTAAGGGCTGGCGGCCATGGCGTAGAACGCCAGCGCGGTGAACCCGAGTTGCGCCAGTGCCGGTGTGGTTTCATGGGACAGCTGCGCCAGCCCCAGGCTGGCGATGAGCGCCAGCAGACCGGCATCGGCAATGGCCCGCGCGTAGTCCACCGGACCGGCCTCACCGCCAAAGGCAAAAGCCACGGGCTGGGCTTGCGGGCTGCGGGCCAGGTAGTAGATGCCGTACCAGGTGGCCAGCAGGCTCAGGGCCAACAGCAGGCCAAACGGGATACGCACGGCAAAGGCCGGGTCCAGAAAAGGCAGGCCTTTGATGGCCAGCGCGCCCAGCCAGTAGGGCATGAGGGCATCAAATCCGGTGACCTGGCCCAGCAACTGGGGTTGCAGCCAGTTACCGGGGTTGGCCGCCAGTTCGCGCATCACGCCAAACGCCGAAATATCCTCGTTTTTCCAGGGGCCGCGGCCCAGGAAACCGGGCAATACATAGGCTACGCAAAACAGCAGCAGCGCGAGCCGTGGCAGGCGGCGCACCGCCGATTGGGCAATGATGGCGGGAGAGGGTTTGTTCAAAACGGCGGAGTGATGGAGAGGGTGTGAGCGCCAATTCTGGCCGAAAAAAAAGCAGCCTGGGGTCAGGCTGCTTTTTGTGGGCTGGTGTGCGCGTGCGCCACGCCTGCCTGGCAGCTTACTGGGCTGCTTCTGAAGCGGCCTCTGGCGCAGCTTCTTTGGCAGCGGTTTTGCCAAAACGGTTGCGGAATTTCTCAACGCGACCACCCATGTTGTCCACAGATTTCTGGGTACCGGTGTAGAAGGGATGCGATTCGCTGGAAGTGTCCAGCTTGTACAGGGGCAGCTCGCGACCGTCGTCCATTTTCACCATTTCTTTGGTGTTGACGCAAGAACGTGTCACAAACTTGAAGTTGTTTGACAGGTCCACGAAGCAAACTTCGCGGTAGTTGGGGTGAATGCCTTCTTTCATGATCTTTCCTTGTTCGTTTCGGGAGCCACTCAAACCAGTTTTGAGCACTTTCCGTGAAGCCACTGATTATGCCATGGAATCAACCACTTACCGTGGTTTTTGGGGTTTTAAGCCAGCCGGGGCCGCGGAGCTGGCTTTGCCAGTCTGCAGGCGCAGCGCCCCCTCGGGGGGCAGAGAGCTACACGCAGTGAGCGAACGTGGGGGCTCTATTGATCAACCGCCTCTTCTCATCATGTCGAAGAATTCGTGGTTGTTCTTGGTGGCCTTCATGTTTTTCAGCATGAGTTCCATCGACTCGATTTCGTCCATGTTGTACATGAACTGGCGCAAAATCCGCGACTTTTGCAGAATTTCGGGGGCCAGCAGCAGTTCTTCCTTGCGGGTGCCGCTGCGGTTCAGGTGAATTGCCGGGAAGACGCGCTTTTCGTACAAGCGGCGGTCCAGGTGGATCTCGCAGTTGCCGGTGCCCTTGAATTCCTCAAAGATCACCTCGTCCATCCGGCTGCCGGTGTCGACCAGGGCGGTGCCGATGATGGTCAAGCTGCCACCTTCTTCAATATTGCGGGCCGCGCCAAAAAAGCGTTTGGGGCGCTGCAGGGCGTTGGCGTCCACACCGCCGGTCAGAACCTTGCCTGACGATGGCAGCACGTTGTTGTAGGCGCGGGCCAGGCGGGTGATGGAGTCCAGCAAAATCACCACATCCTTGCCGAGTTCGACCAGGCGCTTGGCGCGTTCAATCACCATTTCGGCCACATGCACGTGGCGTGCGGCGGGTTCGTCAAAGGTCGATGAAATGACTTCGCCGCGCACGCTGCGCTGCATTTCGGTCACTTCTTCAGGACGCTCATCAACCAGCAGCACCATCATCACGACGTCAGGGTAGTTGGCGGTGATGGCGTGTGCAATGTTCTGCATCATCACGGTTTTGCCCGACTTGGGCGGCGCCACCAGCAGGGCGCGCTGGCCCTTGCCGATGGGGGCCACGATGTCGATGATGCGGCTGGTCAGGTTTTCGTCGCCCTTGATGTCGCGTTCAAGCTTGAACTGCTCGCGCGGAAACAGCGGGGTCAGGTTCTCGAACATGACCTTGTGCTTGTTGTCTTCCGGTGCACCGTCGTTGATCTTGTCGAGCTTGTTCAGCGCAAAGTAGCGTTCACCGTCTTTGGGCGTACGCACTTCGCCTTCAATCATGTCGCCCGTGTGCAGGTTAAAGCGGCGAATCTGGCTCGGGCTGATGTAGATATCGTCTGTCGAGGCGGTGTAGCTGGAGTCTGGCGCGCGCAGAAAGCCGAACCCGTCTGGCAGCACTTCAAGCACACCGTCTGCGACGATGGTTTCACCGGTCTTTGAGCGTTTTTTGATGATGGCAAACATCAGCTCCTGCTTGCGCATGCGGCCCACGTTTTCGATCTCAAGGGCTTCGGCCTGCTTGAGGACTTCAGACACGTGCAGTGCCTTGAGTTCATTTAAGTGCATGGATTACCTGCTTAGATAGAACCCCATGTGGGGGTCATTTGAAGAAACGGGGGAGGTTTGAAAAGAAGCCGCGAGGGTGGGTGGCTTGCAAACCGGGAACTCGAACCAGCCGGAATATGCCCGCTGGTGAATAAATGGGATTATGACAGGAAACGCTGGCGGGAAATTGGCTGCATTTCGGGGTGCGCCACTTAGGCAGTGCGCGAGGGCCTGTGGACTTTTGAAATGAAGTTTGTGCGGGGCCGTCGGTGTTGATTCGGCTGCCCCGCCTGGTGGCTCAGGCCAGTTGCTGGTCAATAAAAGCGGTGAGTTGGGCTTTGCTCATGGCGCCGACTTTGGTGGCGGCCAGTTCGCCGTTTTTGAACAGCATCAGGGTGGGAATGCCGCGAATGCCGAATTTGGCCGGAATATCGCGGTTTTCGTCAACATTCATTTTGGCGATCTGCAGTTTGCCGTCGTAGCCGGTCGCCACTTCGTCAAGAATGGGGGCAATCATCTTGCAGGGGCCGCACCATTCGGCCCAGTAATCGACCAGCACGGGCATCGTGGATTTCAGGACGTCGGCTTCGAAAGTGGCATCGGTGGTATGTTTGATCAGTTCGCTCGCCATGACGGCTCCTTGGGTCTGGTTACGGATACGGATAAAGTTGCTGGCATTGTGGCAGAAAGCAAGTGACCGGGTCGGTTTGGCCGCCACTATCGCCCCGATAGCCCTGCAAGCCAGCGTCTGCCCCGATGCTGCAACAGGCCCTTGCACCAACACCTCATCACAGATCCTCTCTTTATGACGCTGTTTCCCCATGTCCCTTTTGTCTGCTGATCTGCCTACGCCGTCCATGACGCTGCCTGCCCGGTGCTGGCAGCAGGCCATGGCCCGGCTGGCCGAGGTGTTGCAGGCGCAGCAGGTTCATCCGGCCGACGCGGTGGTGCTGCTGCCCTACGCACAGCTGATCGGGCAGGCACGCCAGGCGTGGGCGCTGCAAGCGGGTGACACGGCGTTTGTGCCGCGTTTTGAAACCACCCTGAACTGGGCCAGCAGCCTGGGCGGTACGCTGGGGCTGTTTGTGCCGTCGGCGGATGACTTGCGCATGGATGTGGCGGTGGACATGCTGACGGCCGCATCGCTGTTGAAAAGGGCGGGGCAGGCCAGCCAGCAAGATGCGCTGGCCGGGCGTCTGGTCGAAGCCGCCTGGAGCCTGGCCAGGGTCGCCGCGGCGGTGCCGCCTGAAAAACGCCAGGCCTGGGGCGACGCGCTGGCCGCAGAGCTGGGCGCCGGCCTGGATTCGCCGGTGTTGGCGCTTGAAGCGGTTGTGGCGCGCATTGCCCTGGTGTGGGCCGCTGCCTCGGCCTATGCCACAGACCGCTTGTTTCAGGCCCGGCCCGTGCTGTTGGGGGTGCTGGAGGGTTTTCAGGCGGAACCCCTGGGCGAAGCGCTCAGGACGCACTTTGGTGAATCGTCGCTTTCCATTGCACTGTGCATTCCTTTCGAGGCGGCGCAGGCCGGTGGGCCGTCGCTGCACGCCGCGCTGGATGCAGAAGACGAGGCCGAACGGGCCGCTGCCTGCGTGCTGGCGCATCTGGCGCAGGGCCGCAGCCCGGTGGCGCTGATTGCGCAAGACCGGGTGCTGACGCGCCGCGTTGCCGCGATGCTGTCCCGGCGCGGCATTGCCATGCGCGACGAAACCGGCTGGAAGCTGTCGACCACGCGCGCCGCCGCCAGCCTGATGGGCTTGCTGCGCGCGATGCCCTGGGACGCCTCGACCGATGCCGTGCTCGACTGGTTGAAAAACGCCGCCGCCTTTGCCCCGGCCGAGGTGACGGTGCTGGAGGCCGCGCTGCGCAAGGCGGGCCTGCGGGCCTGGCGCGACCTGCCGGCAACGCCTTCGCCGGCCTTGTTGTTCCCAGAGCAACTCACGCTGCAAATACGGGGGCTGCGCGACACCTTTACCGGCACTACCAGCGCGCGGCCCTTGGCCGTGTGGCTGCGTGCGCTCCGCGCTGCCCTGCAGTCAGCCGGGCAATGGGACGCGCTGGCCGCAGACGATGCCGGGCAGGCGGTGCTGAACGTGCTGCGCCTGCATGAAGGCGCCGAAGCCGAGTTCGAGGCCTTGCCCGGCACGCCCCCAGGCAACGCTTTCGCCATGCAGCTCAATGACTTCACCAGCTGGGTCAACCAGAGCCTGGAAGGGGGCAGCTTTTCACCCGTGCACCCCCTGGCCGAGCAGGTGGTGATCTTGCCGCTGGCCCAGTTGCTGGGTCGGCCCATGCAGGCGGTGGTGTTGCCCGGTTGCGACGAGATTCGCCTGCCGGTGTCACCCGAGCCCGCGGGCCCGTGGACGCCCGGCCAGCGCCAGCTGCTGGGCTTGCCCTCGCGCGAAACACTGGCCAGCCAGGCCCGGCAAGCCTGGCAGCATGTCTTGCAACTGCCCCATGTCGATGTGCTGTGGCGCACCAGCGAGGCCGGTGAGCACCTGATTCCCAGCGGGTTTGTGCAGGCGCTGCTGATGCCGGGCACCGGGGTCACCGCCGCCGCAGCCGATCCGCGCGGGTTGCGCGCCGTGGCCACCCAGCCAACGGCCCACCCCATGCCCACCGGCGACGTGCTGCCGGTGAGCCACCTGTCGGCCAGTGCGTACGAAGACCTGCGCCGCTGCCCCTACCGCTTTTTTGCGTTACGCCAGCTCAGGCTGCAAGAGCCCGACGAGCTGGAAAGCGAGCTGGGCAAGCGCGATTTTGGCAACTGGCTGCACGCGGCGCTGCGCCACTTTCATGAAGCACTGAAACAGGCGCCAGCCCAGGATTTACCGGCGCGATTAGCTATGATTAACATAGCGGCTGACCGTGCTGCCCAAGAGCTGGCACTGAGCGACAGCGAGTTTTTGCCCTTTCTGGCCGCCTGGCCGCGCGTGCGGGACGGTTACCTGGCGTGGCTGACAGCGCATGAAGCCACCGGCACCACGTTTGAGCTGGCAGAAGCCCGGCGCGATGTGTCTTTGGGCACCCTGGTGCTGACAGGCCGGCTGGACCGCATTGACCGGCAGGCTGACGGCCACGTCCTGCTGATCGACTACAAAACCGAGCCCAGGGCCACCACCGCAGCGCGCATCAAGGACGGCCCGGAGGACACCCAGCTGGCGTTTTACGCCGCCCTGATGGACGACGACACCCTGGCGGCCGCGTATGTCAACCTGGGCGAAAAAGAGCCGACCAAAACCTACGACCAGCCGGACATCGTGGACCTGCGGGATGAGCTGATTGACGGAATTTTGAGCGACATGGCCCGTATTGCCGAAGGCGCGGCACTGCCCGCACTGGGCGAGGGCAAGGCCTGTGATTACTGCGCGGCGCGCGGCCTGTGCCGGAAAGATTTCTGGAAATCATGAAGTCATGATGCCCCCACGTTCGTTCGCTTCGCGTAACTCTCTGCCCCCCGAGGGGGCTGGCCTTGCTTGGGGCGGCCCGGCGCTGCGGCCGCTGACCCAGCGCGCTTTGGGCGAGGCACCGGCTTTACTCGTTTCCCTTCACGACCAAGAACTGACATGAACGCTGCCTACGAATGCAACGGTGAACTGATTGCTGCCGACGCTTTTTACGCCATTGCCTGCGACCCGCGCCGCAGTGTGGCGGTTGAGGCCTGCGCGGGCGCGGGCAAAACCTGGATGCTGGTGTCGCGCATTGTGCGGGCGTTGCTAGAGGGCCAGGGGGCGACAGGCAGCGCCGAAGCCCCGGTGCGCCCGCATGAAATTTTGGCGATTACCTTCACCAAAAAAGCCGCTGGCGAAATGCGTGAACGGCTTGACGAGTGGCTCAAGGCGTTTGCCACCGCAGACGACGAGACGCTGCAGCGTGAGCTGGAAATGCGCGGCTTTAACAGTCAAACAAGCGCTGAGGCCAATCAACACGGGCGCGAGCAGCTATCAAATTTATACCGCGCCATTCTGGCCAGCGGCCGTTCGGTGCAGATTCGGACCTTTCACAGCTGGTTTGCCGCCTTGTTGCGCAGCGCGCCTGTGGCGGTTTCGCAAAAGCTGGGCCTGCCCGTCAACTACGAACTGCTGGAAGACGACGCCCCCGCACGGGCGCTGGTGTGGCGGCGGTTTTATGCCACGCTGTCCGGCGATGCGGCGCTCAAGGCTGACTTTGAGGCCGTGGTGCTGACCCATGGCCGCTTTCAGGCTGACAAGGCGCTGCAGGTTGCGCTCGACAAACGCACTGAATTTGCACTGGCTGACGCGCAGGGCGTGGTTGACGCCTCGGTGCTGCCGTTTGGCCAGCAGTTTCCGGCGTTTTCAGACTTCGAGAGCCCTGACGATTGCCTTGCCCCCGGGTTGACCGCCTTTGCCTTGCTGCAAGACGCCGCCAAGGCCCTGGGCCGGGCCGCCGCGCCCAGTTTTTCCGCCAAAGGCGTTGAGCTGGAGCAAGCCCTGGCCGCGCAGGACACCTCTGCGGTATTGACCGCGCTGCTGACCGACAAAGGCACTGCCCGAAAATTTGGTGAAAAGATCGTCGGCATTGAGTGCATACGGCAAGCCCAGGAACTGGTGCTGAGCCTGGCCCTGGCCCGCCAGCAGCACGAAGCCTGGGTTTACCAGCAGCGCATGGCCCGGCTGGCGCGTGCACTGATTGCCCAATTTACCCAGCTCAAGCGAGAGCGCGGCTGGGTAGACATGAACGACGTGGAACGCGCCGCCTTGAGTCTGCTGGGGGACCCGGTGCTGTCGGGTTGGGTGCAGGAGCGGATCGACGCCCGCATCCGGCACCTGATGATTGACGAGTTCCAGGACACCAACCCGCTGCAGTGGAAGGCGCTGTCTTCGTGGCTGGCGGGGTATGCGGGCGCGGGCCATGCGCCCAGCGTGTTTCTGGTGGGTGACCCCAAGCAAAGCATTTACCGCTTTCGCCGTGCCGAGCCGCAGGTGTTTCGTGCCGCGCAGCAGTTTGTGGTGCACGGCCTGGGGGGGGATTTGCTCAGTTGCGACCACACCCGGCGCAACGCCCAGGGCGTGATTGCCAGCGTCAATGCCGTGATGGGCGCGGCGCGCGACACCGATGGCTACGACGGCTTTCGGACGCACACCACCGACTCAATTCGCCACGGCAGCACCGGGCGATTGCCTGCTGTGCCGCGCAGCCAGGAGGCCGGTGAATCAGCAGCGCCAGACACAGGCTGGCGCGACAGCCTCACGGTGCCGCGAGAGCTGCCCGAAGAAACCCTGCGCACCCTGGAAGCCCGCCAGGCCGCCGCCTGGATTTCCAGCCAGATGCTGGCTGGCCTGAAGCCTTCCCAGGTCATGGTGCTGTCGCGCAAGCGGGCGGGTTTGCTGCCGCTGCAAGACGAGCTGCGCAAGCTGCATATTCCGGCCCAGATTGGCGAAAAAACCGATCTGATCGAATGCTGCGAGGTGCTGGATATGGTGGCGCTGCTCGATGTGCTGGTGTCTACCCGGCACGATTTGTCTTTGGCCAGAGCCCTGCGTTCGCCGCTGTTTGGCGTAGCCGATGACAGCCTGGTGCAACTGGCCTTGCTGCAACGCCAGCTGCGCCTGTCGTGGTATGAGTTGCTACAAAAAAAGGAGCTGCTCGCGCCTGAATTACAAGGGCTGGGGGCAATATTGACGCGATGGAAAGGCTGGCTGGACGCCTTGCCGCCGCACGACGCCCTGCAAAACATCTATGGCGACGGCGATGTGCTGGCCCGTTTTGGGGCCGCCGCCCCAGTCGCCCAGCGCGGCACCGTGCTGGCCAACCTGCGCGCGCTGCTGGGCGTGGCGCTGGCCCGCGACGGCGGCCGTTACGCCACGCCCTACGGTTTTGTGCGGGCGCTCAAGGCGGGCGGCACGCTGGCGCCGGCCACGGTCAATCCGGAGGCTGTTCGCCTGCTCACCATTCACGGCGCCAAGGGCCTGGAAGCCGAGGCCGTGCTGCTGCTGGACACCGACACCGCAGAGCGCAACGCCGACAGCATGGGCGTGCTGATCGACTGGCCTGGCGAGGCCGCAGCACCCGTCAAGTTTGTGTTTCTGGTCAGCGAAACCCGCCCGCCAGCGTGTGCGCAAGCCGCGCTGGCGCATGAGCAGGCCGCCCGCAAGCGCGAAGAGATCAACGCGCTGTATGTCGCCATGACACGCGCCCGCCACACGCTGGTGATTTCGTCCATAGAGCCGTTTCGGCCGACCACCGACAGCTGGTGGCAGCGCCTGCAGGCGCTTGCGCCCATGCCTTCGCCGGCAGCGGGGCTGGCAGGGCCAGACTCCGCAGAGGCCTTAGATGCCGGGGTTTTCAATTTGCCTGAATTACCGGATGGGCCCGGTTTGCCCGATGCAGCGGTGTCTTCACGCTCAAGCCCGGTGGGCGAAGCCGAAGACTCCCCGAGTGCCCGCATCGGCAAGGCCATGCACCGGCTGCTGGAATGGTGTGCTGTCAGTGGTGACACCAGCGACATCAGCACCCCCCCGCATCATTCAGCCCGGCAACTCGCTGTGGCCAGAGAGTTCTGCCTCAGCCCCGCGCAAGCAACAGAGGCCGCCATGCTGGCCCAGCGCATTCGCGCCGGAGATGGCGCTTGGGCCTGGCATCCCGATGCCGTGGCCTGGCACGGCAACGAAGTCGATCTGGTGCACCAGGGCAAAGCACTGCGGCTGGACCGCCTGGTGCAGCGCAAAGACGCCGGCCACCAAGGCCACTGGTGGGTGCTCGACTACAAATCAGCCCACGCACCGCAGCTGCAACCCGCGCTGCTGGCGCAAATGCAGGGCTACCGGGCGGCGGTGCAGGCGATTTATCCGCAAGCCACGGTGAAGGTCGCCTTTTTGACGGGGCAGGGTGGGGTGGTTGAGGTTTTGTGAAGCGGTTGATGTTGCCCGCCTGGGCACTGCTCCCAAGAAAATCCATGAAAATAGCCGAGATGCGCTACTCACCACACCCCCCTCAGGCTTACGGATGGGGCAAGGGCGGCATCACCCAGGGCGACCCCGAAGCCTGGAACCTTGCCTGGCTGTCCCACGACCTTACGAAGCAGCCCATGCCGGCGCCGAACTTCAGCACACTCATCCGGCGCACGCTGGAGTTCGTCCTCGCCAGCGGCCGTATTGACCTGACAGATTCGTACCCGGCGTCGGAAAAGGTTCGCGGTTTTTTGCAGATGCCGCCAGCCCAGGCCGTGCAGAAGATACTCACCATGGAGCACTTGATAGACACACCCATGTTCGCAGCCTACGGCTCGAACTGGACCGACACCCTGCTGGAGCGTTCCCGGCTTTACCGGGAACCCCTCGACCCTGTGCTCGACCGCACCGTACCCGACCTGACACAGGCTTTGGCGATCATCGACCACTGCAAGTGACCCCGCCACCTGTTCCCCAAGATAAAAACCATGACACATGATGAGAATGGGTGGGAGTTGGGCTCCGTATTCAATGACCTCACCCATTGCAAAAGACAGCGCAGAGCAAGCACCATCAAATCGTGCGCTGGCCCAATCAGCACGGGCGTGGGCAGCTATGAAATCAATAGTAAATTCAAGCCGCTCAAAACACGTCAGCGCGGTCGGCCCGTTGGTGCGGGCAGAAGCCGGTGAGGCCATCAAACGGTTCGGCGACTTCTGAGCACTGCCTTCCCGCCGGCCTGCAATAATCCGGTTTCATTCCAGCCGGGCCTGAGGCTTGCCAGCGCGGCGGGTTGCAGGCCTTTTTTGTGCTTTGGCCCAATCAACACGGGCGCAAGCAGCTATTAAAAAAATAGCACTTTTAAGACGGATTTCTTTTTGAACGACTTTATTTCGCCTGCTGAGCTGGCCCAAACGGACGCAGCGCTGCCCTCTGCCCAGGCCCGGCGTGTTGTCATCATCGGCGGTGGGCCTGCGGGTCTGATGGCCGCTGAAACGCTGGCCAGCGCGGTGCCAGGCGGTGTGCAGGTGCAGGTTTACGACGCCATGCCCTCTGTGGGCCGCAAGTTTCTGCTGGCGGGTATTGGCGGGCTGAACCTGACGCACTCTGAAGCGCCTGAACCTTTTATGCAGCGCTATGGTGACCGCCGTGCCCAGCTTGAGCCGCTGCTGGCGGCGTTTGGCCCGGCCGGGCTGCGCAGCTGGGCCGAAGGGCTGGGTGTCGAAACTTTTGTAGGCAGTTCGGGCCGGGTGTTTCCCAAAGACATGAAGGCGGCGCCGTTGCTGCGTGCCTGGCTGCACAGGCTGCGCGGGGCAGGGGTGCAGTTTTTCATGCGGCATCGCTGGCTCGGCTGGACAGAGGGCGGCGCCCTGAAGTTTTCAACGGCCGCCGGTGAAGTGCAGGTTGAGGCCGATGCGGTGGTGCTGGCGCTGGGCGGTGGCAGCTGGGCGCGTCTGGGCTCTGACGGTGCCTGGGTGCCGCTGCTCACGGAGCGAGGCGTGGGCGTGGCCCCGCTACAGCCCGCCAACTGCGGTTTTGACGTGGGCGGGCGCCCCGGGGCCGGCGCTGGCGCCGCGCCGCTGGAAACCCGCCGTGAGTTTCTGAAAGAGCTGATCGGCCAGGGCGCGGCATCGCCACCGGGCTGGACAGCGCATTTCTCCAGCCGCTTTGCCGGCCAGCCTTTCAAGTCAGTCGCCATTGGTTTTACCGACTCGCAGGGCCGCAGCTTCAACCGCAAGGGTGAGTTCATTGCCACCGCCACGGGCGTTGAAGGCAGCCTGATTTATGCGGTGTCCAGCCTGCTGCGGGACGAGATTGCGGCCCACGGCAGCGCCACTTTTTTGCTCGATTTGCTGCCCGACAAATCGGCCGAACAGGTGCTGGTCGAGGTGCGCCACCCGCGCGGCTCACGCTCGCTGTCCAGCCACCTGAAAAGCCGTTTGAACCTGGACGGCATCAAGGCCGCCATGCTGTACGAGCTGTTGGGCAAAGAGGCGATGGCCGATGCGGTCCAGCTGGCAGCGGGCATCAAGGCCTTGCCCGTCTGCGTGACGGCCACCCGGCCGCTTGACGAAGCCATCAGCAGCGCGGGCGGCGTGCTGTTTGAGGCCATGGATGCGCAGCTCAAGCTCCAGGCGCCTGCGTTGGCCGGTGGCAACCAGGCCGTGTTCTGCGCCGGTGAAATGCTGGACTGGGAAGCCCCCACGGGCGGCTACCTGCTGACGGCCAGTTTTGCCAGCGGGCGCCTTGCCGGGCAGGGTGTTCTGAGTCATTTAGGCCTGCAGCCCAATTAAAACGGGCGCAAGCAGCTATTTATTTGATAGCAATAGGATGCGGTCAAGCACCGCGTTGCCCTGACAGCTTTACCCCATTGCGCCAAAGGAGGCCACCATGATTGTCCGTTTTCACATTGACCCGGCCGACCCGGAAGGCTACGAATACCGCGTCAGCTACGAAGGGGAAGAACTTTTTGGCGATACCGGCCTGGACAGCATGGAAGCCTGCATCGTCGCCGCCACCGAAGGCCTGGGCCAGGACGCGGTGGCCGCAGAAGTGGCTTTCAAGGGCATTGTCAGCGGCACCTATGCGCTGGCGTCACTGGCTCTGATGTCGGCGCAAATTGCCGACCACGCGCTGCAGACGGCGGTGGCGATTGAAGAGGTTTACAAGCCATAAAAAAAAGCCAGCCAGAACATCTTTCTGGCTGGCTTTTGTGCATAAGGTGACGAGCCTTGACCCCGGCACTGACTCTACAGTTAGGGCTGCTTGGTTCCCCACCTGACCCGGTTGGCCGCTTCACCATGCGGGAAGGCCCGTCACTGACTATTGTAAGTGAGTTGGCCATGCCGCTTCAGGCAATATCCCTCATTCAGGGTCGACGCGTTCCGCCGCCGGGCCGCCCCAAGGCGGAACAGCCCCCTGGTGGGCTGCGTATTAAACGAAGTGAACAGCGTGGGGGCCATGTCCTCAGCCAATTTAGAATGATTGAATGTCCTATCTCGTTCTCGCCCGCAAATACCGTCCCCGAAATTTCTCTGAAATGGTGGGTCAGTCTCATGTGGTGCAGGCACTGGGCAATGCGCTGACCACGCAGCGCCTTCACCATGCCTACCTGTTCACGGGTACGCGCGGTGTGGGCAAAACCACGGTGTCGCGCATTCTGGCCAAGTCGCTCAATTGCCTGGGCGCAGACGGGCAGGGCGGCATTACCGCCGAGCCCTGCGGCGTTTGCCAAGCCTGCCTGGACATCGACAGCGGCCGCTTTGTGGACTACACCGAGCTGGATGCCGCCTCCAACCGGGGCGTGGACGAAATCGCGCAGCTGCTGGAACAAGCCGTTTACAAGCCGGTGGTGGGCCGCTTCAAGGTGTTCATGATTGACGAGGTTCACATGCTCACCAACACGGCCTTCAACGCCATGCTCAAGACGCTGGAAGAGCCGCCCGAATACCTGAAGTTTGTCCTGGCCACGACCGACCCGCAAAAGGTGCCCGCCACGGTGCTGTCGCGTTGCCTGCAGTTCAATTTGCGGCCCATGGCACCAGAGACGGTGCTGGAGCACCTGGTGCAGGTGCTGGCGCAAGAGAATATTCCGGCCGAGCCGCAGGCCCTGCGCCTGCTGTCGCGTGCCGCACGCGGCTCCATGCGCGACGCGCTGTCGCTGACCGACCAGGCGATTGCCTTTGGTTCGGGCCAGTTGCAGGAGGCCAGTGTCCGCACCATGCTGGGCAGCGTGGACCGCAGCTATGTGTTTCGCCTGCTCGATGCGCTGGCGCGGGGTGATGGCCGGGCGGTGGTGGAAACCTCGGAAGTGCTGCGCCTCAATGGCCTGAGCGCGGCTTCCACCCTGGAAGAAATGACGACGCTGCTGCAGCGCATGGCGGTGCTGCAGGCGGTGCCCGACATGGCCGCTGGTGACGACGATTCAGACCCTGAAATGGCCGAAACCGCACGCTTGGCCCAGGCCATGCCCGCCGACGAAACCCAGCTTTTGTACAGCCTGTGCCTGCATGGCCGCAGCGAGCTGGGGCTGGCCCCTGACGAATACGCTGCGCTGACCATGGTGTTGCTGCGTTTGCTGGCGTTCAAACCCGCGGGTGCCGTGGCTACCAGCGCGTCCGCAACCAGGCTGGGGAGCGCCGCCGAGCCCGGAAAAAAGCCCCGGACTGAACCGGCCCAGCGGTCTGAGCTGCCGGGCCGGGTGGTGGCCGATGCGGTGAGTTCCAGCCTGGCAGCGCCGATGGAAAGGTCTATGGAAAGGCCGGATGAAGCGCCTGCGCTGGCTGCGGTTCCCGCGCAGGTTGATGAAGAAAAAATGGCTCTAGCCCAATCAAAACGGGCGCCAGCAGCTATCAATTTGGAAGCGCCTGTGGCGGTGTCTGGCGTGCGCCCTCCCGGCCCACCTGCCGCACCAGGGGCTGCTGCGCCGTTGGCGGCCACCCCACTGGGCGACGCGTGGAGCGAGACCGTGAACCAGCTCGTGGCGACCGAGGCAGTGGCGGCGCTGACCCGAGAACTGGCCCTGCAGTCAGAGCTGCGCAGCCAGCAAGGCAGCGCCTGGACCTTGTGCGTAGAGCGTGAGTCACTGAGCCAGAGCGCCGCCCGGGAAAAGCTGCAGGCTGCGCTGCAGCAGGCCACGGGCGACGCCAGCCTGGTGCTGGCAGTCGAGGTCGGTGCTGTCACCGACACGCCCGCCCGCCGCAATGCCGCTGCGCTGGCCGCGCGCCAGCTGGCCGCCGAGGCGCTGATCAGCAACGACCCCTTTGTGCAGGGCATGATCCGCGACTGGGGTGCAAAAATCGTTCCAGGCTCCGTCCGGCCGCTGGCTGCCAAGCCGATATGATCAAGCCCAGTTTTCAGACCCATTCTCCAGACCCCATTTAAAGGAAAAACATGTTCAACAAAGGACAACTCGCCGGCCTCATGAAGCAGGCGCAAGCGATGCAGGACAACCTGAAAAAAGCCCAGGACGAGCTGGCTTTTGTGGAAGTCACTGCCGAAGCCGGTGCCGGGCTGGTCAAGGTCACCATGACCTGCAAGCACGACGTCAAGCGCATTGAAATCGATCCCAGCCTGCTGACAGACGACAAGGACATGCTTGAAGACCTGGTGGCGGCTGCGTTCAATGCCGCCGTGCGCCGGGCCGAAGAAGTCAGCCAGGAAAAAATGGCCAAAATCACGGCCGGCATGCCCAGCCTGCCCGGCGGCATGAAGATGCCCTTCTAAGGTGTTGCGGGACGTACCCACCGACGCACGCCGTGCCCGGTTGTCCGGTCCCCCCACTGATTACATACCCCTGATTCCGAATCACTTTCGACCCGTCTGATCCGATGCAAACCAACGCCCTGGAAGGCCTGACCCAAGCCCTGCGCAAGCTGCCCGGCGTGGGGGTGAAGTCGGCTGCGCGCATGGCGTTTCATTTGCTGCAGCACGACAAGCCCGGTGCCCTGCAAATTGCCCGCGCGCTGGAGCATGCGGTCAGCAGTGTCAAACACTGCGCCCTGTGCAACACCCTGACCGAGCAGACTCTTTGCAGCACCTGCGCCAACCCGCAGCGCGACCGAAGCAAGCTCTGCGTGGTTGAAACGCCAGCCGATCAGGCCGCGCTGGAGCGCACGCTGGCCTACCGGGGCCTGTATTTTGTGCTGATGGGCAAGCTGAGCCCGCTGGACGGCATTGGCCCCAACGACATCGGCCTGCAAAAGCTGTTTGACCGCGTGGTCCCCAAAGACGCCGGTGGCGAGCCACTGCCCCCAGAGTCCCGCGAGGTTCAGGAGGTGATACTGGCGACCAATTTCACCGCCGAAGGCGAGGCCACGGCGCATGTCATTGCCCAGGCGCTGAAGGCCAGGGGCGTGCAGGTCACGCGACTGGCACGTGGCGTGCCGGTGGGCAGTGAGCTTGAATACGTGGATCTGGGCACGATCGCCCATGCGCTGGTAGACCGGCGCTAGGCCGGCGCTGGACCCGCGTATTTACAAAGCCAGACGGACGCTAAACCGCCAAAGGTTTTTTCACAACGTTTGGCAACGGCCAACAACAACCAACAACCACCAGGAACCCAAAGGATTTTGACCATGACGTTTGCCCGTTTCACCATTGCCTACTGGTGTGTCCTGATTGCGGCCTTGCTGCCCATTGTTTGCGCCGGCATTGCCAAATACGGCATGTTCGGCAAGCCTGCGCGCGAGGGCGGCTACGACAACCACCATCCGCGCGCCTGGCTGGCCCGGCAAACCGACTGGCGCGCCCGGGCCAATGCAGCCCAGGCCAACACCTTCGAGGCGCTGCCGTTTTTCTTTGCCGCCGTGATCATTGCGCACCTGCTGCAGGCCGGGCAGACCCAGCTGGACATTCTGGCCTTGCTGTTTGTGGTGCTGCGCATGGGCTACATCATGATGTACCTGGGGAACATGGCCAATGCGCGGTCGGCGGTCTGGGCACTGGCCTTGCTGGTCAATATCGGCATTCTTTTTTCAGGTTTTCGTTGACGCTTTGCTGACGCGCGCGCAGAGCGCCGGTAACTTTTCGTAACCTCCACCGAAAGCCCAGGGCCTTCGGTAAAAACCCGCACGGGATGATACCGATGCGGGTTTTTTTCGTGCCCGATAAGCTCATGCCATACAAAAAGTCAGAGAGGAATTTGCATGCGCCACCATCCCTTCGGTCCCCCTGTTTCCCGCCGGACCTTCGCCAGTGGCCTTGCCCTGACCGCCGCCACCATGGCATTGCCGGCGCTGCGCGCGCAACCCCGACTGGAAAAAACAAAAATTGCACTTTCGGTGGGTGGCAAGGCCGCGTTCTACCACCTTCCCCTGACCATTTCCGAGCAGCTGGGCTACTTCAGGGCGGAAGGCCTGGACGTGGAAATCAGCGACTTTGCCGGTGGCGCACGCGCCCTGCAGGCGGTGGTGGGCGGTTTGGCCGATGTGTGTTCTGGCGCGTTTGAGCACACCATCAATCTGCAGTCCAGAAACCAGATGTTTCAGGCCTTTGTGCTGCAGGGCAGGGCACCGCAAATCGCGTTTGGCGTGTCGACCAAAAACATGCCCGGCTATAAATCGATCGCCGACCTCAGGGGCAAAAAAATTGGCGTCTCAGACCCCGGTTCGTCGACCAACATGATGGCCAACCTGGTGCTATCGCGGGGCGGCCTGAAGCCCGGCGACGTGAGCTTTGTCGATGTGGGCACTGCGGCCGGCGCGCTCATCGCGCTGCGTTCGGGCCAGATAGACGCCATGAGCAATACCGATCCGGTCATGACCATGCTGGAGCAAAAAGGCGACGTCAAAATCATCAGTGACACGCGCACGCTCAAGGGCACCCAGGAGGTGTTTGGCGGGCCCATGCCGGCGGCCTGCCTGTATGCCCCGGCCGAGTTTGTGCAGAAAAATCCCAACACCTGCCAGGCGCTGGCCCATGCCATTGTTCACGGCCTCAAATGGCTGCAGACGGCTGGTCCGGGTGACATCATCAAGACCGTGCCAGAAAGCTATCTGCTGGGGGACCGCGCGCTGTACCTGGCGTCGTTCAGCAAGGTGCGCGAGTCGATTTCAGTCGATGGCGTGATTCCCGACGAGGGTGTGCGCACCGCCCTGAAGGCGCTGGCCAGCTTTGATCCCAGCATCAAGGCCGAGAAAATTGACCTTTCCAAGACCTATACCAACCAGTTTTCGCGCCGGGCCAAAGAACGGTTCAATGCCTGATCCCGCTATCCACTGCGCCATACACCATCCACCAGCAGGAACCACCATGAGTCTTTCACTTCACATCGGCCCCATCATTGCCCTGGTGGCAGGCCTCATGATCCTGGTCGTGCCCCGGCTGCTGAACTACATTGTGGCGTTTTACCTGATTTTTATCGGCGTGATTGGCCTGTTCGGCACAGGCTGGCTGAAGCTGTAAGTACTGTAAGTGCTGTGAGGCGAGTGGCGCGACCGGCCTGCGCCTGTGGAACTCAGCGTTTCTTTGACTTCACCACCGGCTTGCTGGTGCTGCGTTTGACGGGCGTCACCTTGCTGCGGCCCGAGGGCGCCGCCCGTGCCTTCACGGGCAGAAAGACCACCACCTGTTGCCCGGCCTTGAACGCTGCCGCAGGCGCAACACTGTTCCATTCGGCGACGCTGGAGGCGCTTAACTGGTAGCGTTTGGCGATGGTCGCGACCGATTCGCCCTTGCGGGCCTTGACCGTGGTTCGCCGGGTCACGATTTCAGGCGCCAGTGACACCTGGCCGGTGTCCGCAACATGGCCTGTCACATCGTTTTCTACCTTGGCAGAGCGTGGCACCAGCAGGGTGGAGCCGACCTTGATCAGCATGCGCGGCGGTATGTTGTTGATGCTGCGCAGTTCGGCCTCGTTCATGCCGCTGCGGCGCGCCGCTTCTGCCGGGTTCATGGTGCTGGGGGCCGTCCAGGCGGTCCAGGTGGCATATTGCCCCTGCGTATAGGCTTCGAAGTTACGCTGGAACACCGTGGCGTTGTTCCAGGGCAGCAGGATGTGCGGCGTGCCTGCGGCAATGATCACGGGCCGGTGGGCCGAAGGATTGAGTGCCTTGAAGTCTTCAATTTTCACGTCGGCAAGGCGTGCGGCCAGAGCCACGTCGATGTCGCGTGTGATCTGCACCCGCTGGAAGTAGGGGTGGTTCTCAATCAGCGGCAGCTCGGCGCCGAACGCTTCGGGGTTGGCCACAATGTTTTTGACCGCCTGCAGCTTGGGCACATACAGGCGTGTTTCTGCCGGCATGTTGAGGTCAAGGTAGCCGGTGCCCAGACCCAGTTTCTTGTTCTTGGCAATGGCGCGGCCAACACTGCCTTCGCCCCAGTTGTAGGCCGCCAGGGCGAGGTGCCAGTCACCGAACATGCCGTGGAGTTTTTCCAGGTAGTCCAGTGCCGCCCGAGTTGATGCCAGCACATCCCGGCGGTCATCACGGAAAGCGCTCTGTTTGAGGTCAAAGTATTTACCGGTGGCGGGCATGAACTGCCACATGCCGGCAGCCTTGGCGCTCGATACTGCCTGAGGGTTGAACGCGCTTTCAATGTAGGGCAGCAAGGCCAGTTCAGTGGGCATGTTGCGGCGTTCCAGCTCTTCAACAATGTGAAAGAGGTATTTGCTGGAGCGTGCGGTCATGCGCTGGATGTAATCTGGCCGGGTGGCATACCATTGTTCGCGGTCGGTCACCAGATCACCCTGCAGATCAGGCATGGCAAAGCCCCGGCGAATCCGGTCCCATAACTCAATGGGGGGCTCGGTGGCGGTTTGCGTGACGCTGGTTTGGCTTGGCACCGTTGCCTGTGCGGAAGAGGCGGGTGGGGTGGTCTTGAGGCTTGCGCCCGGCTCGGTCGTCAGCACCGGGTCTCCCGGCATGCCCAGCGGCGTGGCGCAGCCGGTCAATAGCGTCAGTCCCAGCAGCAGTACCAGTGAAAAATAACGAAAAACAAACAGGGTAGATGGCCTGATGGCCGCGGAGTTTCGGGGGGAATGCGTCATTGGTATTGGTTTTTCAACGGCCGGATGGCGGCAAATACGGTGTTGTTGCGGGCCGACGCGGCAAAGTGACGGACAGCTGCCATGATAGTGGTTTGCTGCGTTCGTCAAGACAGGGTTATCAAAGGATCTTGCGCCATCGGGGCCGGCAGCAAGCCCGGGCCTTCGCCGCCCAGGGCATGGAAGCACCCGCTGCGGCCAGTGTGCGGGTGGGTGATTAAAATCGGGTCTGACGGCCAATCGCACGGCGCAGCAACCCGCAGCCCGGGTGCGCCGTTGCCAAGGTTCACCGCCACGGCGCGGTCGCCGTCGGGCACCCGCCAAAGGCAGTTATCGGCAACAGCAGAAACGGGAATCAAGTGCATAAGTGGTCTCGATGAACTCAGAAATTATAGGTTTGACCGACTGGTTGAAGACCCCTCCCGGCGCTTATTTGCTGGACTGGGAGCGCGCACATTTCGACCAGGCAGTGAGTGACATGTTTGGCTACCACGCCGTGCAGTTGGGCCTGCCTGAACTTGATGCGCTGCAAGCCAATCGCATGCCCCACAAGTGGCTTGCCAGCACCAGCGAACCTGCTGCACCCATTGCAGTTGAGACTTCCCAGGGTCTGGTTGGTTCCCCGCGCGCGGCCCTGCTCACTGATTCGGCGGCGCTGCCCTTTCCCGAGAGCAGTCTGGACCTGGTGGTGTTGCCGCACACGCTGGAGCTCAGCATTGACCCGCACGCCACTCTGCGCGAGGTGGAGCGTGTGCTGGTACCCGAAGGCCGGGTGGTCATCAGTGGGCTCAACCCCACCAGCCTCTGGGGGTTTCGCCAGCGGCGCGGGCATCTGTACCAGCGTTGGGGCTACGACGATCTTTTCTTGCCCAAAACCGGTGAGTTCATTGGCTACTGGCGGCTTCGCGACTGGCTTCGCCTGCTCAATTTTGAAGTAGAGTCGGGTCGCTTTGGCTGTTATCGTCCGGCACTGACCAGCCAGGCCTGGCTGGACCGCTTTGAATGGATGGACGCCGCCGGGCAACGCTGGTGGCCTATTTTCGGTGCGGTTTATTTCGTGGTGGCGGTCAAGCGCGTTCGCGGTGTTCGCCTGCTGGAACCCGCCTGGAAGACGCGTAAAGCGCCTGCTGCGGCCACCGCCGCCGTGGCCAACCGGAAGCCGGCCATTCGCACACCTTCCCAGCCTTGACGGGCCACGTACCGTTGGGCGCTGGTTTGATATCGCCCTGAATTTTTCCCTGAGACCTGAAATACGACATGACTGATTTGCAAGACAACACGCCACCGCAAAACGTGGTGATTTATACCGACGGCGCCTGCAAGGGCAACCCGGGGCCGGGCGGATGGGGTGCGCTGCTGACTGTGGGCGCCACCCGCAAGGAAATCTTTGGGGGTGAGCTGGGCACAACCAACAACCGCATGGAAATGACGGCGGTGATTGAGGCGCTGGCAGCGCTGAAGCGGCCCTGCAAGGTCACGCTGTACCTGGACAGCGAGTATGTGCGCAAAGGCATCACCGAATGGATTCACGGCTGGAAGGCCCGTGGCTGGCGCACCGCCGCCAAAGCGCCTGTCAAGAATGTGGACCTGTGGCAGCGCCTGGATGCGCTGGTCGATTCCAGCGGCCACACAATTGACTGGCGCTGGGTCAAGGGCCACGCCGGCGACCCGGGCAACGAGCGCGCAGACGCGCTGGCCAACAAGGGGGTGGAACGCGCGCTGGGCCGGCTTTGACAGACGGTAAAACAGCCCACCCTAAGCGTACTTAGCATCAGGGGGTTCATGGTTTGGTAAAGCCGTTGTAAAGCTGATGCACAGTGACCTGCGGCAATGCCCCAAAGGCTGCGCAAACTGCGGTGGCCTGCTACATTGAGAAGTTGTATCTTTGCTGACAACTTTCGTTCAGCCCTTCTTCAGTCACCTCGACAAGCTCTTTCATGGCCTCAAAAGCAATTTACACCGTGGTCGCGGGGGCTGGCTTTGCCGCTGCCTCTGGTGCCGCCTGGTGGTACCATAAGCCCATGGCAATTGAAGGCGTCGCAGACGCTACCGTGGTGGCGGCACCTGCGCAGGGGGCCGCCAGCGGGGCGGCCAGTGGCAAACCCCCTGCTGTTGAAGTGGCGAAGGTCGAGGTGACGCGCCTCACCGACGATACCCAGGCGGTAGGCAGTTTGCGATCGCGCCGCGGGGTGGTACTGCGCCCGGAGATCAGCGGCCGCATCACCCAGCTTAATTTCACCGACGGACAGCGCGTACGCCAGGGTCAGGTGCTGGTGCAGTTTGACGACCAGTTGCCCCTGGCGCAGGTGCAGCAAAGCCTGGCCGAGCTGTCGATCGCCCAGGCCAACCAGAAGCGCAACCAGGAACTGGTGGCGCAAAATTTCATCAGCCAGCGTTCGCTCGATGAAAGCGCCGCCAACCTGCAGGTGGCGCAGGCCAGGCTGTCGCTGGCCAAGGCCACAGCAGCGCGCCTGAAAATCATTGCACCCTTTGACGGCATTGTGGGAATCCGCCAGGTCAACGTCGGGGACTACCTGAAAGACGGCGCTGATATTGTCAACATCGAAGACATTGACGCCTTGTTTGTGGATTTCCGCTTGCCAGAGCGTTTTCAGACCAAGGTCCAGCGGGGGCAAACCGCCTTGCTGAACATTGATGCGCTGCCGGGGCGCAAGTACACCGCCCAAATTCAGGCCATAGACCCGCTGATTGACGCCAACGGACGCTCGGTGGGCGTGCGTGGCTGCATTGACAACCGCCAGCTCGAGCTCAGGCCCGGCATGTTTGCGCGGGTCAATGCGGTGTTTGGCGTGCGCGACAACGCCCGTGTGATTCCCGAAGAAGCGATTGTTCCGCAGGGTAACCGGCAATTTGTCATCAAATTGCTCAAGGGGCCGGACGAGCAGACCCGAACCACGCAGCGCGTGGAAGTCAAAGTCGGTCTGCGCAGTCCCGGCAAGGTGGAAATTCTGGAAGGGCTGGAAGTCGGGGAGACCGTGGTCACAACAGGCCAGCAGCGTGCACCGCGCGATGGCACGGTGGTCACGGTGGTTGACCTGACCAGCGCCCGGGCGGTTCGCCCCGCTCCGGCCAGCTCAGCCAGCTCGGCCAGCGCTGCACCGGCCGTGCCAGGCCCGACGCCTGCTGCTTCTGCGTCGGTGCCTGCTCCGCTCGCGCGGGCGCCCGCGGCATCGGCCGGTCCCAACCCCTGCGGCGTGATCGTCTCCCGTGCATCCGCGGCTGACGTGCCGGCCGGTGCTGCGGCCAAGCCAGCACGCAACCCGGCGGCTGCTGCACCGCGTGACCCTGCCTGAGCCTGGCCACACCTTTCAACCCGGGTGACTGACGTGGTAAATCCCTATGCAACTCGCTGAAGTCTCTATCCGCCGGCCGGTCTTTGCCACCGTGCTGTCGCTGCTGATTGTGCTGATCGGCGCGGTCAGCTTCAACCGCCTCGCGGTACGCGAATACCCCAAGATTGACGAGCCGGTGGTGACTGTCAGCGTGCGCTACGCGGGGGCCTCGGCCGAGGTGATTGAGTCGCAGGTGACCAAGCCGCTGGAAGACTCGATTGCCGGCATTGATGCGGTGGACGTGATCACCTCCATCAGCCGCGCCGACCAGGCCCAGATCAGCGTGCGCTTTCGCCTTGAAAAAGACGCCGATGCGGCCGCTGCCGAAGTCCGTGACCGGACTTCGCGCGTGCGCAACCGCCTGCCGCAAGCCATTGACGAGCCGGT
>JANNXF010000081.1:0-13439 GCA_031409395.1 Polaromonas sp.
AGCAGGCCCTGATGAGCGCCATTCCGGGGCTGCGGGCCACCATTCAGCTGCTGCCCAGCGACGTTGAAACCCACTTCGACGACGAGGCCGACCTGATTTGACGCCGACCTGGTGCCCGGATACTTGAGAAACTATGAATTGATATTTGTTCTCGCCGTTTGTTTTTAAGGAACCCCCATGAACCTTGCCGTACACCCTGTTCGCCGCCGCCTGACCCGTCCGCCGCAGCGGCGTTCTGGCCATTTTTTCAAGATCTGTATCGGCCTGCTGCTGACGGCCGCCGTGGGCGGCGCCGCCATGGCCGCTGAACTCAGGGTGCTGAGTGCGGGCGCCATTGAACCCGGCCTGAAGGCCGCCGTGGCGGCGTTTGAGCAGCAGACCGGGCATGCCGTGGCGGTGACGTTCAACACCGCCCCCGAGCTGCGCAAGCGCATGGACAGCGATCCGGCTTTCGACGTGGTGATTGCGCCGCCCGCCGTGATTGCCGACTTTGCGGCCGCCAGCAAGCTGCTCGCCGTGCGGGCCAACGTGGGCCGGGTCGGCATGGGCGTGGCGGTGCGCAACGACGCAGCGGTGCCCGACATATCCAGCGCCGATGCGCTCAAGCGTTCAGTGCTGGACGCTGAATCGCTGGTGTTTAACCGCGCGTCGACGGGCTTGTATTTTGAGGGGCTGCTTAAAAAAATGGAGATTTACAGCCAGATTGAAAGCAAAACCACGCGCTACCCCGATGGCGCGTCGGTCCTGGAGCATGTCATCAAAGGCAAGGGCCGCGAGGTCGGTTTTGGTGCCATCACCGAAATATTGCTCTACCAGGGCAAGGGACTCAAATTTGTGGGCCCGCTGCCTGCTGCAATTCAAAACTACACGTCGTACACCGCCGCGCCGCTGGCATCCAGCCCCCAACAGGCCCTGGCCCAGCAGTTCGTTACTTTTCTGTCCGGCCCGGTCGGCAAGCCGCTTTTTGTCGCGGCGGGCGTGACGGACTAGCCGGGGGTGAAGGCATTGCTGCAGCGGGTGTCTGAAGCCCGGGTCGTGATTTCTGGCGAAACGGTGGGCCAAATCGGCCCCGGCCTGCTGGTGCTGGTTTGCGCCGAGCGCGGCGACAGCGAGGCGCAGGCCGACAAACTGCTCGCCAAGCTCCTCAAGCTGCGTATTTTTTCGGACGAAGCCGGCAAGATGAACCGCAGCGTTCAGGACCTGGATGGCGCAGGCTCTCAGGGCGGCCTGCTCATCGTCAGCCAGTTCACCCTCGCCGCCGATGCCTCCGGTGGCAACCGCCCCAGCTTTACCGCCGCCGCGCCGCCCGATGTTGGGCGCCGGCTGTATGACTACTTTGTGGCGCAGGCCCGCGCTGTCCATGCGCAGGTCGAAACCGGGCAGTTCGCCGCCGACATGCAGGTGCATCTGGTCAATGACGGGCCGGTAACGATCGCGCTGCAGATACTCCCTGGCGCCTGATCCGACTTGCAGTTGCTATGAATTTAATAGCTGGTTGCGCCCGTGTTGTTTGGGCGCTGGCTACTTTTTTCATATGAAATGACGTGAAAGTGGCCTGAAAACTCACTGGTAAGGGTTGGCGATGCCCAGCCCGGCCAGCACCCTGACTTCCAGCGCTTCCATTTCCTCGGCGTCCTGCTCGCCGGTTTCGTGGTCGTAACCCTGGGCGTGCAGCGTGCCGTGCACCAGCAGGTGCGCGTAGTGGGCCTGCAGCGTCTTTTTGTTTTCCCTGGCCTCTTTGGCCACCACGGGCGCGCACAGCACCAGGTCGGCGGTGACAAAAGGCGCCTGGGTGTAGTCAAACGTCAGCACATTGGTGGCGTAGTCCTTGCCCCGGTAGTCGCGGTTCAGTGTCTGGCCTTCTTCCAGGCCCACAATGCGCACCGTGATCTCGCCGTCGTGCGCCAGCGCATGGCGAATCCAGCGGTTCACGCTGTGGCGCGGCAGGGCGGCGCGGTGCCGGGCAGCGTCTTCCAGCGCACCAAACTGCAGTGACAGGCTGAGGTGTTTAAGAGCCATTTCGGCTCTTTGCGCTGGTTTTTTTGGGGGCTGCCCTGTGGGGCGCGTCGGCCGTCAGGTCTGGCTTTTCTTTGGCGTCATCCCGGCGGCTGGGGGTTTTGTCGTAGGCGTCCACAATGCGTGCCACCAGCGGGTGGCGAACCACGTCGGCACTGGTCAGGCGGGTAATGGCAATGCCCTGCACGCGGCGCAGCACCCGCTCGGCATCGACCAGGCCGCTGAGCTGCGTACGCGGCAAATCGACCTGGCTGACGTCGCCCGTCACCACCGCCTTGCTGCCAAAGCCAATGCGCGTCAAAAACATCTTCATCTGTTCGGGTGTGGTGTTCTGGGCTTCGTCCAGAATCACAAAAGCGTGGTTCAGCGTGCGGCCGCGCATGAAAGCCAGCGGCGCAATCTCGATCTGCTGGCGCTCGAACGCTTTTTGCACCCGCTCAAAGCCCATCAGTTCGTGCAGCGCGTCGTACAGTGGGCGCAAATACGGGTCTACCTTCTGGCTCAGGTCGCCCGGCAAAAAACCCAGGCGCTCACCGGCTTCGACCGCCGGGCGGGTCAGCACAATGCGCTGCACGGTACTGCGCTCCAGCGCGTCTACCGCGCAGGCCACCGCCAGGTAGGTTTTGCCGGTGCCCGCCGGGCCAATGCCAAAAGTGATGTCGTGCGTGGCGATGTTGTCCAGGTAAGTGCCCTGGTTGGTGGTGCGGGCGCGCAGGTCGGCGCGCCGGGTTGACAGCGCCGTGCTGCCGTCGGGTGCCGTGCTCAGCGCGGTGTCGCCCGCCATCATCAACTGCACGGTTTCCGGCTCAATCGCCCGCTGGGCGATTTCATACAGCGCCTGCAACACCTCCAGCGCCTGCTGGGCACGCAGCTTGGGGCCATCAATCTTGAATTGCTCGAAGCGGTGCGCAATGGTGACCTGCAGCCCGGCTTCAATGGTGCGGATATGGGCGTCCATGGGGCCGCACAAATGGCCCATGCGGGTGTTGTTGGGCGGCGTGAAGGTGTGGCGAAGAATCAAGGTGCGGGTTTTCCTGAAAAGGGGCTTGGCACAAGGCAATCTGCAATTGTCCGCCTAAATGGCCGACCCTACCCGGCTGATAAGATTCACCGATGATAGGAAGACTCACTGGCCAGCTGGCCGAAAAAAATCCACCTGAAATCCTGCTGGACTGCAACGGCGTGGGCTATGAGGTGCTGGTGCCCATGAGCACTTTTTACAACCTGCCCGGACTGGGTGAAAAAGTCAGCCTGCTCACGCATTTTGTGGTGCGCGAAGACGCGCAGATTCTCTACGGCTTTGGCAGCAGCGACGAGCGCGCCGCGTTTCGCCAGCTCATCAAGATCTCCGGCGTGGGGCCGCGCACCGCGCTCAGCGTGCTCAGCGGCATGAGCGTGCAGGACCTGGCCCAGGCCATCAGCAGCCAGGAGGCTGGCCGCATCATCAAGGTGCCCGGCATCGGCAAAAAGACCGCTGAACGTTTGCTGCTGGAACTCAAGGGCAAACTCGGCGTCGACATGGGGGTGCATGTGAGCGTGGCCAATGACGCGCAGTCCGACATTCTTCAGGCGCTGGTAGCCCTGGGCTACAGCGACCGCGATGCGGCGCTGGCGCTGAAAGCCCTGCCGCAGGACGTGGGTGTGAGTGACGGCATCAAGCTGGCGCTCAAGGCCTTGGCGAAATAGCGCTAAAACAGCATGAGCATCCAGACCGACGATTTTTCACCCGGCGACTTCCCGCCCGCCAAGCGGGTCATGTCGGCGGCGCCGGCCTCGCCGCAGGAAGAGGCCATAGAGCGCGCGCTGCGTCCCAAGCTGTTTGACGAATACGTCGGCCAGACCAAGGTACGCGACCAGCTGGAGATTTTCATTGGGGCTGCCAAAAAACGCGGCGAGGCGCTCGACCATGTGCTGCTGTTTGGCCCGCCCGGCCTGGGCAAGACCACGCTCTCCCACATCATTGCGCACGAGCTGGGCGTGAACATGCGGCAGACCTCGGGCCCGGTGCTGGAAAAGCCCAAAGACCTGGCGGCGCTGCTGACCAATCTGGAGAAAAACGACGTCCTGTTCATCGACGAGATTCACCGCCTGAGCCCGGTAGTGGAAGAGATTTTGTACCCCGCGCTGGAGGACTACCAGATCGACATCATGATCGGCGAAGGCCCGGCGGCGCGCAGCATCAAGCTCGATCTGCAGCCCTTCACGCTGGTGGGCGCGACCACGCGCGCCGGCATGCTGACCAACCCGCTGCGCGACCGCTTTGGCATTGTGGCGCGGCTGGAGTTTTACACGCCCGAAGAGCTGGCGCGCATCGTCAAGCGCAGTGCCGGCTTGCTCAATGTGCCGACCGACGCCGAGGGCGGTTTCGAAATTGCCCGCCGCTCCCGTGGCACGCCGCGCATTGCCAACCGCCTGCTGCGCCGCGTGCGTGATTACGCCGATGTCAAGGGCCGTGGCCGGATTGACCTGGACATCGCCAACAAGGCGCTCGCCATGCTCGACGTCGACCCGCAGGGCTTTGACGTGATGGACCGCAAATTGCTGGAGGCCGTGATTCACCGCTTCGACGGCGGCCCGGTGGGGCTGGACAATATTGCGGCCAGCATTGGCGAAGAGCCGGGCACGATTGAAGACGTGATTGAGCCGTATTTAATTCAGCAGGGCTATCTGCAGCGCACCCCGCGCGGCCGCATTGCCACGCTGGCGGCCTATCGCCATCTGGGAATTGCACAGCCCAAGCGCAGCCAGGATTTTTTCGGCGCGCAGGGCTAAAAAAAACGAGGGAGTGGGTGTTGACTGATTCAAATGGGGCGTATTCGCGCGAGTTTCGCGCTTCGTGGCGCAGCACCCTCGGCAGCGTCACCCTGCTGCTGTTTCTCATTGCGCTGGTGCTGGCGGCCTTTGTTGTTTTTGCTTCTCACCAGGGCGTGCCGTGGCTGCTGACCGCCAGTCTTGCCGGCACACTGGCCCTGGCCTGGTTGACCGGACGGCCTTTGCTGGGCGGGCAGCCGGTGCTGCGCGTGGGACCAGAGGGCTTGTCCTTTCATGGGCTCAAGGGGGCGGTGCTGCCCTGGCGCGAGGTGCTTGATGTGCGAGATGAGTCGGTTCAGGGGCATGCACAAATTGTGCTGAGCCTGTTGCCGGCCATCGCGGTACCGGGCCAAAAGGCCCCTGGCCGGCGTAGCGCCCGGCCTGAAAAGCGCATTGCGCTGGGGGCCATCAAGGCCAAAGACCATGCTGCCGTGCTGGAAGCCGTCCTCGCGGGGTTTGCCGTTTACGGGGGCGAGGCCGCCGCCAGGGCCCTTGAGGCCCGCGAGCAGGCGATCCGCTCTGCTGCGGCTTTTGAAGCGCGGCTGCAGGCCATGACCCCCGTGACCTGGGGCCTGTACCTGGTGGTGGCCCTGAATGTCGGGGTCTGGCTGGCCAATATTGCCTCGGGCATGGGGGTGATGAACCCCCTGCCGGCAGACCTGCTGGCCTGGGGCGCCAACTCGGCCGCCTCGGTGGTGGAAGACCGCGACTACTGGCGGCTCCTGACGGCCACCTTTCTGCACGGTGGGCTGCTCCATATCGCCCTGAACATGCTGGGCTTGTGGGCTGCCGGCAAGCAGCTCAACCGACTGCATGGCAATGCCCAGTTTCTGCTTATCTACTTCGGCAGTGCATTGGCGGGCAGTGCGCTCAGCCTGCATTTTTCGGCCCAGCAGTCGGTGTCGGTGGGCGCCTCGGGGGCTGTCTTTGGGGTTCTGGGCGCGCTGTTTGTGGCCATGTACCGCCACCGGGGGCAGATTCCCAGCCTGAGCAGCAAAAACGTGATGACCAGTCAGGGTGTTTTTCTGGCCTACGCGCTGGTTCAGGGCTTTGGCAAACAGGGGATTGACAACGCGGCGCACGTCGGGGGTCTGCTGGCAGGCTGCCTGCTGGCCTGGCTGCTGGTGGAGAAAATCAACGACACGGCGACACCGCGCCGGCGTCAAACCGCGGTGGTGGCCAGCGTGCTGGTGTCGTTTGCTGCGGTCAGCGCACTGGTCGTGACGACACCCACGCCCACGGTGCATCACCGGCAGCTGTTTGAGTTCCAGGCCGGGCTGACCCGCATCTTGCCCACGCTGCAAGCGGCAGAAAAGGCCTTTCAGGACGATGGTCGGGCGTTTCGCGCGGGCACCCTGTCGGAAGCCCAGTTTGTCCAGGCCATCGAGGCGAGGCATTTGCCCGCCTACCGGCGCGTGCAGGCTGCTTTGGCGCCGCTGCATCTTCCCGCCAACGACAGGGCCGGTGCCGGCATGCTGGACATCAAGCGCGCCAACAGCCTGCTGGTCGAGGCCATGCAACTGCAGGTCGATGGCGCACAGGCGGCTGGCGCTGACAATCCCGCCGCCCAGGCCAGAATAGGGGCCATTGGCCAGGAACTCACCGCCATCAATTCGCGCATTGCCGAGCGTGCAGACACCGGCAAGAGCAGTGCCAAATCAGGCAAAAGGCCAGCCCCATGAGCGTCAATTTCATTGGTTCGGGTGCGCGCCGCCACGCTCTGGTGGTGCTGGGTCTGGCGGGTGTCGTGGTGCTGGCCGCCAGCGGCTGCGCCAGCACCGTGCCGCCGCGCAACAACAACCCGGCCGTGCCCCTGGCGGCCTTGTCCAGCCTGCCGGAATTTCCTGAACTTTTCAGGCAAATGACCGCCCTTTATGCCGATCATCCGCAGTCCCCGGGCCTGCACGACGGTGACAGCAGCGGCCGGAAAATCTCGATTGCACGGGTGCGCAAGCCCGGCCCGCTGGAGGCGCTTCAGGCCTACCGCGACCAGGGGCTGCACGGCCGTATCGTGGTGATCTCCTTGCTGGATGCCGAAGGCCGGCTGCTCGATGCGCGGGTGCTGTCGTCGACCCACGCGCCGCTCAATGAAGCGGTGCTGCAGTCGGCACGCGAGGCCGACTACCGGGGGGGCCGCATCAACGGCACGCCGTCACCCATGTTTGCGGTGTACGGCGTTAATTTCTAGAGCGGGGCGGGGCTGCCGGCGCGTTCAGGTCATCGCGCCGCGCGCATCGATCCGGTAGATGCGCTGCACCACGCCGTTGCGAAGCCCGCCGGTCACGCCGATCATCACATCGTGCAGGTTGACGGTCGGGTCGCAGTGGCCAGGAATCAGCCACAGCATGCGCCCGAGGGCTGGCAGGCGGCGGCTGTTGCCTGCAGGCCGCAAAATGCCGTGCTCGTCACCGCCATTGAAATATTCCAGCGCGCTCTCGGTGTCAAAAGCGTGCACCAGCGGCATGCCGGAGTCGATGGCGTGGCTTTTGTGGCCGGCATCGCACACCGCGTGCTCGCTGAAGGAGCTGACCACCTGGGTTTTGACAAACAGCGCATGCTCAAACTGGGGCTGCGACGGGTCGCGCTCGTTTTGCGCGTAGTCGGCATCCATGAACATGAACGAACCCGCCTGCAACTCGCCGTAGACCCCGCTGGCGGCTTCCAGCATCAGGCTGCCGGTGCCCGCCCCGGTGACCAGCCCCACCGCAATGCCCTGGGCCTCGATCAGCTGGCGCGTCAGCACCACGGCCTCTACCGCTTTGGCGATGGCGTCGCGCCGGCCTTGTGCGCTGCGGATGTGCTGGGCCTTGCCGTGGTAGGCCTGCAGCCCGGCAAAGCGCAGAGCCGGGTGCTTGCGGATTTCAATCGCCAGCATGACGGCGGCAGTCCCCGGCTCGACGCCGCAGCGGCCCTGGCCGACGTCAATCTCCACAAACACATCGATCACGGTGGCGGCACCGGTGCCGCTGCGGGTGCTGGCGCCGTGGCGTACCCGGGCCTCGGTCATGGCCTGTGCCAGCCGCAGCACGCCCTCGGTGCTGTCCACCGCAATCGCCAGCTGGCCGCCGTGGTCCGCTACTTTTTTGCTCAGTGCCGCCACCCGCGCCAGCTTGTTGGGCGCAACCACCTCGTTGCTGATGTAGACGTTGTAGACGCCACCGGCCACCATGGCTTCGGCCTCGGCCGTTTTCTGCACGCAGACCCCCACCGCCCCGGCCTTGATCTGCATTTTGGCCAGGGTGGAGCTCTTGTGCAGCTTGGCATGCGGTCGCCAGCGAATATTGTGTTTCTTGGCAAAGTCGGCCATGCGGACAATGTTGCGCTTCATGGCATCGAGGTCTATCACCAGGGCCGGTGTGTCGATGTCGTTGACGGGCTTGCCCATCAGTTCAGCCCAGCGGGATGGCAAAGTACTCATGGGGTGCAGACCTTGCGGGCGTTGTTTTACGGGGGGATATGCGTTGGACTATCGCACAGTTACTGGCTGCGCAGGGCGTCCCGGGCAGCGTCGTCGACAAACCGGTTGTCATCCCGCACGTCGTCTTCCAGGTGCTGGGTGTCGGCCCAGCCGACCAGCGTGAAGCCCTCCGGCGTCCAGAGCAGGCGGTTGATGGCGGCGTTGCCCAGCGCCCAGGTGCGCGGTGCCTGAATGTCCAGCCGGGTGGCGGCGCGGTAGAGCACGTCCATCACGCCGCCGTGGCCGACCAGCGCAATCAGTTCGCCCGGGTGTTGGCCTGCCAGCCGCTCTGCCGTGCCGACCACCCGGCTGCGCAGGGCCAGCAGGGATTCGCCGCCCGGCGGGGCGAAGTGCGGGTCGCGCTTGCGCCAGCGCAGCGCGTCTGCGGGCAGCAGGGCTTCAATTTCAGCAAAGGTCTTGCCCTGAAAGTCGCCAAAGCCGCGCTCCCGCAGGCCTTCTTCCCGGGTCACCTCAATGCCTGCCGCGCGGCCGAGGTATTGCGCGGTTTCCCAGGCGCGGGTCAGGTCGCTGGCATAAATCGCCTTGATGGGCTCGTTGCTCAGGGCCTGCGCCATGCGCCCGGCCTGACGGCGGCCGGTGTCGTTCAGCGGAATATCCAGGTGACCCTGCACGCGGGCGTCAACGTTCCAGGTGGTTTCGCCATGGCGTATGGCAATGATGCGGGTGGGTTCTAGCATGATGAGGCCCCCACGCTTGTCGCTTCGCGTGCCTTCGGCGGTGCGCTGCCCCTTGCGCCAGAAGCAGGGGCTGGCCTTGCTTGGGGCGGCCCGGCGCTGCGGCCGTTGGCCCACACGTTAGTCGCATGGCCTGCTGCGCTGCGCCCCTGAGGGACTGATTTCCCCAAGGGCGGCCCGTCCATGATCGCGCAACGATGGCTGGTACGCAGGCCTAAGTAGACAGTCATCTGGGGATTTCAACATTGATGCGCCGCGTGCCACCGGGTGGCTCGGGGAAGCCGCGCAGCGCCGCGTCCAGCATGGCCGGCAGCACGGCCAGGGTGTCGCTCCACACGCCGTCGTGAAGCACACGGCTTTCAAAGACGACCTTGCCGCTGCTCAGTTCGCGCATCAGGATGGTCAGCTCGCGCTTGAACCAGGGCTCTGAAAAGCGCATGGGAAACGAAAAACCCAGCGACGAGCCGCGGTTGCCGCCGGCCACAAAAACGCCCGGCGTGCCGAAGCCAAAACCGTCATAGCCAAAGCCGTCGTTCGTCAGCCGGTTCACCAGCTGGGTGTTGATGAGCACCTGAACGCTGTAGCGCGCCACCGGTGAATTGAGCTGCAGGCCAACCTTGGCCAGCGCGTTGCTGGCCAGCCCCTCGACCAGGTCTTGCTGCGCCGCGACGGCCTGCTGGGACGGCAGGCGCTCAAAGCGGTAGGTGGTACCGGGCCCGGGTGGCGCCGCTGTCCAGCTGGAAAACGCGGTGACATCGGTGTCCACCATCCGGACCGTTGAGCAGCCGGTCATGAAAAAGGCCAAGACTGCTATTGAAAACAGAGCGGTGAGTGCACGTTTCATAAGGGCTCCCATTGCATTTATAAGGGCGACGTGGCAGCGCGGCCCGTGATGCCGATGACCGACAAACCCGGGGGCATCGGCTCAGCGAAGGTTTCGGCGTCAAAAGCCTTGTCGCCCCCGGCATCGGCCACACCAGTGGCCCGGATATTTTTGAAGTCATGGCGCTGGCTGTCCATCAGGTGCGAAGGCACGATGTTTTGCAGCGCAGAAAACATGTTTTCAAGCCGGCCAGGGTGTTTTTTCTCCCACTCGCGCAGCATGTTGCCGACCTGCTTGCGCTGCAGGTTTTCCTGGCTGCCGCACAGCGTGCAGGGAATGATGGGAAAGTCTTGAATGGATGCCCAGCGGCTCAGGTCTTTTTCAGGCACGTAAGCCATGGGGCGAATCACGATATTTTTACCGTCGTCGCTGACGAGCTTGGGCGGCATTCCTTTGAGCTTGGCGGCGAAAAACATGTTCAAGAAAAACGTTTGCAACATGTCGTCGCGGTGGTGTCCAAGTGCAATTTTGGTTGCGCCCAGCTCGCCCGCCACGCGGTACAAAATGCCGCGCCGCAACCGCGAACATAGCGAGCAAAGCGTTTTACCTTCAGGAATCACACGCTTGACGATGCTGTAGGTGTCCTGGTTTTCAATATGAAACGGCACACCCATTTTGGTCAGGTATTCGGGCAGGATGTGCTCAGGAAACCCCGGTTGCTTTTGGTCCAGGTTCACCGCAATCAGGCTGAAGTTAATCGGTGCGCGCTTCTGCAGTTTGAGCAAGATGTCCAGCATGGCATAGCTGTCTTTGCCGCCCGACACGCACACCATGACCTTGTCACCTTCTTCGATCATGTTGAAGTCCATGACTGCGCGGCCTACCTCGCGACACAGCCGCTTTTCGAGTTTGTGGTCTTCCCTATCGGCATGGCGCTGAGTTGTTATCGGATCACGGGAATTGCCGCTGACCGATGCCTGGGGTTCAAGTGTTGCTTGCATACCGGTATTTTCGCACTTTGGTGCGTTGCACAACGTTGTGGACAGTTGCACGTATCAGCTGGCGAGTGGAATTGACATGCATGCGCGCACGATTGTTTACGTGCCCGGCGGGTTTTTAAAGTCGATGCGTGCTGAATGACCTACCTAGGCGCAGAGAGTGTATTGAATTGTTACACTGAGCGGGCGTAGAAGTGTGGTCTGCGTGACTGAGCTTTTTATGCGCTTGTTTTATTTGATTTTTTGTATGCTGGTGATGGCCACACCGTGCGCGTTTGCGCTCACTGGCGCGTCTTCGGTGCCCAGCGGCAATCGCGCGGTTGGTGGTGCGCCCGGTTTTGCGCCACCGGTGATGGTTTTCGCAGCTGGCGAGTCTGGCTTGAGCGCTGTGCACTTTGCAGTACTAACCGATGCCTCGCTTGATCTGACGGTTCAGCAAATTGCAGCGGCTCCGTCAGTGGGATTTGTGCCGTTCGATGAAGCCAAGACCTACGCGCTGGCCCAGGGTACTGCGCTGTGGTTGCACTTCAGAGTACAAAACGACAAGCTGGGGTCTGGCGATTGGTCGGTAGTGTTGTCCAAACCATTTATAGACCGCGTTGAGTTTTTCTTTCAGGATGCTCAAGGCGTCTGGCGCATGCAGACCGCGGGCTCTGCAGTGGCACACCAGCTGTGGCCCTCGCGCGGTTTGACGCCGCAATTCCGGTTTCCAGAAACAACGGATGCAGTTGCATTAACGCCCGGTCACCGCGATTACTACCTGCGGGTTCAAAAGTGGATTCCGCTGCGGTTTGCAGTCCACGTGCAGCGTACCGACCAAATTGGCGAAGCAACGCACCGCACTTTTCTCACGGTCGGGTTAATGCTCGGCCTGCTGGGATTCATGGTGGTTTTCAGCTGCGTTTTAAGTGTTGTTTACCGCAACACCGCATACGCTTGGTACGCAGCGTACGCGGCTGCTGCCTTGATGGCGGGCGCAAGCTTCAGCGGTATGGGCGCATATGTTTTCTGGCCTGCAGCTGTCACGTGGCCCGTCATATCTACCATGGTGTTCGTGTTGCTGGGCATGGCCGCCCAGATGGGGTTCACGCGGGCAATGTTCATTGCGCCGAACACGCCGAAATTCTGGTCATATCTGTCCACAACGACTTTGGTTTTGCTGCTGGCGGCTTGCGCAGTATTTTTGGCAGTAGACAAAGCGGCTGTGCGAGTGGCGGTGTTCGGCTTTGGCGTGGTGGGAGGCTTTGCGGTGATCGGCGTTTTGGTGGCGCGGGCGCTGCGGCATGAGCGAAAAGAGCGACACGAGCGGCAAGTGGCGGCGCTTTACCTGCTGTCTTTTGCGCCGATGCTGGTGGTAGTTGTGTTGACCCAAATCGAACAATTGGGGATTGCTGCGCTGCCGTGGCTGCCTTACAACGCGCCGATCTATGGTTTGTTCTTCGAGCTGCCATTGCTTTTGGTGGCACTGCACTTACACGCCAAAAAGCGCCATACCCAAGCAGTGCGAAGCAGTACGCTGGCGCAGACCGATCCCTTGACCGGTTTTGTCGCCCCCGCGCTGTACACCGCTACGTTGCAGCGCATGTGGGACGCGGCCCAGGCCAAGGGCGTTGACCTGACGGTGGTCTATGTAAAACTGGTGGATTCGGCCCCCGGTGCGCGTGCGGTTTACAGCCAGAGCGCTGGCAGGGCAACTTTGCGGACTGTGCGAACGATGCGCACCGTTGCTAGAGAAGACGACACCATTGCCCGGGTTGATGACGAGGTGTTCGCCATATTGATGCCCGGAGTTTCGCGCTCTGAGCGCCTGGCGAGCAAGTTGGCACGGCTGGTAGCGCTGGGGGTGATGGTTGACGCTGACGATCCTTTGTCAACGCCCGTCAAATTCAAAATCGTGGCCGGGTCACTGCGCAGCTTTTCTGGCAGCAGCGTCGCTCTGGATGCCGCCATGAAAAGCGTGCTGGCGCGTGACGAAGGTGCGGACTATCGGGTTATTCGGTTCATTGGTAAAAGGGCTGATCAGCCTTTAGCGATAGATACTTCACCGGAGTAAATCTGGCGGTTGTCTTGGGGCTACCACTGCCCAGTTTCAACCTTGATTGCCACTTCGCAATCGTCAAAAATTTCAAGTTTGGCGATTTTTACCCGCACGCCCAGCACACCGGGCAACTGCATCAGGCGGTGTGCCAGTTTGCCAATCAGGGTTTCCAGCAGATTTACATGCACAGCAGTGCATTCGGCAATGATGATTTGGCGCACTTTGCGGTAGTCCAGCACGTGGGTGATTTCATCGTCGCTGGGCAGCATGGGCTGGGTGCCCAGGTTGAGTTCGGCGTCTACCTGAATTGGCTGCGGCGCCAGCTTTTCGCTTTCTAAAATGCCTAGATTCGCGTCAAAGCGCAAGCCGTTCAGGGTCAGGGTTTGTGTGCCTCGGGTGATTGCCATGGTGGTTCAACTTTTCTGCGGTGTTGTTTTGGTCAATTCGAGTTCATGAGCGAAAAATCGCGCGCAAACTTCATCAGGTGCTGACCACCGTCCACCAGCAGTGTGGTGCCGGTAATCGACTGGTTTTCAAGCGCAAACTTCACGGTGCTGGCAACGTCTTCAGGCGTGGACGATCGGCCCAGTGGCGACAGTTT
>JANNXF010000082.1:0-23776 GCA_031409395.1 Polaromonas sp.
CTTGTCGTGCTCACCCTTGCCTTTGGCCAGGCCGATCTCGCATTTCACCTTGCCGGCTTTCCAGTGCATGTTCAGCGGCACCAGCGTGAAGCCCTTTTGCTCGACCTTGCCCATCAGCCGGCGAATCTGCTCCTTGTGCAGCAGCAGCTTCTTGGTGCGCACGGAGTCAGGACGGACATGGGTTGATGCCGTGCCCAGCGGATTGATCTGACAGCCAATCAGAAACAGCTCGCCGTTGCGTACCACTACATAGCCGTCGGTGAGCTGAACCTTGCCTTCGCGGACCGATTTCACCTCCCAGCCTTCGAGCACCATGCCCGCCTCAAAGCGTTCTTCAATGTGGTAATTGAAGAGGGCTTTTTTATTGTCGGCAATGCGTATAGCAGCCGCTGCGGCCTTGGCATCAAGTTTTGAAAGAACTTTATCGGCCACTTTGCCCGATGAGGCCGCAGCTGTTTTTTTGGAGGAGGATGCTTCTTTGGTGGCCATGGCTAGAGTGTGGGGGCGGCATCGCCTAATACAATTGCGCCCAGTTCCCCATTGTATGAAAACCGTTCACAAATCCGTTCTCATTTGGTACAGCGCGGCTGAAATGTTTGCACTGGTCACCGATGTCGTCCGCTATCCCCAGTTTTTGCCCTGGTGCGACCAGGCGTCGGTGCATGAAGAAAATGCCCAGGGCATGATCGCCAGGGTGGGCATTTCGATGGCCGGTTTGTCGCAAAGCTTCACCACCCACAACCTGCATGAAAAAAACCGCAAGGTCAGCCTCAAGCTGGTGGACGGGCCTTTTTCGAAGCTGGACGGTCACTGGGATTTCCATTCACTCGGCGATGCCAGCCAGCGGGCCTGCAAGGTCGAGCTCACCTTGCGCTATGACTTCGACAATGCCGCACTGGCCGCGCTGGTTGGCCCGGTATTCGACAAAATTGCGGGCAGCCTGGTCGACGCATTCGTTAAAAGGGCCTCTCAGGTTTATGGCGAGAGCTGAATATCCCGGCGCAGCAGCGGCAACCTGCGCCAAGGCAGTCCGGGCGTGAACATTTCACTGGTTTACTCACCCTCGCCCCGGCAGGTTCACGAATGGCAATTGGAGCTTGCTGTCGGTAGCACGGTGGCGCAGGCGCTCGCAGAGAGCCCGCTGTTTGAACAATTTCCCGACTTGCAGGCAGCCCGTCTGTTGCTGGGTATATGGGGTAAAAAAACCAGCCTGGGCCGTGTGTTGCAAGACCGCGATCGGCTGGAAATTTACCGCGGCTTGCGGGTTGATCCCAAAGTCGCACGACGTGAGCGGTTCAACCGCCAGGGGGTCAAGCGGGCAGGCTTGTTTGCCAAAATCCGTGCTGGGGCCAAAGCTGGTTACTGATCAGGCTAGTCAGCCGCAGTTGCTCTCGGCTATGGCCTGAAGGCGTTTCGTCTCTGCGGCGCGTGCACTGTCATCCATGATTTCGCGCTCACCTTTGGCGTTGGTTATTGCAATGCGTCCGCCGCCCTGCATGCTGGCTATGCCTTTTTTGGCACGATCGCAGTTGTCGGCTTTGCCTTTGGCGACTTTGTCTTCTTCGGTCTTTTTCTTGGCGGCTTCTTCGTCTTCCGCCTGCTTCTTTTTGGCTTCGAGTTGCGCGTCCTTGACCGGGAGTTTGGGCGTGCCAGGCTTGCCAGCAACTGGCGAAGACGCCACAGCGGCGACCTGTGCTGGGTTGTCGCTTTCGGGCGCAGCGGCTAACCGGCTGCTGCCGCCTGGCCGTTTCAGAATTTTGTTGTCGGCAATGTCGGTGGGCGGCGAACGGTCGCTAAATACTTTACGACCATCTTTGTCAATCCATTGCCACTGGGCCAGAGCAGGAAGTGAAAATGCGGCACAAAAGAGGGCCAGGACACAGACTCTGGAGGCGGGTTTGAGGTGCATTTGGCCAGTGTAGCGCTGTGTCATGCTGTTTTTCGCAGGTCTGCCGGGAATGCTGTTTTTTTACAACCGGGCGACAGGCCCGGATGACCCATGGGCAGGCAGACCGTCGCAAAGCGCAAGGGTACAATCGTGTTTTTGGAGCCACACACATGCGCCTACTCGGCAAAGCGCTCACCTTCGACGACGTATTGTTGGTGCCAGCGTTCTCCCAGGTCCTTCCCAAGGACGCCTCGCTTTCCACCCAGTTTTCCCGCAACATCCGCCTGAACCTGCCGCTTGTCTCGGCGGCCATGGACACGGTTACCGAAGCGCGGCTGGCGATTGCCATCGCCCAGGAGGGCGGTATCGGCATTGTTCATAAAAATCTCACGCCCCAGCAGCAGGCGGCTGAAGTGGCCAGGGTCAAGCGCTATGAAAGCGGCGTACTGCGGGACCCGGTGGTCATCACCCCCACGCACACAGTGCGGCAAGTCATGGCCCTCAGCGAGCAGCTCGGCATTTCAGGGTTTCCCGTGATTGACGGCGGCAAAGTGGTCGGTATCGTGACCGGGCGTGACATGCGCTTCGAGTCGCGTATGGACGTGCCTGTCAGCACCATCATGACGCCCCGCGAGCGTCTGATCACCATTTCTGAAACCGCCACCCTCGAAGAAGCCAAGGCCCTGCTGAACAAGCACCGGCTGGAGCGGGTGCTGCTGATCAACGACGATTTTGAGCTCAAAGGCCTGATCACCGTCAAGGACATCACCAAACAGACCACCTTTCCCAATGCGGCGCGTGACGCGCATGGACAGCTGCGTGTGGGCGCTGCCGTGGGTGTGGGCGAAGGCACCGAAGAGCGCGTGGAAGCGCTGGTGCGTGCCGGTGTTGACGCCATTGTGGTGGACACCGCTCACGGCCACAGCAAGGGCGTGATTGACCGGGTGCGCTGGGTCAAGCAAAACTACCCGCAGATTGACGTGATTGGCGGCAACATTGCCACTGGCGCTGCGGCGCTGGCACTGGTCGAGGCCGGTGCAGATGGTGTCAAGGTGGGTATTGGCCCCGGCAGCATTTGCACCACCCGCATCGTGGCCGGTGTCGGCGTTCCGCAAATCATGGCGATTGACAGCGTGGCCATTGCCCTGCGCGGCACGGGTGTGCCCTTGATTGGTGACGGCGGTATTCGCTACAGCGGCGATATTGCCAAGGCCATCGCAGCCGGCGCCAGCACCGTCATGATGGGCGGCATGTTTGCCGGCACCGAAGAAGCGCCGGGCGAGGTCATTTTGTACCAGGGGCGCAGCTACAAGAGCTACCGCGGCATGGGCAGCATTGGCGCCATGCAGCAGGGCAGCGCTGACCGCTATTTTCAGGAATCCAGCACCGGCAACCCGAACGCCGACAAGCTCGTGCCCGAAGGCATTGAAGGCCGTGTACCTTACAAGGGCTCCATGGTGGCCATCGTGTTCCAGATGGCGGGTGGCCTGCGGGCCAGCATGGGTTACTGCGGTTGCGCCACGATTGAAGACATGCACAACCACGCAGAATTTGTGGAAATCACCTCCGCCGGTATCCGCGAAAGCCATGTCCACGACGTGCAAATTACCAAGGAAGCACCGAATTACCGGGCAGACTGAACAAGGCCATCCGTGACCGACCTGCAACCCCGACCCAGCTACTGGCTGTACCTCAAGCTACTGCTGGCCCGGTTTCGCACCCGTGGCCTGCTGGCTGGCGGATTTGCAGTTCTGGCGTTCGGCGCTTCACTGTTCTGGGTCTGGTCCGATTTTGACAAGCCAGACCCCTGGGTCAACCTGTTCGGCTTGTTGTCGGTGGTCTTTGCCACCCTGGCGGCCATCTGGGCCAGCATGCAGTCGCGCCTGGAAGGTGACTATTCCCTGTGTTTTGCGCTGGCCCACGGGTATGTCAATAATTTTGCGCGGCAGGCGCTGGGGGACCTGCTCAGCCAGTCGCCCAGCGGACAGTTCGTGATTTTCCGGCCGGCGGGCCTGGAGGAACTGGACGACCGCAGTGTTGAGACTTTCAAGGCCGCGCTGCTGGCCAAAGGCTACACATCGTCGGTCCGGGTGTTGCAACCCTTGGGCAAGCGGGCCCGCGACGTTTTTATGATTCAGGGTCAGCGGGACCATGCCGGGGAGCTTCGTTATGTCGATTTTCCGGCAACGCTGCTCACCCTGGGCAGCCTGATTGACTACCGCAACGACCAGCAGCGCGCCAGCAGCGGGCACGACATGTCGGTCACCGAACGCCAGCTCATGACGCGATCGCTGATTGACGGCTTTTTTCAGGAAGTGGTGCGCCTTTTGGCCCCGCAGGTCGCACAAGGCCAAATCGTTTTCACAGACTCACGACTGATTCACTTGTAATGCAGCACCAAAAAATCCTCATCCTCGATTTCGGCTCCCAGGTCACCCAGCTCATCGCCCGCCGGGTTCGCGAAGCACGTGTTTTCTGCGAAGTTCACCCCTGTGATGTGAGCGATGCGTGGATTCGGGAGTACGCCAAAGACGGCACACTCAAAGGCATCATCCTGTCGGGCAGCCATGCCAGCGTCTACGAGGACAGCACCGACAAGGCGCCACAGGCCGTTTTTGAGCTCGGTGTGCCGGTGCTGGGCATTTGCTACGGCATGCAAACCATGGCTTACCAGCTGGGCGGCCAGGTTGAAGGCGGACACAAGCGGGAGTTTGGCTCTGCCGACGTGCGTGCCCGGGGCCATACGGCCCTGCTCAGGGACATTGCCGACTACACCACGCCTGAAGGGCAGGGCATGCTCAATGTCTGGATGAGCCATGGCGACAAGGTCACCGAGATGCCACCCGGCTTCAAGCTCATGGCGAGCACCGACAGCTGTCCCATCGCCGGCATGGCCGATGAAGAGCGCAAGTTTTACGCCGTTCAATTTCATCCGGAGGTCACACACACCCCGCAGGGTGCAGCCATCCTCAAGCGTTTCGTGCTTGAAATCTGCGCGGCCCGGCCCGACTGGATCATGGGCGACTACATCAGCGAGGCGGTCGAGAAAATTCGCCAGCAGGTAGGCGATGAAGAGGTGATTCTGGGTCTGTCTGGTGGTGTCGATTCTTCGGTCGCTGCGGCGCTGATCCACCGCGCCATTGGCGATCAGCTCACCTGCGTGTTTGTTGACCATGGCCTGCTTCGCCTGGACGAAGGCGACATGGTGATGGAGATGTTTGTGGGCAAACTGCATGCCCGGGTGATTCGTGTGGATGCCGCAGACCAGTTCTTGGGCCAACTCACCGGTGTCAGTGACCCCGAGGCCAAGCGCAAGATCATTGGCCGGGAGTTTGTCGAGGTGTTCAAGGCTGAAGCGGCCAAGCTCAAATCCGGGGGCGGTGTTGCCGTCAAGGGCGCCAAATGGCTGGCTCAGGGCACGATTTACCCCGATGTGATCGAGTCGGGTGGCGCCAAAAGCAAGAAAGCGGTTGTCATCAAGAGCCACCACAACGTTGGCGGGCTGCCAGAACAACTGGGGTTGAAGTTGCTCGAACCGCTGCGTGAACTGTTCAAGGACGAGGTACGCGAACTGGGCGTCGCCCTGGGCTTGCCCCACGACATGGTCTACCGCCATCCTTTCCCGGGGCCGGGCTTGGGTGTGCGTATTCTGGGCGAAGTCAAAAAGGAATATGCCGACCTGCTGCGCCGAGCGGACGCCATCTTTATCGAAGAATTGCGCAACTTCAAGGATGCCGCAACCGGCAAGACCTGGTATGACCTCACCAGCCAGGCTTTCACGGTGTTCCTGCCAGTGAAAAGCGTGGGCGTGATGGGCGACGGCCGCACTTATGACTATGTGGTGGCCCTGCGCGCCGTGCAGACCAGCGATTTCATGACTGCGGATTGGGCCGAACTGCCTTATGCGCTGCTTAAAAAGGTGTCTGGCCGCATCATCAATGAAGTGCGCGGCATCAACCGCGTGACATACGACGTTTCGAGCAAACCACCAGCGACGATCGAGTGGGAGTGAGGGAGAAAAATGAAGAAGCTATTTTTCACCTCACTATCAGGTTTCCTCGAAAGTCGTTATGACGACCCATCAAGTTGACTTCAGGCATTGCTGCAAATCAACGAGAAGGAGATTGATGAGCGGGCTACTGGGGCGGTTTATGGGTTGGATTACATCGACTTCATAGACGATTGAAGGACTCAAGCCGACGCATACAAGGCAACGACCACTGGCAAAGCGTGGCGTGATCGGGTTGACCACTGCAAGGCCAATACGGGAGGTGGTGAAAACGATGTGGCTCCAGCCCTGAGTACAGCAAGACTACAGGATGTGGGTTCGGTCGCGCTATGTCGGTGGATCGCATACGCGGTCTTGAGCAGTGTTGCCCACGCGCCTACGAAAACAGCCCCAAGTCCTTGACGCTGAAGTTGTTGATGTACGGCAGCGCATCACCGAGCGAGCTAGCCGGCACGCCGAACCAGGTGCCTAGTGTGGCAGCGAGCTGTGACGTTGATGTCGTGGGCAGCAGGCGGCCACTTCCCAAGTCTTCGGCCGTGTTCAACGCGGCGCTGGGGTAGCTGCCGACGATCGTGCCACCCTTGACTGCGCCGCCCATGACGAATTGGTGGCCGCCCCAACCGTGGTCGGAGCCGCTACCGTTGCTGGTGAGCGTGCGTCCAAACTCTGAGGCGGTGAAGGTCGTCACCTGATTGGCCACACCCATTTCAACAGTAGCGTTATAAAAGCTGTTCATCGCTTCAGCCACTTGGGTGTGCAGGCCCGGCAATCCTGACAGCAGCGAATCATGATGATCGAAGCCACCCATGCCGACGAAGTACACCTGGCGACGCATGCCCAAGCTTTGCCGCACCGAGATCATCCGTGCCACCATCTGCAGCTGCTTGGCCAAAGAGTTGTTCTGGTTGAACGTGGTGGCCAGCGGTGTGGCCTGGTTCAGGGTAGTGCTCAGAGTCTGGTTGGCGTCGAGCGAGCGCCGGGTGAGCGCGCCCAAGTGCGACTCGAACAGCGGGCTTGGGCTGGCGGTGATGATCTCTCGCAGTGCCTGGCCTGCCACGGTTGAGTTGTAGAGCTGGTTCAGCGCCGAGACCGTAGCCGGCCCACCGCTGCCGACCTGAAACTGCTGCACGGTGTTGCCGTACAGAAAGACGGCCGTGCCGTTGATGGAGAGCGAAGTAAACACGGAGTTGGCAGTGTTGTTCGACGATGCCAGCAGATCGCCGAAGCGCCCACCCCAGCCGACGGTGGTGCCCTCCACGCCCGAGGACTGCCACACCGACTGCTGGTCGTTGTGTGAGAACAGTTGCGGCGGCACACCAGAGGCGCGGGTGTTGAACTGTGCCTTGGTCAGCGGCGTGTACATCGGCCCCACATTGGCCACGATCGACAGCTTGTTTTGTGCATAAAGGTTTGCCAGCGGCGACAGCTCCTTAGGCAACGCGAAACTGCGGCCGCCCTGCGAGGCCACTTCGCCCAGCGTCACAAAGTCTGCGGCCGGCCGAGCGATGCTGCTGCGCGCCGCGACCAGCGCCGAAAACTCGGCGCTGTCAAAGGGCACCACCGTGCTAGTCTGGTCCATACCACCGAAGAGGAACACGCACACCAGTGCGCGATAGTCGCCGGCGGTCTGCGCTGCCGCAGCTTGGATACCGGCGAGATTGAGTGCGATGGGCGCCGCAGCGCCCATCACCGTGAACTGCGTGGCCGTTTTCAGAAAGTGGCGGCGGCTGGGATTGGATGTGTGAGTATTTTTCATTCCTTGGCCTTTAGACTTGAACCAAAAATTCAGGGCTGCATAGTGCAAGAAGCACTGCGATGCGCGCCCGGTTCAGCGTTGCATTGCTGGCCGTGGTGGGCACCGACTCGATAGCCCTGCGCATCGCGCTGCGCGTGGTTGAACTCAGCCGTTGGCCGGTGAGCAGTAGATCCACACGATCGATCAGCGCGTCGGGGTTCGATGCCAAGGCCACTTCGCTGGCAAGATTGCTGTTCACGTCCCTGGCGCCATAGTCGCCGTAGCCTTTCTCCACCAAATCCTGCATGAAGTTGATATAAGCCGTGACTTGAGACTCGGTGTTGATCTGTAGCTCCGGCGCCACCAGTTTCTGCGTGGCAATCGCCGAGCCCGGTGGCACGAAACCCGGGCGATAGAAGTTGAACACCGAGGGCGCTCTCATCGGCGACTGGCCGATCTGATCGGTCGTGCGGATTCGGAACTCGCCCGATTTTGAGCTGGCATTGAACGCGCGCGCCCAAGCGGTCAGACGCAGCACAGGCTCACGCACTTTGCCGTGACGGCTGTCGCCGGGGCTGGCTGGCAAGCAGGCTTCGTCGTCCAGCAAAATGGCGCGCAGCACGGCCTTCATGTCGCCGCGCACTCCTGCGCCGTTGTTGGCAAAAGCGGCCGCTACACGCGACACATAGGCCGCAGATGGGTTGCTCGCCACGAGCCGCTGAATGAGCAAGCGGCCGACGAAGGGGCCCGTGTTGGGGTGGTTGAACAGTGTGTCCAGAGCGATACGCAGGCTGGGCCGTGCTGTGGTGCCGGGGGGTATTGTGACACCGAGGAAACGCTTCTCAGAGGTCGAATGGTGCTGTTCATAGGGCACCATCGGCTGGATTTGAATGTCGCTCGGCGGAAAATTCTCATAGAAACGGTAGTTGGCGGTGTCTCTAGGCTTCCAGCTCCAGCCTGTGAACACTTTGGCCAAGCCGGCGACGTCGGCATTGTCGTAGGTGGGGATTGTGTTGCCCGCGCCATCGCGCATGGGCGTGCCATCAGGGTTGAGCTTTAACAGGCCAATCGAGAACAGCTGCATCACCTCCCGTGCGTAGTTCTCATCGGGCGAGGTGCCCTTGACTGGGTCTTCCTTTTGGTTAGCACGGTGCGACAGGTAGACGCCCATCATCCCGTGGGTGGACACCTCCTCGAGCATGGTGCGGAAGTTGCCGAAGGCGTTGCGGCCCAGCATATCCATGAAACTGGTGTGGCAGCGCGAGCGATCAATCACCTCGTTGCTGTTCATCGAAACAACGAAAATCTGCGACAGCGCAAACACCACACGCTGACGCAGCTGGTCGTCGCCGCGCAAGGCCTGCATGTAGAACGAATCTTGCAGGTTGCTGGCGTACTCCCAAGCATCCTTTCCGGGGTTGACCACATTCATGATGCGATCAACATGGGTCAGATGCAGGCTCTGAGGCAACGTGAACTGCTGAGCCACCCAGCCGCGGTACCCGAGTCCGACCACTTGGTCGATGCTGGCATCTGTCGCACCGAAGCTGCTGAGTCCCAGAAACCGCGAAGCTTGGGCTCGCGTCGGTGCAGTACCGGGACCGGGCGATGGTGCGGGAGTTCCACCTCCGGCCACCGGACCGCTTCCGCCCCCTCCGCAAGCTGCGAGCGACAACGCCAGCAGGCTGGTCAGCGCATTGCGCTTAGAGTGCGTGCTTGCAATTGGCGAAGTAGACACCTGTGCAGTGGTGACTCCGTCCGCTGTCGCGCAGTCGGCGGTGGTTTTGAACTCGTGTGCAGGTGCGTCAGCAGCCTCAAGATGTTTCATTTGTGATTATTTCCATTTATTCTGAAAATAATGTTAGGTTGTGTGTGATATTTCACAGGTAAGCAAGTGTAACTAGCTGTGCAAGAAGTAAACAACGCATGTGAAATTGCTGACATGTCGATGGCCCAGTGCGCGAATGTAATTCCCCAAAAATCCATTGGCTGCACACTCGCACGAAACTAGTAATCGGTTCGACTGGAATTATCATCACTGATGCCGTTGACGCCCAAATATCCGTCATAGGTGAATCGCCCCGGGTTTGAACTGAACCCCAGAAGTTGGACAAACTTCAAAGGGTTTCATGGAAAAGTACAAAATTGAGTTCAAGCTCAAGGTCATCAAGAGCTTTTTGGCCGGGGAAGGCGGAGCGAAGCTGCTGGAGCGGCAGTGGGCAGTGCCCGAGGAGAACACGTTGCTGGTGAAGAAGGTAGGCGTGAGGCCGAGTTCGACGTAACGGTCGAGCTGGTCGGGCCGCACGAATTGCGAGTGGACGACCACGTCGCGCCGGTCCTGAGCAGCCTTCACACCGAGCGCGTCGAGCGCCTTGAATAGGCTGTCAATTGACGCGTCGCCGTTGCAGTGGGTGTGAATGCGCGCCCGTGTCGTATGCAGCCTTTACCATGCCGGCGAACGTTTCATAGGGAAAAGTAGCTTCGCCCCGCCATTCCTTCTCACCGCCAAGGCCTGGCGTGAGCAGCGGCTTCGTCCAGAACGCAGTCTTGCCCTGCGGTGAGCCGTCGCCCAAGTGTTTGATGCCGCCGACCTTGAGCCGGTGGTGGTAGCGGGTGTCCTTGAAATCTACGGTGTCAAACGCCTTCAGGTCCGTGATGATCGGCAGCGTGACGAGATCAAGGAAGAGTAGCTTTTTTTCTGCCGCATTTTTCAACGTGAGGTAGTCGCCGTGGTGCGTTGCGCCATCCTGGATGGTGGTGCAGCCGTTTCGCGCATACTCCATCTGGACCGACTTGAAGGCGGCGAATTTCTCATCCTCCGTCGGCTGCGGCAAGCTCGACAAGGTGGGGAGAAACGCCGTCTCCATGAAGCAGCCCGGCGGGCTTCTGCGATCCGGGCAGACGGGCGATGACGCCACCTGCGGGCGTCGGGGTTTTCTCCGAAATGCTCGCCTTCGCAAGACCGGCGGAGTTGAGTACCGCGCCGTGGCCCGAGACGTGTTGAATCATCACCGGGTTGTCAGGAAAGATCGGATCGAGTTCGAGCACGGTGACGTCGCGTTTCTCCGCGAGTTCGTTCGGGTCGTAGCCGTGGGCGATGGGCCACTCGCCCTTCTTCGGCTTCATCTTTTCCGCGTGCGCCTTCAACGTGGCGATAAGCCCGGGGATGTCGGACACCGGGCCGACAGGCGGCGGCGAGACGTTGGCCTAATTCACGATGCTGAGCGCGTTGTTGAAGTGGCTGTGGGCATCCACGAGCCCCGGCAGCAGCGACTTGCCGCCGAGATCCACGACTTTCGTCGCGGCGCCCTGGGTCTTGAACACGTCGGCCTTGGCGCCTACGGCGATGATTTTGCCGCCCCTCACCGCGAGCGCCTCGGCGGATGGCGCGGTGTCATTGATCGTGTTGATGTTGCCGCCGGTGTAAACGGTGTCGGCAGTGGTGGACTCGTGTGCCGCCGGAGGCGGTTTGGAGCACCCCTGAACGGCCAGACCACCGGCGGCCAAGGCGGTGGTTGCTATGAACTGACGGTGGCTGAGGTATAAATTCATGTTTGATTTGATGGTAATAGGTGTCATGGTAGGCACTGCCTCGGATTCGGTGGTGGTCATACGTGTGGGTTCGCTGCCGAATGCTATTTCGGCCAGAGGGCTAGTTCGGCTTTTTACAGGGTGCCGCGCCACGTTTTTTGCCAAAGATCAGAATCTGTTTTTGGTCGTCAAAGATCGGCCAGGTCGGGGCACCCGGCACATCTGGGGCATTGCCGGAAATGAACTTGACCCAGCGACCGTGCAGTTCATCGTCGATCTTCTGATCGATGGCGCTCTTGGTACCGAAGATTCGGCCATAGATCGACTCGGTCAGAACTCGACGCGCGCCCGCACGCCGCCCAGCCACACCGACGGGTTCGCGCCGTTGGCCGGATTGACCCATTGCAGGTTGGCGCTAAGGCGCAGCCAGGGCGTGGGCGCATAAACATAGTAAGCCTCGATGCCTTGCTCGTCCTTGAAGCTGCCGACCGGCGCGACGGCATTCTGTAGTTCATCGCTGAAAGCGTAGAAGAAGTAGCCGACGCCGAAGTAGTCGAGCGGTCGCCCGGGGACGATCGCATGGCCGGCGAGTCCTCCGACGAACGATCGCTTGATCGGATTCGGGTTGCCGTCGGCGGTCGCCGCTTTGGCGTAGACACCGAGGCCCTTGCCGGGCACCTGGCCGCTCTGCACGAGCAGGTGCGAAAGCTCGACCGCGACGTTGTAGGAGCCCTTCTTCATGCTCGTCTGCGAGCCCGGTGGCAGGCCGATCTGCGACCAGTCTCTGCCCTCCGCCGTGCTGTGGGTGGCGGTGATCCCCGCACCGGACTTGCGCCCGGCCAACTCACCCGACCAAGACAGACCGAGCGAGGTGTTAACGCCGTCCTTGAACAAGCCCTTGAAGGAGTATTGGGTCGTATGGTCGTTCGGATCGAACACCATCGCCGTGAGCGTGTAGGGGGCAAACGAATGGCTGAGGACGCCACCCCTGATCACCGGCGGTACGACCCCGCTCGGCGGAGCGACGAACGCCACGTGCCAGAAGCGGTCGGTACCCCACCCGCCGAAGAACGGGTGGCTCGCGAGCAGATCGAGCGCGTTGATCTTGCCGAGCATGAGCCGGGTAGAGTCGTCGAAGCGCTGGCTTAGGTAGAGCGACGTCGCGACCACCTCGCCCTTGCCCCCCAATGGAAACGAGTCGCTCGTGTCGACTGGAAGCAGCGCGCCGCCACGCGATCCCGGCAGGTCACCGTCTCGATAGGTGACATGGGTATGCAAGCCGCCACCCTGCCAAAGACCGAGTTTGCCGGTGTCGCCGTTGATCATCAGGTCGGCACGGCCGCTGAAGGTCCTGGCCTTGGTGCCCGCGCCCTGCAGCTGATCCTGCTGGAAGCCCGTCGCCCACAGATCGAAGCGCAGGCCTTGTTGGCCAAGCGCGGCGCGCAAGCCACCCCAGTCGCCACCGAGCGTGTCGCGTGTCCACAGCGATGGTGGCGGGCTGCCGTCGTTCGCCGCCTGTGCCTGCACCGGCGAGGACGCCGCCCATAAAATACCTATGGCACAAAGCCAAGTGACAGCACACAAGCCAGCGTCCGCAAGTCGCGAGCCTAGTGTTGGCATCGCTGCCGGGGTGAATGGTCTCATCTTGGCGATTACCTCGGATTCGGTGGTGGTTATAAGTGTTTAGTCCCGGTTGATTCCAAACGGCAGGCCAACGGTAGCCGAGGCGACGGGCCGCCGCGCCGAGCTTCAACGAGGCGACGAGCGCGTTGCGGATCGTCGCACGGGCCGCCCCTTACCGGCTATGCCGATGCACGTCAATGACGCCGGCGTCGCCGAGCACATGGGTGGCGAGCTTGAAGCAGACGGCGGACTCGGCACAACTTGCAGGCGCCTGGGCCTTGTTCATCTCTGGGGCCCGGCTGTACACGGTCTTGCCTTCCTTGATGGTCTCGAGCACCTTGATCCCGGAGATCTTCAGCGGGTCGATCGTCATCGGGTTCTGGTCCAGCAGCACCAGGTCGGCCAGTTTGCCGACTTCGATCGAGCCCTTGCTCTTCTCCTCGAAGTTCTGGTAAGCGGCCCAGATCGTCTGTGCCTTCAGCCCCACCAGCGGTGACACGCGGTGGTCTGGCCCGAGCACCTGCCCTCTGCGGGTGACGCGGTTGACTGTGGCGTCGAGCACGCGCATAGAGTCGGGGAAAGCCACCGGCGCATCGTGGTGCGAGGTGAAGATCATGCCGCGCTTGAGCGCCCAGCCGGTCGGCGCGAGATTGCTGCCGCGCTCCGGGCCGAATACCGAGTCGCGGTGCCAGTCGCCCCAGTAGAAGGTGTGCATCGGGAAGAAGGACGGGATGATGCCTAGCTCCTTGAAGGCCTGCACCTGGTCTTCGCGAACGATGTGGGCATGAATCGCCACCGGCCGGCGATCGGCCTTGCCGTATTTTTCCGTTGCCGCGCGCACCGCCAGGATGAACTGGTCGGCGGCGGCATCGCCGCTGATGTGCGTCAGCAACTGCCAGCCGTTGGCAAAGGCTTTGTCGACATAGGCCTTGACCTGCTCGTCGGTGAAGGTCGGGTAACCGAGGTAGTCGGCCTTCTGGCCCTCTGGGACCTTGAAGTAGGGCTTGGTCAGCCAGGCCGTCTTGCCTTGTGGCGAGCCGTCAAGGCTTAGCTTGGCGCCGGCGATGCGCACGCCGTTGGCGTAGTGGCGCGACAGCAGCGGCCCGGCGATCGAATCGACAGACGAGGCGATGTCGGGATAGATCGCGATATCGATCTTCAGCTTGGCCTGCTTGGCCAAGCCCGCTTCAATGGCGATCATGGGGGCCGAAGCCCGGCCCTCCTGGGCCGTTGTGAAGCCGTAGCGAGCGTACAGGTCGAGACCGGCTTTCAGGATCGCCACGCCTTCGGCCGCGCCCAACTTGGAGAACAACTTGCCGATCGAGCCCTGGAAGGCGGTCTCCTCCAGTACGCCGTTCGGCTCTGTGCCGCCCGGCTTGCGGCGGATGACGCCGCCGGCTGGATCCTTGCTGGCTGCGTTAAAGCCGACCAGTTCGAGCGCTTTGCTGTTCATCACACCCAGGTGTGCCGACTGGTGCACGATGACGATCGGCTGTGTGGTCGAGACTTGGTCGAGTTCGTCGCGGGTCGGATGCCGCTGCTCCTTCAACTGCGAGTCGTCGTAGCCGAAACCGACGATGACGTTGAACTTTTCGCTCATTGCCTTGTTCTTGGCAGCCCATTCCTTGAGGATGCGCTGCAGCGCCGCGACATCGCTGCCCCCACCGTCCGGCGGCGGCAGAATGTTGGCCGCTAGCGCCTGGAAACCGGAGCCGAAGACATGTCCGTGTGAATCGATCAGGCCCGGGATCATCGTCTTGCCAGCTAGGTCGACCACTTTGGTCTGTGGCCCCTTGAGCTTCATCACCTGGTCGCTGTAGCCCACGGCCACGATGCGCCCGCCGCGCACCGCCACGGCCTCGGCTTCGGGTTGCAGATCGTTGATGGTGACGACCTGGCCGCCGTAATAGATCAGATCGGCCTTAGCGTCCGCTGCATGGGCCAGACCGTGCGAGGCCAACAGCAGTGCGGTGACGAGTGTGGAGTGGAGTGATTTCATGTTGATTGAGGTCCCTCTTTAATCAGTCAAAATGGGCAAGGTCATTGCAGTTTACGTTACTCGGCGCTCGGCTCTGCTACGGCCGGATCTCGCTGGCTGGATAGACCCGGCCGCCGACCACCGTTCCCCAAACCTTGATGTCCCTGATTTTCTCTTTGGGCACCGTGTAGGGGTCTTGCTCCAGCACCGCAAAGTCGGCAAGCTTGCCCGCGACAATGCTGCCGACCTTGTTCTCCACACCGAGCGAGAACGCAGCATCGAGGGTCACCAAGCGCAAGGCTTGGTGAACGCTGACGCGTTCTTCAGGACCCCGCACCTTGCCCGACAGCCCGAACCGATTGACCGCGATCCACACCTGTTCGAGCGGCCTGGGCGGGGCCACCGGCGTGTCGGCGTGCATGGCGGTGGGCACGCCCGCATCGACCAGCGTCTTGAGCCGGCCAGCCGTGTAGGCGCGGTCAGTGCCAACATGCGGCGCATTGAACTCGCTGCGGTAGTACACGTAGTAGGGGTTCACGCTCACCACGCCGCCAAGACGCGCCAGCTGACGCGCCATGTCGGCCGTGGACATGCCGTAGTGCTGCAGCGTAAAGCGGTGATCGGCCCGCGGCTTGAGCCGCATCAGCGCGTCCAGTGCGTCGATGGTGGCCTGGTTGCTGGCGTTGCCGTTGCTGTGGACGTGAATCTTGAATCCAGCCTCCCACCAGGGGCGCCAGGTCTCGACCATTTTTTCTGGCGGAACAATGAAGATGCCTTGGTGGCCGTCGGTGTAGCCGGGGTTCTCCATGGCCATGCCCAGGCTCAGGAACGAGTCGTCGGCGTAGAACTTGGCCCCGTGGAATATGAGCTTGTCGGTGTTGCGCGATGGCAGGCTCTTCACAAAGGCCATGGCCTGATCGCCCTTGGCGGCGGTGACGCTGCCCACGTCGGCCACGGCCACACAGCGCATCGGGCTGTTCGGGTCGTTGAAATACTTGTCGAAGACAAGCTCTTCGAGCGGGAGGTTGACCACACCGTAGGACAGCTCGGACGTTGTCGTGATGCCGTTCTGGCGGCTCAGGTCCACCAGGAAGCGAATATTCCCCAGAGCCGCTTCCGGCTTGAGCACTTCTGCGAGGGCCTCCGCGATGAGGGGTTGTGCCGCCGTGGTGCCAAGGAACTGGCCGTTAGGCTCGCCATCGGCTCCGGCCATGATGCCGTCTGTCTTGGTACTGTCGCGGGTCACCTTGTATTTTTTGAGCGCCGCATTGTTGGCGTAGACGAAGTGCTCCGAGGCATCCCAAACGAGGAGGGGTTGCGTCGTCGAGATCTTGTCGAGCATCGTCTTGTCAAGATGCTTGCCGCCCATGGCGATCAGGTCGTAACCCCACACCAGAATGGTTTGAGCGGGCGACTTGGCTTGCTTGACGTACTCGGTCAGTTTCGCCGCAGCCTCGGCCTGCGTCTTGACACCGGGGAACGCCGGGCCATAGGGGTTGGGTGTTGGCAGGTAGGTCAGCAGCGGGCGCGTGATTGACGTGCCGCCGAGCAAGGGATGGCCATGGCTCTCGATGAAGCCGGGCAGCAGTACTTTGTTGGCGAAGGTCCGGTCGATCTTGTACGGCGCCGTCTTCAGCCAGGGCTTGAGCTCGTCGAGCGAGCCCACCGAAAGAATCTTGCCGTCGCGCACCGCCACCGCAGTGGACGATGGCCAGCCCGCGTCCATCGTGATCACCTTCTTGGCGACAAAGACGGTGATCGGGCCGGGTTGCTCCTGCGCTGCAATCGGATTCCCCAGAACGGCAAGGAGTAGCGCCCCCACAATCGTGAAGTGGTTTGAAATTTTCATTATTTTTCTCCAAGATGAACTGATCCGGGAATCCCGGAGGCCAGGCGGTATGCGTCAGGCGGTCATGACCGACTCCAGATTCTGATGGTACATGGGCTCCTTCCCGGTGGGGTTCGCCGGTACGCCCGACAGTTTGTGGGCACATGCACTGGCGGTTTCAAGGCGCTGAACCCCGTTTTCTGGCCTATGCTCTGGGCATGTATTTGCCACCACAGTTCAAGGGTCACCACGCGCACGCGCTTGCGCTGATGAAAAGCCATCCTTTCGCCAGCCTGGTCAGTGTGGACGACAACGGCCTGCCGTATGTCACGCACCTTCCGCTGCACCTGCAGACACCCCCGCAAGACGACCCGGAACCTGGTCAGACCGTGTTGCTGGGCCATGTTGCCAGGCCCAACCCCCACTGGCGCTATCTGCAGTCGCGTCCCCAGGCCGTGGTGACGTTTCTTGGCCCGCATGCCTACATGTCGCCCAGCGTGTACCCCGACCTGGCGCGGGTACCCACCTGGAACTACCTGGCCGTGCACAGCACGGTTCAGGCCACGCTGATTGAAGAGCCAGCCGCCAAGGACCGCCTGCTGAAAACCCTGATTGGTGACCACGAACCGCCGTATGCCGATCAGTGGCGTGCTCTGGGCGACGAGTTTGCGCAAAAAATGCTGTCTGGCATCGTGGCATTCGAGTTGAAGGTGACCGATTTGCAATGCAAGCTCAAACTCAACCAGCACCGGACCGAGGCCCATGCCCGCATGAAGGCGGTGTACGCGGCGGGCACCGAAAACGAACAGGCGCTGGCCCAGTGGATGGCGCGCCTGGGCCTGGACGCGGGCCCGACGGCCGGCCCGGAGGTCTGAGATGCGCGCTGTGTTGGGTGTCATCAGCCTGTTGATTGCCTTGGCCCTGGTCGGTGTGCTGGCTAAAAAGCAGCTGGGGGCCTTCTCAAAGGCACCCGGCAGTCCCCATTCACCCGCTGTAGACCCAGCCGCTGCCGCGACCGCAACCTTGCCCGGCGAGAGCCCTCAAGTGCAAAGCCAGCAACTCCAGCAGCAGATTCAAAAAACGCTGGAAAACACCTTGCAGCAAGCTCGGCCCATGCCAGACAACTGATACGCGTTGTCAGCCAGATTATTTAAGAAAAAATGATGTTTTGCCCAATCAATACGGGCGCAAGCAGCTACAAAATTAATAGCAACCATGGATGATCTCACCCTGATGAAATTGGCCCTGGCGCAAGCCAGTCTGGGCGCAGCCGCAGGGGAAGTCCCGGTGGGGGCTGTGGTGGTGCGCCACGGCCAGGTGATTGCCACCGGCCGCAATGCGCCCCTGGGCGCGCACGACCCCACGGCCCACGCCGAGATTGTTGCCTTGCGTGAGGCGGCCCAAGCCCTGGGCAACTACCGGCTGGATGACTGCGAGCTGTTTGTCACCCTCGAACCCTGTGCGATGTGCAGCGGCGCCATGCTGCATGCCCGGCTCAAGCGCGTGGTGTTTGGCGCGCCAGACCCAAAAACCGGCGCGGCGGGCTCCGTCATCAACCTGTTTGCCCAGACGCAGCTAAACCACCAGACCGAATTGCAGGGCGGCGTGCTGGCTGACGAAAGCGCGGCGCTGTTGCAAGACTTCTTTCGGCAGCGCCGCACCGACCAGCGTGACGCCGCCCGGCTGGCTCACCCCCTGCGCGACGACGCCCTGCGTACGCCTGACGCTGCGTTTGACGACTTGCCAGGCTACCCGTGGCAGCCTCGCTATACCAGTGATTTGCCGGCGCTGGGTGGGTTGCGCATGCACTACCTTGATGAAGGCGCACCAGGCCACCCCACCGACCAACTCACCTACCTGTGCCTGCACGGCAACCCGGCCTGGAGCTACCTGTACCGCAAGATGATTCCGGCCTTTTTACAGGCCGGGCACCGGGTGGTCGCGCCTGATCTGATGGGTTTCGGTAAAAGCGACAAACCCAAAAAAGACAGTTTTCACACCTTCAGCACCCACCGGCAGATACTGCTTGAACTCATTGAAACCCTCGATTTGCGCAATATGGTGCTGGTTGTTCAGGACTGGGGCGGTCTGCTGGGTCTGACGCTGCCCCTGGCCGCGCCCGAGCGCTACCAGGGCCTGCTGGTCATGAACACCCTGCTGGCGTGCGGCGACGCGCCCCTGCCTGGCGGGTTTCTGGCGTGGCGCGAGATGTGTGCCAGGAACCCGGAGTTTGATGTGGCGCGGCTGTTGGGCCGTGGCAATCCGCAAATGACGGCCCCGGAGTGCGCCGCCTACAACGCCCCGTTTCCCGACAAGGGCCACCGCGCCGCGCTGCGTGCCTTTCCCGCCATCGTGCCGGAGTTTGCCGATTCGGACGGCGCGGCCATTTCGCGCCAGGCCCGCGAGTTCTGGCGTGAACGCTGGGCCGGGCAGACCCTGATGGTTGTCGGTGCACAGGATCCGGTTCTGGGGGCGTCCGTCATGCAAGGCCTGCAGGCGCTGATTCGCGGCTGCCCAGCCCCTCTGGTATTGGAACAGGCCGGGCATTTTGTGCAGGAGCATGGTGAATCGGTGGCCCGGCACGCGCTGGATTTTTTCAAGCCATGAGAAACCGCGAACGGTCGATCGACAACCCGGATGGGATACTTGCAGCTGTGAAAAAACATATCTATATCTACTCGCCGTCCAGCGCCGTGCGCGACAAAGCCAGTTTCAGGCGCGGAATCAAACGGCTCCAGTCCCTGGGCCATGAGGTCGAAGTGGACGCCGATGCGCTGACCAGCCATCAGCGTTTTGCCGGCGACGACGACACCCGTCTGGCCGCTATCCATCGGGCAGCGGCCAGTGGCGCTGATGTGGCGCTGATTTCGCGTGGTGGCTACGGCCTGTCGCGCATTTTGTCCGGCATCAACTACAAGGCCGTGGCCAAAGCCGTGGCTGGCGGCACCCGCTTTGTCGGCCTGAGCGACTTCACGGCGTTTCAGATGGCTGTGCTGGCCAAAACCGGTGCCGTGACCTGGGCTGGCCCGGCACTCGGCGAAGACTTCGGTACCGAAGGCACGCCAGACGACATCATGGAGGCCTGCTTTGACGACCTGATCACAGGGCAGGGCGAGGGGACAGGCTGGCAACTGCCCAAAGCTGCTATGCATTCAATAGCTGCCCGCGCCCATGAAACGGGGGCTACAGACACTTTTAGCATTAACAATGCGGTGCTGTGGGGCGGTAATCTGGCCATGCTCTCGTCTCTGGTGGGTACGCCCTATCTGCCCGCCGTCAAAGGCGGCGTCTTGTTCCTCGAAGATGTGGGCGAACACCCCTACCGCCTGGAACGCATGCTGTCGCAACTGCTGCATGCCGGGGTACTGGCGCAGCAAAAGGCGGTGATATTCGGCCAGTTCAGCAATTACAAACTGGTGCCGCACGACAAGGGCTTCAAGCTGCCCACAGTCATCAACTGGTTGCAAAGCCAGGTCAAGGCGCGCGTGCTGACCGGGCTGCCGTTTGGCCACGTGGCGACCAAAGTGATGTTGCCGGTGGGTCATAAAATCACGCTGGCGGTGGAAGGCCGGGACGCCTTTTTGCTCTGGGGCCACCAGCACTAGCGGGGCCAGGCGGGCACACAAAAATAAACCAGCGCGAAGCTGGTTGGTGGGTGGATGCCGTAGCAGTGGGGCAGGTCAGTGGTGGGTTAGCGGACTGGGCCGGGACGTCAGGCCGCGCGGCAGCAGGCCCTTGAACTTGTCGTTGATGCGGGCAATTTTCTCGCGTGCAATGTTCTCCCCGTGCATGGCAGACAACACGGCCATGATGGCATCGCGTGCGTACCACAGGCCCTGGGCGTCCTGGGCGTACAAAACGCGGCGAACGAGGATGGGATAGCTTTTCTCGCCGCACTCACCGAGTTCGTCCAGAATGAACTGGCGAAGATCCTCGGTTCGGTTTTCCAGCGTCGAGGCCGTAACTTCACCCCCGCCCAGCAGGGCGATGAAGCTACTTTTCAAAACAGGTTTCAACCAGCGCATCAGGTAAAAAACTTTCTGCCGGACTGGCTGCCGGTAAGCGTTCAAAAGGTGTCGCCATGCGGCCTTGTGCGGTGCATGTCGCCATCAACTCTGGTAGATTAAGACTCGGCCCGCCGTGGCGCAACCGGTTTTACGCGAATTGGTTAACAAAAAACAACATTGAAAATCAACAGCTTAGTAACTGAATGTCAAGTTGATTCTGATGTTGAACATTGCTTAATCCTTTTTGTTTATCGTGATTTTCGGGGGTAGCTAAAAAAGCTTCCCCCTGCTTTCCCCCGCTTTTCCGGCCAGTCAGCTCTCTGCAATTGATGGCCTTTTCCCTGCCTGCTTATCCAAAGACACCAAAACCACCATGCCTACTTCCATGACTGCTTACCCTGCGCACTACATCAACGGCCAGTGGGTCAAGGCGCAATCGCCACAAACACTGCCGGTGCACGACTCCAGCACCGAAGCCCTGATGGCCACCGTGCCAGCAGGCACCGCGCAAGAGGCCACTGCGGCGGTGCTGGCCGCCCGGGCGGCATTTGACAGCTGGTCAACCCTGCCGGTTGAAACCCGCGCCGGCTATCTAGACAAGGTCGCCGCCGGCATCAAGGCCCGCACCGAAGACCTGGCCCTGGCCATTGCCCGCGAAGTCGGCATGCCTTTGAAAATGGCGCGCGCCATTCAGGTCGGCGGCCCCGCCTGGCACTGGGCCAACTTTGCCAAAGTGGCGCGCCAGTTCGAGTGGGAGAAACAAGTGGGCAACTCACTGGTGGTGCGCGAGCCGATTGGTGTGGTGGGCTGCATCACCCCGTGGAATTTTCCGCTCAGCCAGATCACCCTGAAAATCGCCCCCGCCATGGTGGCCGGTTGCACCGTCGTGCTCAAACCCAGTGAAATTGCGCCGGTCAACGCCATGATTCTGGCCGAGATCATTCATGAGGCGGGCCTTCCACCCGGCGTGTTCAACCTGGTCAACGGCCTGGGCCCGGAGGTGGGCGAGGTGCTGGCCACGCACCCGGAGGTCGACATGGTGAGCTTTACCGGTTCTACCCGCGCCGGCAAGCGCGTGGGCGAACTGGCCAGTCAGTCAGTCAAACGTGTCGCGCTGGAACTCGGCGGCAAATCAGCCAGCGTGATTCTGGACGATGCCAACATGGAAGCCGCGGTGAAAGGCACCGTAGCCGCCTGCATGTTGAACAGCGGGCAGACCTGTTCGGCGCATACCCGCATGCTGGTGCCCGACAGCCGCTATGACGAAGTCAAAGCCCTGGCGCAGGCCGCCATTGCCCGGTTCAGTGTGGGGCCCAGCCTTGAGGAAACCAGCAAGCTCGGGCCGCTGGTCAGCGCCGCGCAGCGCGACCGTGTGCTGGGCTTCATCCGCACTGGCATCGACGAAGGCGCCGATGTGATTGCCGGCGGTGCTGGAAATACGGAGGGGAAAGGCTACTTTGTCCAGCCCACCATTTTGGGCATCAAGGCCACGGACACGCTGGCCCAGGAAGAGATTTTTGGACCGGTGCTGGTGATCATCACCTACCAGAGTGAAGAAGAGGCGATAGCCATTGCCAACAACACGATTTATGGTCTGGGTGGGGCGGTATGGAGCGGCACCGACGAACATGCCATGAAGGTCGCCCGCCGCATGCGTACCGGGCAAGTCGACATCAATGGTGGCCCCTTCAATTCAAACGCACCTTTTGGCGGCTACAAACAGTCAGGCAACGGACGCGAGAACGGTCTTTACGGGTTTGAAGAGTTTCTGGAATTCAAGTCCATGCAACTCAAGCCCGCAGCCGCCTGAGCGCTGGAGCCAAAAACCTGGCTGTCACAACCCGTCGCTTAAAACGCAGGCACCGGCTGCCAGGTCCCGCCCAGCTTCAATGTGCGGACTTCTCCAGTAGTTCATCAACAAGCTTGTCCACATGCAGCAGGGATAACTCTCAAGGCTGTGACGGCATGGGCACATCAGCTGCACGGCCCATGTCATCGGCATTGAAGCCATAAAAAAAGCGCGGACAGGCCGCGCTTTTTTCGGAAAATCAGCAAGGTGGGCCGGTTGGGACTGTCCGCACGCCCCCAGACTTACTCGATCTTGGCTTTCTTGCGCAGGTCGTCCTGGAAAGTGACCAGCTTTTGCTGCTGCATTTGCTGGGCAATTTGCGGTTTGACTTCTTCAAACGAGGGCAACTGGGCCGAGCGGATGTCGTCCACCCGAATCACGTGGTAGCCAAACTGCGTTTTGACCGGGGTCTCTGTGAATTGCCCTTTGGACAGCTTGAGCATGCCCTCGGTGAATTCAGCCACATAGCTTGATGGGTTGGCCCAGTCAAGATCACCGCCTTTGGCACCTGAGCCTGGGTCTTTCGACTGCTTTTTGGCGATGTCTTCAAACTTGCCGCCTTTTTTCAGGCTGGCGACGATGGCTTTGGCTTCCGCTTCTTTTTCAACCAGAATGTGCCGCGCCTTGTATTCCTTGCCGCCGTTGGCTGCCGCAAACTTGTCGTATTCAGCCTGCAGGTCAGCGTCTGTGACCGGGTTTTTCTTCTGGTAGTTTGCAAACAGTTCCCGGATCAAAATGGTCTGGCGAGCCAGTTCCATCTGGGTCTTGAAATCTTCGCTGGCCGACAGACCCTGCTTTTCGGCTTCTTGCATGAAGATTTCGCGGGCAATTACTTCTTCGCGCAATTGGCCTTCCATTTCAGGCGTGACCGGACGTCCTGATTTCGCTACCTGCTGGGCCAGCGCGTCGAGACGCGTCTTGGGCACAGCCTTGCCGTTGACGATTGCGAGGTTTTGAGCCAGGGCGCCTTGCGCGCCAAAGGCCAGCAGGCCTGCCACGGCGGTGGCCAGTAAAAGTTGTTTTTTCATGATGTCTTCGTAATCCCTTTGATGGTGCTTGTGAAAGGCGTGCAGATGGTGATGGAGGGGGCCCGGCCAGGGTTGAAATCAGGTTGGCGTGTTAGAGGGCTCAACAATTTCAATGGCGAGGGCGTGCAGCCCCTGGTCGATGAAATTTTGCAGTGAATCATACACAAGGCGGTGGCGGGCTACCCGGCTCTTGCCTGCAAAAGCCGGGCTGGCAATACGAACCCGAAAGTGGGTGCCAAAACCCTGGTCATTGGCGCCCGCGTGGCCCGCGTGGGCGGCGCTTTCGTCCAGCACTTCCAG
>JANNXF010000083.1:0-7556 GCA_031409395.1 Polaromonas sp.
GGCCTGCGTCCAGGGCTGGCCGCGCAGCGCCGCTTCGGTGCTGACGGCACGCACGGGCGTGGCCGCCACCCCGCCTGCGCCTATGGAGGCAGACCTGACCATGCCGCCCTCAATGTGCAGGTTGATGGCCAGGCACACAGCCGAAATATCGTCGTCGTAGCGTTTGGATATTTTGTAGACCCTGGCGTTCTCAAATGCGGTGGCCTTGGGCACCTTGATCCAGGCCAGTACCTCGTCGGGTGCCATCACATTCTGGCGGTAACCGGTATACAACTGCTCCAGCGCGAGTTCCCGGTGCCCCCTGAGGCTCATCAGTACCACGCTGGCCCCCAGGGCGATCAGCAGCGGCATCGAGTCCCCAATCGGTGAGCCGTTGGCCACGTTGCCGCCCAGCGTGCCCGAATTGCGCACCGACAGCCCGGCAAAGCGGGTGGCAAAACCGTGCAGCTGGGGCCGGTCTTTGGCCAGTGCCGCATACGCATCGTGCAGCGTGACGGCCGCGCCTATGGCAATGTGGTGCGGGTAGTGCTCAATACGCCGCAGTTCACGCACCTGGGTCACATCAATCACGCGCTCAAACTGCTGGTGCCGCTTGGTCACCCACAGGCCGACATCGGTGCAACCGGCGACGAGTTGCGCGTCGGGGTGGTCTGCGCGGGCTTTCAGCAAGGCATTGAGGGTGGGGGGTGATTGATAAGCCAAATTGGCCTCTAGCCCAGAAGGCACGGGCGCAAGCAGCTCCAGTTTTTGTAGCAAGTCGGCTTCGTCAACGGCCACGGGCGGCAGCGTGTCCATGGTCTGCGCGGCCTCCAGAATCGGCCGGTAGCCGGTGCAGCGGCACAGGTTGCCCGAGAGCTCTTCCTGCGCCAGCGCCCGCGTGATGGGCGGGAACGTGGCAAGCGTGGGGAAGTCTTCTTCCTCTCCACCAGCAGGGGCCGCGGAACCGGCTTTGCCGGGCCGCAGGCGCAGCGCCCCCTCGGGGGGCAGCGCAGCACACGAAGTGACGAGCGTGGGGGCCAACGGCCGCAGCGCCGGGCCGCCCCCAGCAAGGCCAGCCCCCTCGGGGGGCAGCGCAGCACACGCAGTGGCAAGCGTGGGGGCAATATGGTTTTGGTACATGCCAAACAGGCTCATGACAAAACCGGGGGTGCAGAAACCGCATTGGGAGCCGTGGCACTGCAGCATGGCCTGCTGCGCGGGATGCAGCGTGCCGTCTTGCGCCGCAATGTCCTCCACCGTCCACAGCGCCATACCGTCAATCGAATGGGCCAGGCGGATGCAGCTGTTGATGGCGCGGTAGCGCAGCGCGCCACTGTGCCGGGCGTCGGCGTCGGCCACCACTACGGTGCAGGCGCCGCAGTCACCTTCGCCGCAGCCTTCCTTGGTTCCGCTGCAGGCGAGGTCTTCTCGCAGCACCTCCAGCAGGGTGCGGCTGGGTGGTACATTGCTCAGGGAAACAAGGGCGCCCCGCCGTATAAACCGGATGGTTTTGACGGCAAGAGGCTCTGCAGAGGGGACGGGCATGCGGGACATTTTTTTCAGGGTAAGACACTCAGGTGCAGGTCAGCATACAAAAGAGCGTATCAGGCGCATGGGCCAGCGCGTATGAAAGAAGCGGCGAAATATCAGACCATGTTCGACAAGATAGACCTCCATCTCATCAGGGTCCTGAACACCGTGCTTACCGAACGCAGCGTCTCGCGCGCCGCCATCCGACTGGGAATGTACCAACCTGCCGTCAGCGCAGCGCTCAAGCGCCTGCGCGGGCTGGCGGGTGATCCTATTTTGGTGCGTTCGGGTTCGGGCATGGTGCCCACCGATGCCGGTCTGCGCATGATCGAGCCGTCTGCCAGCATTCTCCGGGCGGCCGGCATGCTGTTCAGCGACGCCCGCGGCTTTAACCCGGGCACCGACCAAAGCACTTTTCGCATTGGCGCCAGCGATTACCTCGACCCTTTGTTTTTGCCGCAGCTGGTGGCGCAAATCAAGGCGCAGGCGCCGCACTGCGCCATCGAAATCCACCCGCTGTCTGCGGAGTCCGACTACCGCACGCAGCTGGCCCAGGGGCAGGTTGACATCGTGATCGGCAACTGGGCCGCGCCGCCCGATGACCTGCACATGGCCCGCCTGTTTGGTGACGAGGTGGTGTGCCTGGTGGCCCAGGGCCACCCGGCGGTGCGCCGCGCCTGGGATAGCGCCACCTGGCTGGCGTCAGAGCACATTGCGCCGACCGCGACACACCCGGGTGCCAAGGGTGTGATTGATGAACACCTGGACGCCCTGGGCCTGCGCCGCAACATCACGGTGCGCTGCCCGCATTTTGGCCTGATGCCGTCCATGGTGGCATCGAGCTTGCTTATCATGACCACCGGCCGTCAGTACTGCGAACGCTTTACCGGGCAGCTTCCGGTGAAAATACTGCCTTGCCCGGTGGCGTTTCCTCGCATGATGTACTACCAGCTCTGGCATGAACGCACGCACGCCTCGAACGCCGCGAAATGGCTGCGCGAGCGGGTCAAGTCGGTCACCTCCATGCTACGAAAAGAATAGCTGCTTGCGCCCATTGAATAAGGGCTATAGCCCAAAAACGCGTTTAATAAATCCTGTACCCCGCTCCATTGCCTTGCCCCCACGCCGATGACCATCCCGCTTCCCCCTTCCGAGAACGCCGCACCCTTGCTGCCCCGGCTTCAGCTCTCGGGCATCACCAAGCGTTACCCCGGCATCGTGGCCAACAGCGGCATCGCCCTCACGGTGCTGCCTGGAGAGATTCATGCGGTGCTGGGCGAAAACGGTGCGGGCAAATCCACGCTGATGAAAATCATCTACGGGGCTGTCAAGCCTGACGCCGGCAGCATGGCCATAGACGGCCAGCAGGTGGTGGTACGCAACCCGCAAGAGGCCAGAGCGCTGGGCGTGAGCATGGTGTTTCAGCACTTCAGCCTGTTTGACACCCTCACGGTGGCTGAAAACGTCTGGCTGGGGCAGGGCAAACAGACCAGCCTGGCCGAGGTGTCGCTGCGCATCACGCAGACCACCCAGGCCTATGGGCTGCAGCTTGACCCGACCCGGCCGGTGCACACGCTGAGCGTGGGCGAGCGTCAGCGCGTCGAAATCGTGCGCGCCCTGCTGACCCATCCCAGGCTGCTGATTCTGGACGAACCCACCTCGGTGCTGACGCCGCAGGCAGTCGACAACCTGTTTGTCACGCTGCGCCAGCTGGCGGCGCAGGGCTGCAGCATTTTGTACATCAGCCACAAGCTCCACGAAATCCGCGCGCTGTGTACCGCCTGCACCGTGCTGCGCGGCGGACAGGTGTCGGGGGTGTGCGACCCGCGCCTGGAGTCCAACGCCTCGCTGAGCCGCCTGATGATTGGGGCCGAGCCGCCCGCGCTGGTTCACCGCGCTTCCCAAACTGGCGATGTGGTGCTGGAGGTGCGACAGCTCACCTTGCCCAAAGTCGAGCAATTTGGCGTTGACCTTCAGCATATCGGCCTGCAGGTGCGTGCCGGCGAAGTCGTGGGCATTGCCGGTGTGTCGGGCAATGGCCAGAAAGAGTTGCTTTACGCGCTGTCGGGTGAAGACACGCGGGCCGCTGCCGCATCCATCGTGGTCAAGGGTCAGGGCGCTGGCAAGCTGGGCCCCGGCCAGCGGCGCAGCCTGGGCCTGCATTTTGTGCCCGAGGAGCGCCTCGGGCGCGGTGCCGTGCCCTCGCTGTCCCTGGCGCGCAACCTCCTGCTGACGCGCAAAGAGGCGGTCGGTGCGGGCGGCTGGCTCAGGGGCGGGCTGTTGCTGGCCCAGGCGCAGCAGATCATTGAGCGCTACCAGGTCAAGTCGGGCGGGCCGCAAGCGGCGGCCAAATCCCTGTCGGGGGGCAATTTGCAAAAATTCATCATGGGCCGCGAGATTGACGCCAACCCGGCGCTGCTGATTGTGTCGCAGCCGACCTGGGGCGTGGATGTGGGTGCTGCTGCGCAAATACGCGGGCAGCTTCTGCGACTGCGCGACGCCGGTTGCGCGGTGCTGGTGGTAAGCGAAGAGCTCGACGAGCTGTTTGAAATTTGCGACCGCCTTCAGGTCATGGCCAAAGGGCGGCTTTCGCCATCTTTGCCGCGCGCTGATGCAACGGTCGAGCTGGTCGGGCAGTGGATGAGTGGCTTGTGGGACGCAGCGCAGGCACCGGCGCGTGCGGCAGTGGAGGCGGCCCATGCTGAAGCTTGAAGCACGGCCCGAGCCGTCAAAATTCTGGACCTATGCGTCGCCGGTTCTGGCGCTGCTCGTCACCGTGGTGATTGGTGTGCTGCTGTTTGTGGCGCTCGGCAAAGACCCGGTCAAGGGGTTGCAGGTGTTCTTCTGGGAACCCATCAAGTCGCCGTATGCACTGAGCGAACTGATGGTCAAGGCGACGCCCCTGCTCATCATTGCGCTGGGGTTGTCCGTGTGCTTTCGTTCCAACGTGTGGAACATCGGCGCCGAAGGCCAGTTTGTCATGGGCGCCGTGGTGGCCGGTGGCGTGGCCTTGCTGGCCGACAAGACCACCGGGCGCTGGATTGTGGCGCTGGTCTTGCTGGCCGGGGTGGTGGGCGGCATGGCGTGGGCGGGTATCACGGCCTGGCTGCGCGACCGCTTCAATGCCAATGAAATCCTGGTCAGCCTGATGCTGGTCTATGTGGCCGACATGGTGCTGAGCTTTCTGGTGTTTGGCCCCTGGAAAGACCCCAACGGCTACAACTTTCCGCAAACCAGAACCTTTGAGGCTGCGGCGCGCATCCCCCGGCTGATGGAAGGTTCGCGCGTCAATATCGGCATTATTCTGGCGCTGGTCGGCGTGGCGGGGCTGTGGCTGTTCTTGTTTCGCACCTACGCCGGCTTTCGGCAGGAGGTCAGCGGCCTGGCGCCGCTGGCCGCGCGCTACGCCGGGTTTTCGTCGCGGCGGGCGCTCTGGGTGGCGCTGCTGACGTCTGGCGGCGCAGCCGGGTTGGCCGGTGCGCTGGAGGTCGCCGGCCCGATTGGCCAGCTCACCACCTACGTGCCCGCAGGCTACGGTTTTGCCGCCATCATTGTGGCGTTTGTCGGGCGCCTTCACCCGGTGGGCGTGGTGTTTTCTGCGCTGCTCATGAGCATGTTTTACATCGGCGGCGAGCTGGCGCAGTCGCGCCTGGGCCTGCCCAAATCCCTCACCGGAGTGTTTCAGGGCCTGCTGCTGTTCAACCTGCTGGCCTGCGACACGCTGATGGCCTACCGGCTCAAGGCGTCGCTGCCCAGGCTTAAAACCGTCCAGGGAGCGCACTGATGGAGTCGACGGCATTGCTGCTGGCCGCCACGCTGAGCGCGGGCACCGTGCTGGCCATTGCGGCCCTGGGGCTGCTCATCAATGAAAAAGCCGGCATTGTGAATCTGGGCGCCGAAGGCATGATGCTTTGCGCCGCCATTGCCGGTTTTGCCACGACCGTGCATACCGGCAACACCTGGCTGGGTTTTGCCGCCGGCATGGCGGCGGGTGCTTTTCTGGCGGCGATTTTTGGCCTGCTGGTGATCTGGCTCAACACCAACCAGTACGCCACCGGGCTGGCCCTGAGCCTGTTTGGTGCGGGGTTTTCGGCTTTTGCGGGCATTCACTATGTGCAAAAGAAACTGCCTGAGCAGTCGCAGTTCCCGATTCCGCTGCTTGGCGATATTCCGTTTCTGGGCGTGGCGCTGTTTCGCCAGCACCCGATGGTCTATATCGCCATGGCCCTGACCGCGGCGCTGATCTGGTTTTTGTACCGTACCCGGGCCGGCCTGGTGCTGCGCTCGGTGGGGGAAAGCCCCGAGTCAGCGCATGCGCTGGGCTACCCGGTGCGGCGCATCCGCCTGGCGGCGGTGGTGGCCGGCGGGGCCTTGTGCGGATTGGCGGGCAGCTATGTGTCGCTGGTGTACACGCCGCTGTGGGTTGAGGGCATGATTGCCGGCAAGGGCTGGATTGCGCTGGCGCTCACCACCTTTGCCACCTGGCGTCCGGCCCGTGTTTTGCTGGGCGCCTACCTGTTTGGTGGCGTGACCATGCTGCAGTTTCATCTGCAGGGCCTGGGGGTTGATATCCCCAGCCAGTTTTTGACCATGCTGCCCTACCTGGCTACCATCGTGGTGCTGGTGCTGATTTCGCGCAACCCGCTGTGGATACGGGTCAACATGCCCAGCTCGATTGGCAAGCCCTTTTACCCCGGGGGCTGACAGGGCCGGACAGGCCTGAACCAGCGTCGTTTTGAGACGCATAATTGACGGCTTGTCCTGCAGACCATTTTTTCGAAAGCCTCCTGATTTTTCTTTTCAACGAAAGCGAGATGACATGACAGACCTGCAAAAACGTTCCTTCACGCTGGCCGCCCTGTCGGTGGCAGCCACTGCCGCGCTGGTGGGCTGCGGCAAAAAGGAAGAGGCCGCGCCTGCGCCCGCACCAGCGGCTGCGGCATCGGCCCCTGCACCGGCCAAGCCCGAACCCCTGAAGATTGCATTTGCCTACGTCGGCCCGGTGGGTGACGGTGGCTGGACTTTTGCGCATGACAACGGCCGCAAGGAAGTCGAAAAAGTCTACGGCGACAAGGTCATCACCAGCTTCGTCGAGAAAGTGCCCGAGTCGGCTGACGCCGAGCGCGTGATTCGTGACATGGCCCAGCAGGGCAACAGGCTGATTTTTGGCACCACCTTTGGCTACATGGAGCCCATGCTCAAGGTCGCCGCTGACACCAAGGACGTCAAGTTCGAGCACGCCACCGGCTACAAAACCGCCGAGAACATGCGCACCTATGACAGCCGCACTTATGAAGGCGCCTACATGGCGGGCGTGATTGCCGGCAAGATGAGCAAGACCGGCACCGTGGGTGTGGTGGGTTCCATTCCCATTCCCGAGGTGATCCGCAATATCAACAGCTTCACGCTGGGCGCGCAGTCGGTCAACCCGAAAATCAAGACCAAGGTGGTGTGGGTCAACGAGTGGTTCAACCCGCCCAAGGAAACCGAAGCAGCGACTGCACTGATCAACGGCGGGGCCGACGTGCTGATGCAAAACACCGATTCGTCGGCCGTGTTGCAAACCGCTGAAAAAATGGGCAAGCGTGCCTTTGGCTGGGATTCGGACATGAGCAGCTACGGCCCCAAGGCGCACCTGGGTTCGGCCATCATCAACTGGGGTCCGTACTATGTGAAGTCGGTGGGCGAAGCGCTTGAGGGCAAATGGACCGGCGGCACCAGCGCCTGGTGGGGCGTGAAAGAGGGCGCCATCGACATGGTGTCTGTGGCCGCCGACGTGCCGGACGACACCAAAAAGCGCGTGGAAGAAGTCAAGGCGGGTCTGAAAGACGTCAGCTTTTCCATCTGGAAAGGCCCGATCATGGACAACACCGGCAAAGAACTGGTGGACAAAGACACCGTGGCTGACGACAAGTTTCTGGGCGGCCTGAAAACCTATGTCAAGGGCGTAGAAGGCAAGGTTCCGGGCAACTGATGCGCCGTGCTCCGTGCCTGTGGGCCGGAGCGTTGTCAGGGTCAGCTGCCTTCGGGCAGCTTTTTAGTTTTTG
>JANNXF010000084.1:0-16354 GCA_031409395.1 Polaromonas sp.
GCAAATTCTTGCCATGGGTTGGCCTTGCACTGCTTCATGCCCAGGGAAATGCGGCGCTTGTCTTCGTCGATCTCGAGGACCATGACTTCGACTTCGTCGCCGAGTGCCACGAGCTTGCTTGGCGCGACGTTTTTATTCGTCCAGTCCATTTCAGACACGTGCACCAGACCTTCGATGCCTGGCTCGAGTTCCACAAACGCGCCGTAGTCGGCGATGTTGGTGATCTTGCCAAACAGGCGGGTGCCCTGTGGATAGCGGCGGTTCACGCCCATCCATGGGTCGTCGCCCATTTGCTTCAGACCCAGTGACACGCGGTTTTTCTCGGCGTCGAACTTCAGGATCTTGGCCACGATTTCCTGGCCAGCCGTCACCACTTCGCTTGGGTGACGCACGCGGCGCCATGCCATGTCGGTGATGTGCAGCAAGCCGTCGATACCGCCCAGATCAACAAATGCACCGTACTCGGTGATGTTCTTGACGATGCCCTTGACTGCCGAGCCTTCTTTCAGGGTTTCCATCAGCTTGGCGCGCTCTTCGCCCATGCTGGCTTCGACCACAGCGCGGCGGCTCAACACCACGTTGTTGCGCTTGCGGTCGAGCTTGATAACCTTGAATTCCATGGTCTTGTTCTCGTACGGAGACAAGTCCTTGATGGGGCGGGTGTCGATGAGTGAACCGGGCAGGAAGGCGCGGATGCCATTGACCAGAACGGTCAGGCCACCCTTGACTTTGCCGCTGGTCTGGCCAGTGACAAACTCGCCGGATTCCAGGGCTTTTTCCAGGCTCATCCACGAGGCCAGGCGCTTGGCCTTGTCGCGGCTCAGCAGGGTGTCGCCGTAACCATTTTCGACGGAGTCGATGGCCACAGAGACGAAGTCGCCGACCTGGACTTCGAGTTCGCCCTGGTCGTTCTTGAATTCTTCGAGGGGGACATAAGCCTCGGACTTCAGTCCAGCGTTCACAACCACGTGGTTGTGATCGATGCGCACTACTTCGGCAGTGATGACTTCGCCGGAACGCATTTCGCAGCGTTGCAGTGATTCGTTAAATAGATCGGCAAAAGATTCAGACATGATTTTCCTAATCCACAGAACAGGATTCCAATAGCGGAATTGCTATTGTTTTTATAGCTGCTTGCGGCGGTTTGGTGAGTGTTGCAGCCTTATGAAGCATAAGACCGCAAGTTGCGTTAATGAACCTTTTGACCCAAGCGCCCCGTCAGAGGGGTGTGCGTTGGCGGGTCAGAAGGGCCGGGTGCCTTGCCACCAGTCAATCACCTGGTTGACCGATTTTTCAATCGACAAGTCAGAGTTGTCCAGCAGCAGTGCATCATCGGCAGGTTTTAAAGGGGCCGCTTGACGGGACATATCCCGCGCATCTCTGGCCTCCAAATCCTGCTGAATCGCCACTATTGTAGCCGGATTTCCCTTTGAAATCAATTGCTTATGGCGGCGTTCGGCCCTGTGAAGCGCATTGGCGGTCAGGTAGATTTTGAGCGGGGCGCCCGGAAAAATCACGGTTCCCATGTCCCGGCCATCGGCCACCAGCCCGGGCAGACGGCGAAAGCTGTGCTGCAGGGCCAAAAGGGCGACTCGGACCTCCGGGTGGGCCGATACCTGCGAGGCCGCCATGCCGGCGGTTTCGGCGCGAATGGCTTCCGACACGTCTTCACCGTCCAGCAAGACCCGGTCGCCCCGGAAATGCACCGGCAAGGTGCGTGCGACAAGGGCCACGCCTGGCCCATCGTCCAGTGACACACCGGCGCGCGTGGCGGCAAATGCGCTCAGGCGGTACAAGGCCCCTGAATCGAGGTAGTGGTAGCCAAGCCGTTGCGCCGCCAGGGCGGCCAGCGTGCCTTTGCCAGAGGCGGTAGGGCCGTCCACACAAATCACCGGTATGGCGTTGGTGTCGGCTTCAACCACGGAGAACAGGGTTTCGAAATAATCCGGGAAGGTCTTGGCCACGCACTTGGGGTCGAGAATTCTGACGGGGAGCTGCGCGGGATTGAAGGCTGCCAGCGAAAAACACATGGCCATACGGTGGTCGTCGTAGGTGTGAATGCTGGCGGCCTGCCATGCTTTTTTCTGCGCTGGCGGCGTGATTTTGAGGTAGTCGGCACCCTCTTCAACGGTGGCCCCCAGCTTTTGCAGCTCGCAGGCCATGGCGGCAATCCGGTCAGTTTCCTTGACGCGCCAGCTGGCAATGTTGCGCAGCGTGGTGGTGCCGTCGGCATAAAGCGCCATCACGGCCAGTGTCATGGCGGCATCGGGAATATGGTTGCAGTCCAGGTCAATGGCCTTGAGCGGCCGGCGTTCATCTGGTTCACCCGGTTTGCCGGGTGAAGCCCGTGAAATACGCAGCGAGTTGGGGCTGCTGGTGATTTGCGCCCCCATCATCCGAGCAGCGTCTACAAAACGGATGTCCCCCTGGATGGAGTCAGCGCCTACACCCAGAATTTCTATGCCATTTGTGCCCTCAACCCCAACGGCGAGTGCGCCGAGTGCTATGAAATAGCTAGCGGACGAGGCGTCACCCTCCACATGGATGACGCCAGGCGACCGGTACTGGCTGCCGGCAGGAATGACAAAGCGCTGCCAGTTGTCGGCACCCAGGGGGCGCTGCACATGGATGCCAAAGCGCTTGAGCAGGTTCAGCGTGATTTCGATGTAGGGTCGGGAGATCAGCTCGCCCACCACCTCGATGTCAATATCATGGCGCGCCACCAGCGGCAGCGCCATCAGCAGGGCGGTCAAAAACTGGCTTGAAACATCTCCACGAACGCGGATGGGCGCATCCAGCTTCAGCGGGCCGCTAGCCGGCAGCAGGCGCAAAGGCGGGAAGCCTTCGTTGCCCAGGTAGTCAATCGAGCAGCCCAGCTGCCGGAGTGCGTCAACCAGGTCGCCAATCGGTCGCTCGTGCATGCGCGGCACGCCCGACAGCTCAAACTCGCCGCCCAGCAACGCAAGCGCAGCGGTCAGCGGCCGTATGGCCGTACCGGCGTTACCCATGAAAAGCCGGGCTTTGCCGCAGGCCAATTTGCTGCCCAGGCCGTCAATCACCGCTGAGTTGCCATCTTGCTGCACCGTGCACCCTAGCTGCTTGAGCGCTGCCAGCATCACGGCAGTGTCGTCGGAGGCCAGCAGGTCGTGGACGGTGGTTTGGCCATCACTTAGCGCGGCGAGCAGCAACACACGGTTGGAAATACTCTTGGAGCCTGGAAGACGGACTGTGCCTCCCGCGCGCAGCAGCGGCGGAATATCCAGGTGGTCGATATCGAACATGGCGCAGCGCTTATTTGTGTGATTTCTGCGACGAAATGCGCCAGTTGGCGCGCGTCTCACTGGCCTGCTCAATCATGAATTCGAGCACGTCACCGCTGCCACTGGAGATCAGCTGTTCGAGCGACTGCAGGGTTTGCTGGAAGATCTTTGACTGGGCCAGCAGTTCCTCGCGGTTGGCCATCATGATGTCGCGCCACATGGTGGGGTCACTGGCGGCAATCCGGGTGAAGTCACGAAAACCAGGTCCGGCCAGCGCCATGAATTCCTTGCCCTGCTCCTGACCCGTGATACCGTTGATCAGCGCAAAAGCAATCAGATGGGGCAGGTGGCTGACTGCCGCATAGGCGGCATCGTGGGACTGCGGCGACATCTGGGTGACGTGGCAGCCCAGAGCGGTCCAGACGTCGGTGGCCTTTTGAAGCTGGGCGGTGAAGGTACGTTCAATCGGCGTCAGGATGACCTGTTTGCCGTTGTAGAGGTCTGCATCGGCGTGCTCGACGCCCGAAACTTCCTTGCCCGTGATGGGATGACAGGGCACAAACGAGCCGACGTTTTCACGCAGCACACGCCGTGCCGCGTCCACGACATCGCGTTTGGTCGAACCGACGTCCATGATCAGTGTATTGGGTCCCACCAGATGCCGGATGGCCTTGAAGGTGGCCTCGGTGGCAGCCACCGGTATGGCCAGCAACACGATGTCGGCTCCCGACACGGCCAGCAGGGCGGAAGGTGCCTCCACATCAATCACGCCCATCTGGCGCGCACGCTCTGTGGTGGAGGGGGACTTGCTGTAGCCAACAACGCGTTTGACCAGGCCGGCGCGCTTGAGCGCCAGCGCAAAAGATCCACCCATCAGACCGCAGCCAATGAGTCCTAATTGTTCAAACATGACGTTGCACCAAAGTTTCTTGTAGTTGTTGCATGTGGCGGCTGTCCCGGTTCATGCGGCCTCAATCGCTGACCGGGTAGCTTCCCAGGACTTTGTAAAAAGCGCAAAGCCCCTGCAAATCAGCCAATGCCGCTTTCACGTGATCCTGCGAAGGGTGGCCTTGCAGATCGATATAAAAATAATATTCCCACTGGCCCGAACGGGCAGGACGCGATTCGAAACGGGTCATGGAAACACCGTGGGTTTTCAGCGGCACCAAAATGTCGTGCACTGCGCCCGGACGGTTGGGTACAGACACCACCACGCTGATGCAGTCCTTGCCCGAGGCCGGTGGCGAGGGCAGGGTTTGCGGAAGGCATACCACGGCAAAACGCGTGCGGTTAAAGGCATCGTCCTGAATGGCGTGAGCCGCCGTATGCAGGCCGAACTGGGCTGCCGCGCGATCGCTGGCGATACCGGTCCAGGCCGGATTGGTGGCGGCCAGGCGGGCGCCTTCGGCGTTGCTGGATGCGGCGCGGCGGTCGGCATTGGGCAGATGGGTTGTCAGCCATCCCTGGCACTGCGCCAGGGCCTGCGGGTGTGCGTAAACCGCTTCGATGCCCTCCAGGGAGTCTGACAGGCGCAGCAGGTTGTGGCGCACCAGCAGGCTGATTTCACCGACGATGTGCAGGGGCGAGTTCAGAAACAGGTCTAGCGAGCGTGACACCACGCCTTCGGTGGAGTTTTCAACCGGCACGACGCCGTAGCTGGCGCTTCCTGCCGCCGTAGCGCGGAACACTTCATCAATGCTGACGCAGGGAACATGCTCAATGCTGGCGCCAAAAAAATTCAGGGCAGCCTGCTCGCTGAAGGTGCCGGCAGGACCCAGGTAAGCCACACGGACCGGGGACTCCAGCGCCAGGCAGGCCGACATGATTTCACGCCAGACAGCGGCAACATGTTCGTTTTTCAGCGGGCCGGTGTTCGCCTGCTGGACCTGTTCAATGACACGAGCGACCCGGTCAGGACGGAAAAAGGGCGTACCTTCCCGTTTCTTGACTTCACCCACTTGCTCGGCGACGCGTGCGCGGCGGTTGAGGAGGTTCAGCAGTTCTTTGTCCAGCGCGTCAATCTGGACGCGCAAATCGGCGAGGTTGGCTGTCATGTCAGGCGCTTTTTTGTTCGAATTCTCGCATGTAGCCCACCAGTGCCTCGACACCGGCCATGGACATGGCGTTGTAGAGGCTGGCGCGCATGCCGCCGACCGACTTGTGGCCCTTGAGCTGCAGCAGACCCCGCGCCTTCGCACCGGTCAGAAAGGCCTCATTGCGCGTTTCATCCCGCAGAAAAAAAGGTACGTTCATGCGAGAGCGGCAATCCTTGCCGACTTTGTTGAAGTAAAACTGCGAGTGATCTATCGCGTCGTAAAGCAGCTGTGCCTTGGCGAGATTGCGCTTTTCCATGGCGGCGATGCCTTTTAAGGGCGCTTTTGAATCGCCTGTCGGGCTGCTCTCGCTCTGGCGCTTGAGCCATTGGAACGTCAGACCCGCAATGTAGATGGCATAGGTCGGCGGCGTGTTGTACATCGAGCCGTTGTCAGCCACCGTTTTGTAATTGAAGGCGCTGGGGCAGATGTCCAAGGCGTGGCCAAGCAACTCTTCCCGGACCACGACCAGCGTGACGCCCGCAGGACCCAGATTTTTTTGTGCGCCGCCAAAGGCAAGACCTACTTTCGACCAGTCTACCGGCCTTGACGCGACGTGCGATGAAAAATCGATCACCAGCGGTGCATCGCTCCCCAGGGACTTCAGGTCGGGCAGGGATTGAAACTCGACCCCATGAATAGTCTCGTTGGTGCAGAGATGAACATAGCTTGTACCCGATCGCAGCGCCCAGCCCGATGGTGGCGGCAGGATGGTGTGGCCTCCACTCTCGTTGGTGGCAGCAATCTGGACATCGCAATACTTGCGGGCTTCTTTTTGCGACTTCTCGCTCCAGCTGCCCGTCACCACGAAATCCGCCTTGGCACCCCGTGAAAGGTTCATCGGGACGATGGCGTTTTCGGCCAGCCCTCCACCCTGCATGAAAAGTATTTTGAAGTTATCCGGGACAGCCATCAACGCACGGAAATCGGCCTCAGCGCTTTCGTAAATGGAAATGAATTCCCGGCCTCTGTGACTCATCTCCATCACGCTCATGCCGCTGCCCTGCCAGTCCAGCATTTCTGCAGCCGCCTGCTGCAGAACTTCCTCGGGCAAATTGGCGGGGCCAGCCGAAAAATTAAACGGCCGCGTCATTTCTTGGCTGGCTTGCCAGCCCCGGCCCCAGGCGCTGCTGGCGTGGCGCCGACGATTTTTACGGCCACTTCATCGAACTGTTTGGCGCGGGCACCGACATCGGCGCGCGAGGCTTCGATCAGTTTCTGTACAAAAATATTCCCCAGTTCGGGGGCAGTCGCCTGGTATTTCTTGATGGCGGGTGACTCGAAAAAGGCGGCAATCTGTTGAAGTTCTTCAATGGTGAAACGCTCTACATAGGCCGGCACCAGTTGCTCCGAGCTGACTTTTCCCACCTGCTTGGAAATCAGCTTTTTGGTGTCGTCCGCATATTTTTTCAACTCTGCGTTGAGGTCTTCAGAGGCTTTTTGCTGCTTGGCCTTGGGGACGTTGGCTTCGAGTCGCGGTCCCCAGTTGCCAATCAGATCCTGAACGGTACTGCCGGCAAGCTGGTTAACGAGCCGGTCAAGTTCGGGGCCTTGCTGAAGAGCCACCACTTTCGCAGCCCATTCGGTTTTGGTGGTGGGTGTTTGTGCGTGTGCAGCGCTGGCGCAGGCCAGGCCGAACAGGCCCGCCATGGCAAGTGCGGTGATCAGTTTTTTCATGAATTTGTTTCCGGTTTGGCGGCATCCGGGGCTGGGGTGTTCTCGCCTGGGGTGTCATTGTCTTCAAGTGTGGCGTCGTTTTCAACGATGCGCTGAAGGCCGCTGAGTTGCGAGCCTTCGTCCAGTCCGATAAGCGTTACGCCTTGCGTGGCCCGGCCCATTTCACGGATTTCACTGACGCGGGTGCGAACCAGCACCCCCTTGTCCGTGATCAGCATGATCTCGTCGTCTGCATGGACCAGTGTTGCCGCCACCACCTTGCCATTGCGTTCGCTTTGCTGAATGGCAATCATGCCTTTCGTGCCGCGACCGTGGCGAGTGTATTCGGTGATGGACGTGCGCTTGCCATAACCGTTCTGGGTGGCCGTCAGGATGCTTTGCTGCTCATCTTCTGCCACCAGCATGGCGATGACGCCCTGGCCTTCTTCGAGCATCATGCCGCGTACGCCGCGCGCCTGGCGGCTCAGGGGCCGCACGTCGTTCTCGTCAAAGCGCACGGCTTTGCCGCCGTCGCTGAACAGCATCACGTCGTGTTTTCCGTCGGTCAGGGCTGCGCCGATGAGGTAGTCGCCCTCGTCGAGTACAGCGGCAATGATGCCGACTTTGCGGGGGTTCGAGAATTCGTCCAGTGCCGTCTTTTTGACGGTGCCCATGCTGGTTGCCATGAAGACATACTGGTCTGCCGGGAAACTTCGTTTTTCGCCGGTCAGCGCCAGGACCACGTTGATCTTTTCACCTTCCTGCAGCGGGAACATATTGACAATCGGTCGGCCGCGCGATCCGCGCGATCCAGCAGGAACCTCCCAGACCTTGAGCCAGTAGAGCCGGCCGCGGTTGGAAAAACACAGGATGTAGTCGTGGGTGTTGGCAATAAAAAGCTGGTCGACCCAGTCGTCTTCCTTGGTGGCGGTGGCCTGCTTGCCCCGGCCGCCACGTTTTTGTGCGCGGTACTCTGACAGAGGCTGACTCTTGATGTAGCCGGTGTGCGACAGCGTTACCACCATGTCGGTGGGCGTGATCAGGTCCTCGGTGCTGAGATCGAACGAGCTGTGTTCAATATGGCTGCGCCGTGCGCCCAGCTTGGTTTGACCAAACTCAAGCTTGATGGCCGTCAGCTCTTCTCCAATAATCACCGAGACACGCTCTGGACGCGCCAAAATGTCAAGCAAGTCATCGATTTCCGCCATGACTTCTTTGTATTCGGCGACGATCTTGTCCTGCTCCAGGCCCGTCAGGCGCTGCAGGCGCATCTGCAGAATTTCCTGGGCCTGCGTTTCCGAGAGGCGATAGAGGCCATCACTGCCCATGCCGTAGGCTTTTTCGAGGTCGTCCGGACGGTAGTCGTCGGCATTTACCACGCCGCCATCAGTGCGGGCGCGGGTGAGCATTTCGCGCACCAGGCTGCTGTCCCAGGGACGCAGCATCAGTTCGGCCTTCGCCACCGGCGGGGTAGGCGCGTTTCGAATGATGGCAATGAAGTCGTCAATATTGGCCAGGGCAACCGCCAGACCTTCCAGTACGTGACCACGTTCGCGCGCCTTGCGCAGCGTGAAAACGGTACGGCGTGTCACGACTTCGCGGCGGTGCGACAGGAAAACCGCTATCAGGTCTTTCAGGTTGCACAGTTTGGGCTGGCCGTTGATCAGCGCCACCATATTGATGCCGAAGGTGTCCTGCAGCTGCGTCTGTTTGTACAGATTGTTCAACACGACCTCAGGCACTTCACCGCGCTTGAGCTCGATCACCAGGCGCATGCCGGACTTGTCGCTCTCGTCCTGAATGTGGCTGATACCCTCGATTTTCTTTTCGTGTACCAGCTCTGCCATGCGCTCCTGAAGCGTCTTCTTGTTAACCTGGTAAGGCAATTCGTCCACGATGATGGACTGGCGCTGGCCCTTGTCAATATCTTCAAAGTGGCATTTGGCGCGCATCACGACTTTGCCTCGGCCGGTGCGGTAGCCATCCTTGACACCGTTGATGCCGTAAATAATGCCGCCCGTGGGAAAGTCCGGCGCGGGAATGATCTCCATCAGATCGTCGATGGCTGCATCCGGATTTTTCAGCAGATGCAGGCAGGCATCGACCACCTCGTTGAGGTTGTGCGGTGGAATGTTGGTGGCCATGCCCACGGCAATACCGCCGGAACCGTTAACCAGCAGATTGGGCAGCCGTGTTGGCATGACCAGGGGTTCCTGCTCGCTGCCATCGTAGTTGGGACCAAAATCAACGGTTTCCTTGTCCAGGTCAGCCAGCAATTCATGGGCGATTTTTGACAGGCGGATTTCGGTGTACCGCATGGCAGCCGCGTTGTCCCCATCGACCGAGCCGAAGTTGCCCTGGCCGTCAACCAGCAGATGGCGCAGCGAAAAGTCCTGTGCCATGCGCACAATGGTGTCGTAAACCGACTGGTCGCCGTGCGGGTGGTATTTACCAATCACGTCACCCACGATACGGGCGGATTTTTTGTAAGGCCGGTTCCAGTCGTTGTTCAGTTCGTGCATGGCAAACAGCACGCGCCGGTGAACGGGCTTGAGACCATCGCGTGCATCGGGCAGTGCCCGGCCCACAATCACGCTCATGGCGTAATCGAGATAGCTTCGTCGCATTTCCTCTTCAAGGCTGATGGGCAGGGTTTCTTTTGCGAACTGGGTCATGAGAGGCCTGGTTGGGATTTTTCAAGTTTCTTGAAACTAACCCATCATTTTAAGGCTTCCGTTGTAAACGACGACTTTGTGGTTACACAGCAACAAACGCCAAAGAAACTGGTCTCTTTGTAAGACGAAGACGACGCTGTGCTTGGTGCTTCCGGCCGGTATGGCACAATGCAATCAACGTTGTGGGTGATGGTCACTTACGGCGTGTAAATTATTAATCGCAGCCAGTCTGCGGCTTTTCTCTAGAGGAGAACCATGAAGAAACTCAACAAAGTGGCAATGTTGTTTGCTTCCGCAGCGCTTGTTACCGCCGCTGGTGCACAAACTATCGACAACTGGAAAAACGGCAACAACGAGTTGGTCTGGAAGAACGGCACCAATGAATTGTGCTGGCGCGATGCCAACTGGACACCTGCAACGGCAGCTCCTGGCTGCGATGGCGCCATTGCTCCTGCGGTCATGGCTGCTCCTGCGCCTGCTGTAGCTGCTCCTGCGCCTGCAGTAGTTGCTCCTGTAGTACCTGTGGCTCCGGTTGCTGCAACCAAAGTAACTTACGCTGCTGACGCTTTCTTCGACTTCGACAAATCGGTGATCAAGCCAGAAGGCAAAGCCAAGCTGGATGACCTGATCGGCAAGATCAAAGGCATCAATCTGGAAGTCATCATTGCTGTGGGTCACACTGACTCCGTCGGCAGCGAGGCTTATAACCAGAAGTTGTCGGTTCGCCGTTCAGAAGCTGTGAAGGCTTACCTGGTGTCCAAAGGCATCGAGAAAAACCGCGTGTACACCGAAGGCAAAGGCAAGAAACAGCCCGTAGCTGACAACAAGACTGCCGAAGGCCGTGCGAAGAACCGTCGCGTGGAAATCGAAGTCGTTGGCACCCGCGCCAACAAGTAATCCCCTTTCGGGATTACTCCAAAACCGCGCCTTGGCGCGGTTTTTTTATGCCTCAACGATAATCGTGCCATGTCTAAAAATGATAATTTCGATCCTGCCGAACTGGCCAAATTTTCTGACCTGGCGCATCGTTGGTGGGATACAGAAAGTGAATTCCGTCCCCTGCACCAGATTAACCCGCTGCGCCTGAACTGGATAGACGCGCTGGTGCCGTTGAAGGGAAAAAAGGTTCTGGACGTAGGGTGTGGTGGGGGCATTCTGGCCGACTCCATGGCCCGCAAGGGGGCCGACGTGCTGGGCATTGACCTGGCCACCAAAGCACTGAAAGTTGCCCAGCTTCACGCGCTTGAAGCGCAAACCGAGGGGGTTCAGTACCGTGAAATCAGTGCCGAGGCGCTGGCTGCCGAGCAGGCAGGCCACTTTGATGTGGTGACCTGCATGGAAATGCTGGAGCACGTCCCCGATCCGTCTTCGGTGGTCAAGGCCTGCGCAACATTGGTCAAGCCCGGAGGCCATGTCATTTTTTCCACCATCAACCGCAACGCCAAAGCCTTTTTGTTTGCGATTGTGGGCGCTGAATATGTGCTCAACATGCTGCCTCGTGGCACGCACGAGTACGCCAAGTTCATCAAGCCCAGCGAACTGGCCAGTTACTGCCGTGCCGCCGGGCTCGACTTGCAGCAAACACGGGGGATGGAGTACAACCCGTTGACACGTCATTACTGGCTCAGTGCCAACACCAGCGTGAACTACATGCTGGCCACCCACAAAGCCTGAAATATCGGCAGGCTGATTCTGAGCATGTTCCACCATACCGACGCCGTGCTGTTCGACCTTGACGGTACCCTGATTGACAGTGCCCCTGATTTGGGCGCGGCCGCCGACAAAATGCGCACTGACCGGGGGCTCGATTCAATTCCCCTTTCGCACTATCGGCCAATGGCTGGCGCCGGCGCACGCGGCATGATCGCCGTGGCGTTCGGGCTGACGCCTGACGACGAGCGCTTTAATGCGCTGAGGGAAGAGTTTTTTGTCAATTACGAGTCCCGCATGACCGTGCTGACTTACGTGTTTGATGGTGTGGCCGAACTGATAGCCCGGATTGACGAGGCGGGCCTCAAATGGGGTGTGGTCACCAATAAATCGGCCCGCTTTACCCTGCCACTGACGCAGGCCATGCCACTTTTTACGACGGCCCAGACCATTATCAGCGGCGACACCACGCCACATGCCAAGCCGCATCCTGCCCCGCTGCTTGAAGCCGCTCGGCAACTCAATGTCGCGCCTGGCCGATGCGTGTACGTCGGCGACGACGAACGCGACATCATTGCCGGCCGGGCTGCAGGCATGCCCACGGTGGCGGCTGCCTACGGCTACCTGGGTGCCAAGGCCGATACCCGCGAGTGGAAAGCTGACGCCACTATTGTTTCCCCGGCTTCCCTATTGAATTTACTGCGAATGCCTTAAACTACTTGGCTTGGGGCTGCATTGGTTTCGACGTGGGTTCGGACGCGGTGTGGTGCATGTCGAGCTTAGTGTGCTCGTAAATCAGACTAAAACAAACTAACTGCAAACGACGAACGTTTCGCACTCGCTGCTTAATTGCCAGTGAGCTTTACAACAGCAGGCCGATAGGCTGGGCAAGGGGTCTTTAGCGCAAGCTAGAGGCTCCCGGCTGTAAAGATAATTTTATCGGCTGGCTCCGGGCTGGGTACCTTAACCCGGGGCGAGAAAATAGGGTGCTGGCGTCCTGTGTAGCGTGCGACTGCGCGACACAGGTGGCGAGACTCAAATCAGACCGCTAAACATGTAGATCTGCCCGAAAAAGGCTCGCGGACGGGGGTTCAAATCCCCCCAGCTCCACCATATGCCAATGCAAAGGCCGCTAACCATAATCGGTTAGCGGCCTTTTTTATGCATGCTTGTGGTGGGCTCGTATGAGCAGGTTGCTTGCGCAGGCTCAGCGCAAGGTGGCCCGGCGGCTGTCCAGGGGGGCAATGAAAGAGTTTTGCTCCTGCCACTGGGTATCCACATCGAAACCGCTTTCGCTGTGCTGCTGGCTCTCGGGGCCCATGCTTGACGAGGGACGGCCGTCGCTGGCGCTGAGCGGTGCAGCGCCGCTGTGGCGGCTTTGCCGCTGACGGTTGAGCGAAGCGCGCAGTTTGTTGCGGGCTGCGTTGATCATGGCTTCGTCTTGCTCGTGGGCGCGTGTTGTGCTGTCCATCTCGCCTAGAAATTCAGCGCGGATTTCGGCCAGCGTGGGCAGGTTGACGGATTCGACCACCCAGTAGGCCATGCCGCACTGCGACAGCAGTGTTTGCTTGAGTTGGCGGTTGCTTCTGGAAATGCGGCCATGGCTGGGGACGTCGATGCAGCCGACCACATGGCCATTGGCGGCGCAAATGGTGAAGGTGCAGTACACGCCGCTGAGCAGGGTGTACCAGTGCGGGCCCTGTTTTTCGCTGCGGGGCAGCGTGAAACGCGTCACCGGAATCTTGATCATGACGTGGTGGTCAAAGAAAACCCGGTTCAGCCAGTGCCAGACCTTGATTTCTTCGGAGTTTGCCAGCGCGCGGGGATTGAGCGGCCAGCGCCGAGGTATGCGCTTGCGCTGCCTTGCCACCCGCCGTGCCCACCACAGGCACAGGAGTACACCGGCAACAGCGCTGACTAACGCTGTCCCTGCAATGATCAACCACCCGGAAACCTGATTCATGGACTTAATCCAACTGTTCTTTGTTACCTAATGTAATCGCGCGGCTTCCTGAGCGACAGGACATAGTTAACGATATGGCGGCTTTTGTCGCAGGGCTGCAGACCTCAGGGGAACCGCGGGCGGCCTGCGCGGACGGGTGACAATAAGCCCATGGTTACCATGCAATTACAAGAAATTCTTTTTTCCCAGGGCTTCGGCACACGACGCGTGTGCGCCGGGCTGATTCAACAGGGCTTTGTGGCGGTAGACGGCTCACCCGTCATGGAGCCTGCCATGGATTTTGCCGCTGAAGGCCTGCACTTCATGGTACAGGGTGTGGCCTGGCAATACCACGAGAAAGCCTATTTGATGCTGCACAAGCCGGCAGGCTACGAATGCTCGCAAAAACCCAGCACTTACCCCAGCATCTACACGCTGTTGCCAGCACCGATTCGCCAGCGCGGCGGCGGCGCGGCCGCCGGGGTGCAGGCCGTAGGCCGGCTGGACCAGGACACCACCGGCTTGCTGCTGCTGTCGGATGATGGCAAGTTCATTCATCGCATGAGTTCTCCCAAACACCATGTGCCCAAGGTCTACCAGGTGACGGCCAAGCACGCGGTCGATGACCAACAGGTGCAAAAGCTGCTGGCGGGTGTGGTGCTGGACGACGACCCCAAGCCGGTGCGGGCCGCTGCCTGCGATCAAACCGGCGACCACCAGCTCAGCCTGACGCTGACAGAGGGCAAGTACCACCAGGTCAAGCGCATGATTGCCGCCGTGGGCAACCGGGTGGAAGACGTGGGTGGTCTGCACCGTTCGCGCATTGGCAACCTGGCGTTGCCCGATGATTTGAAAGTGGGTGAGTGGCGCTGGCTGACGGCCGACGATCTGGCCAGTATTTCAGGCCCGCGTGCCGCGCCGACCTGATCTGGGGCCGATTCTTCAAGAGAAAAGTGGCTTTTGCCCAATAGATACGGGCTCAACCAGCTATTAAAAACGTAGCGCCTAGTCCAGGGTTTGCAGGAATTCCGTGATCACCTGAAGTGTCTTGTCGGGCTGGTCACGATGCGGCGAGTGGCCGCAGTGCTCAAGCCGGCACTGGCGGGCCTGCGGCGCTGCCAACGCAATCTCGTCAAGCTGCCGCATCGTCCCGTATTCGTCGGCCAGGCCCTGAATCAGCAGCAATGGCGCCGAGATGCTGCGGCACTGGGGGCGTATGTCAAAGCTCCGGAAAGCCGCAGACAGCCAGACATCGTTCCATTGCCAGAAAGCACCGTCGACATCCGCGTGGTAGCGGGCCAGGCGCTCGCGCAGCCCTCCTGATTGAAACGCCTGCCTGGCCTGGGCGATGGCTTGCAGCGCGATGTCTTCCACCAGCACATGCGGCGCCATCGCCACGCACGCTGACACCGGGTAGCGGCAGGCATGGAGCAGGGCGATGGTGGCACCGTCCGAATGACCCAGCAACACCGGTTTTTCAATCTGCCATTGCGCCAGCAGCTCGGGCAAGACCTCCCAGGCTTCCTGGTGCATGTAGTCCGGCCCCAGCCGATGGCCCTGCGGCACCGCCGCAGACTGCCCGTAGCCACGCCGTGAATACACCAGACCGGCCCGGCCGGTAGCCGCGCACAGGGCTTGCGGCCAGTCCAGCCCGCGCTGGGTCCACAAGGCGACCGACCCCAGCCCTTCGTGCAGGAACACGATAGGCGCCCGCCTGGCGGCCCCCGCGATCTGCACCACTTCGAGCCGGGTGCCTCTGGTTTCCAGCAAGTTCATGGCCTCATCGTAAGGGATGAAGCCCTGGGCGCAGCGCCGTGATCGCGGCGACCGGTCCTTCCGTCGCCACCCAATCGCGTATCCTCATGGAATGAGCAAGCTTCTCGATTCCTTCTGGCGCGCGGCCCTGTACTGCCTGCATCCCCGCGTCATTGCCCTGTCTGTGCTGCCGGTGGTGCTGATGGGCGTGCTGTCGCTGGGGCTGGGTTATTTCTTCTGGGAAAGCGCGGTTGAAGCGGTGGCCAACCTGCTGGGTAACTTTGAACTGGTTGGCACCGTCACGCGCTGGCTGGAGAGCCTGGGTGCGCCCTATCTCCAGGGGGTCTTGCCCAAGGCGATCTTGCTGTTTCTGGCCATCCCCGTGATCGTGATTGTTTCCCTGCTGTTTGTCGCTCTGTTCATGACGCCCGCCATGGTGTCGCTGGTGGCAGAGCGGCGCTTTGCGCACATGGTGCGCAAAAAAGGCGGTTCCCTGCTGGCCGGGCTGGCCTGGTCGCTGGGTTCGACCGCACTGGCCGTGGCGCTTTTGCTGGTGTCGATTCCGCTGTGGCTGATTCCACCCCTCATTTTGATCTTGCCGCCGCTGATTTGGGGCTGGCTGATTTACCGGGTCATGGGCTACGACGCGCTGGCTGACCACGCCAGCCGCGAAGAGCGGCGCCAGATATTCACCGAAAACCGCACCGCCCTGCTGGGGATTGGCGTGATCTGCGGCTACCTGGGTGCCGCGCCCAGCCTGATCTGGGCCTCGGGGGCCATGTTTGTGGCCATGGCCCCGATTCTGGTGCCCGTGGCGATCTGGGTCTACACGCTGGTGCTGGCTTTTTCGTCGCTCTGGTTTGCCCATTACACGCTGGCGTCGCTGGAACAGCTTCGTCATCAAAACATGGCCCTGGCCCCCGATTTACCGGCGCAGGCAGCTATCAAATCAGTAGCAAATGATTTGCTGCCAGCCACTGCATCCGGCCCGCAAGCGCGTCTGGGTGCGCTGGACACCCCCACGGACGCCCCGTCTTAACCTTTTGTTTTTGCCATGACCAAACACTTCGGACTCATCATCATTGGTGACGAAATCCTCTCGGGCAAACGTGCCGACAAGCACTTGCCCAAAACCATTGAACTGCTGGGCGCACGCGGCCTGCAACTGGCCTATGCCGATTACGTGGGCGACGACCCGGCGCGCATCACTGCGGCGTTGGGGCGCGCCTTTGCGGCGGCACGCGACTCTGGCGATGTGGTGTTTTCATGTGGCGGCATCGGTGCCACCCCCGACGACCACACGCGCCAATGCGCGGCCCGGGC
>JANNXF010000085.1:0-7993 GCA_031409395.1 Polaromonas sp.
GGGACTTCGCGCATGTCGCCGCTGGCGGCCGTCAGCCGGATCACAGGGTCCCCGCTGAGCACACCCAGCGACCTGGGTGCCGCCCCGGGCGGCAAGGCCCACAGCTGCAGGGACTTGTCTGCGCTTTCACGGAAATCACCGACCCGCTTGAGCAGCAGCTTCTTGTTTTTCGGGTCAAACGTCACCAGCATGGACGCCGACGACTGGTCGTCGGCCAGCACCGCCACGTATTGAATCTCGGGCGTGGCAGACAGTTTGGCCGTCAGTTCCTGCACCTGGCCGCTCAGTTGCGTGTTCAGGTTGAGACCGGTCACCACTGCCATCACGGCCGCAAAAGCACCGGCCGCCGTGGCACCGCGCCACAGGCCCAGGCTGGCCCACCAGCCACCCGACGCAGCGGCTGGCACGGCCCTGGCCGCCTGCAGGGCGCGGGCCTGCTTTTCAGCATTGACCAGGTTTTCAATGCGCTTCCAGACCGCCGGGCTGGGCGCCATCTGCGCCTGCAGTTCGGCCACCGAGGCCAAGCGGCTTTGCCAGATCAGGGCGGCAGCACGCAGCGCGGCATGCTCGCGCGCCAGCGCCTCAAAACGGCGACGCGCACCGCCACGCAGCGTGCCCAGCGCATAGCTGGCGGCCAGTTGCTCCATCAGCGAAGGATTGTTCAAAAGGTTCATGACAAAGTTTCAGAAAAATCAGGGGCTTGCGGTGAAAACCGGGTCTTCGCAGCAGCAAACGCGAGGCCGTCAAGCGAAGCGACCCCGAACGAAGCGCCGGGCCGCCCCAAGCGAAGTTCAGCCCCCTCGGGGGACAACGAACCACGCGAAGCGGGGAACGTGGGGGCCATATCCCCCTTCAAGCAGGGGCCGCGGGACTGGCTTCGCCAGACCGCAGGCGCAGCGGCCCCCCCGGGGGGCAGCGAACCACACGCAGTGGGGAGCGTGGGGGCCATATCCAGCGCGGGGGCTTCACCAGTCATGCAAACCTCGCCATGCAGCCGCGCAGCTGTTCCAGCCCCCGGCGAATCCAGGTTTTCACGGTGCCCAGGGGCAGCTTGAGCTGCTCGGCCAGTTCGCCATGGCTCAGGTCCCGCAGATACGCCAGGCTCACCACCTCGCGCTGCTTGTGCTCCAGCTGGCTCAGGCACTGGTGCAGGGCACGCGCCTGTTCGCTGGCATGGGTGGTGTCCATGGGGTTGGGCGAATCTCCGGCTACGGTGTCTGAAATCACGTCGTCCAGTTCCTGCATCATGTCGGCACGGTCGGAGTTGCGGCGGCGCAGGAAATCCAGGCCACGGCTGCGTACCACCAGCCCCATCCAGGCCATGGGCGGCGACAGCGTCGCCTTGTAGTCACCGGCAATGCGCCAGATATTCAAAAAAGCCTCCTGCAGCACGTCTTCGGCCCATTCCCGGTTGGTCACCACCCGCACGGCCACGCCATAGAGCTTGGACGAGGTCAGCTCGTACAGCTCCCGCAAAGCCGATTCATCGGCCAGAGCGACACGGTCAAGCAGGGCAATCAATTGGCTGTCCAGGTTATTCGGGCTGTCTGTTTTCATGGACCTCATTGTCCAGCATTACCAAATACGCTGTAGGGCGGCAAACGGATTCAGAAGCACTGGCACGGCGGCAGGTCCGCCGGCTTGGCGGTGTGGCCTAAAATCAGGGGCTTTGCACCCGCTGGCTGGCCCCAAGCGCCAGTTTTCTGCCACCCCCTCTTTTCAAGGCCACGCCATGCTTACCGAAAAAATCGACAACGTCACCGTCACGACCCAGGCCAATGTGTACTTCGACGGCAAATGCGTGAGTCACGGCATCACCCTGGCCGACGGCACCAAGAAATCCGTGGGCGTCATTCTTCCCGCCACCCTGACCTTCAACACTGGCGCGCCGGAAATCATGGAATGCGTCGCCGGGGCCTGTGAGTACAAGCTGGCGGGCAGCAACGAATGGATTCAATCATCGGCGGGCGAGAAATTCAGCGTGCCCGGCAACGCCAAATTCGACATCCGCGTGGCAGAGGGCTTTTCGGCCTACCACTACATCTGCCACTTCGGTTAATCACCTCGGTTAATTCGCGGCGTTCAAAAGCATTCAGGAAACATCCATGGCCACCATACTGCAACACCTTCCCACCGGCCAGAAAGTCGGCATCGCCTTTTCGGGCGGGCTGGACACCAGCGCCGCCCTGCACTGGATGAAGCTCAAGGGCGCGATTCCCTACGCCTACACCGCCAACCTGGGCCAGCCCGACGAGCCCGACTACGACGAGATTCCGCGCAAGGCCATGGAATACGGGGCCGAAAAAGCACGCCTGATCGACTGCCGCAGCCAGCTCGCAGCCGAAGGCATTGCCGCGCTGCAAGCCGGTGCGTTTCACATCACCACCGCAGGCGTGACCTACTTCAACACCACGCCACTGGGCCGGGCCGTGACCGGCACCATGCTGGTGGCGGCGATGAAAGACGACGACGTCAATATCTGGGGCGACGGCAGCACCTTCAAGGGCAACGACATCGAGCGTTTTTACCGCTACGGCCTGCTGACCAACCCGGATTTGAAAATCTACAAGCCCTGGCTTGACCAGTTGTTCATTGACGAGCTGGGTGGCCGCGCCGAAATGTCGGCCTTCATGACGCAGGCCGGTTTTGGCTACAAGATGTCGGCTGAAAAAGCCTATTCCACCGACTCCAACATGCTGGGCGCCACACACGAGGCGAAAGACCTTGAACTGCTCTCCAGCGGCATGAAGATCGTCAACCCCATCATGGGCGTGGCCTTCTGGAAAGACGAAGTCGAGGTCAAACGCGAAGAAGTCACCGTGCGCTTTGAGGAAGGCCAGCCGGTCGCCCTTAACGGCAAACGTTTTGACAGCCTGGTGGCGTTGATTCTGGAAGCCAACCGCATTGGTGGCCGCCACGGCCTGGGCATGAGCGACCAGATTGAAAACCGCATCATTGAGGCCAAGAGCCGCGGCATTTACGAAGCCCCTGGCCTGGCACTGCTGTTCATTGCCTACGAGCGCCTGGTCACGGGCATCCACAACGAAGACACGATTGAACAATACCGCGACAACGGCCGCAAACTGGGCCGCCTGCTGTACCAGGGCCGCTGGTTTGACTCGCAGGCCATCATGCTGCGCGAAACCGCCCAGCGCTGGGTGGCCAGCGCCATCACCGGCGAAGTCACGGTTGAACTGCGGCGTGGCAACGACTATTCGATTTTGAACACCGAATCAGGCAACCTGACCTACCAGCCCGAGCGCCTGAGCATGGAAAAAGTCGAAGACGCGCCGTTCAGCCCGCTGGACCGCATCGGCCAGCTGACCATGCGCAACCTGGACATTGTGGATACGCGAAGCAAGCTGGCGGTCTATGCGAAAGCCGGTTTGCTGTCGGTGACGAATGGTGGCGATCTGGTGAAGCTGGCCGGGAACCAGGAGAAGTAAGGCAAGCAGCCGGACTCCCGGGTCTTGGGGCCTGGGAACGCCGGACCGGGGCTGGCCAGCGGTCAGCCCGCGCTCACTCGCCGCGGTTCCTCATCCAGTCGGCGGTCTGAAAAAACGAGGCATTGAGCCGCGCGCGCAGCGCTTCATCAACCCCGGTCTCGCGCATGGCCTGGTCCATGCAGGCCAGCCACTGGTCGCGCTCGGCGATGCCGATGGAACCGCCGCCGGTTTGCTCGGGCAGGTGGCGCATTTTCAGGCGCGGGTGGCCAAAGCGTTCGGTGTAGTGCTGCGGCCCGCCCAGCCAGCCGCACAAAAACCAGAACAGACGCTGCCGGGCATTGTCGAGCGGCCCGGGGTGGGCGGTGCGCAGCGCGGTGTAGGCGGGTTCCAGGTCCATCAGGTCATAAAACCGCTCGACCAGCGCTTTCACGCGCTCTTCCCCGCCTATCCAGGCAAAGGGGGTCTCAAACGGGGGATTGCCGGGGGGCTTTTCTTCGATGTGCATGCTTAAAGTTTATATCAAACAGGGCTTTCGCCCAATCAACACGGGCGCGACCAGCTATTTAATTGATAGCAAATCCGGTTGGCCCGGGGATTGGGCGGGCGGACTTACCGCTTCGACACGAAAGCCCCTGGCACGCATCAGGGCGGGCAGGCCTTGCTCACCGACCATGTGCAGCACGCCGATGCCGGCAAAAACGCGCTCGCCGCCCTCATGCCGCTGGGCGATTTTTTGCGCCATCAAGACATTGCGGTCGTCCAGCAGGCGTTTCATGAAGGCCCGGTCCTTGGGCGTGTCCAGGCATTCGCACCAGCGCGGGTAGTCGTTGAAGGTGTCCATGTCGGCGGCGGCCCAGGCCTGCATCAGGCGGCTGGCCTGCCGGCGGGCCTTGCCCGACTCCAGCTCGTCCAGTGCGCCGTCCACCATCAGGCGTTCTTCGGCCTCATTGCGGCCGGCCAGCAAGCCGAGCTGGTCTGCGGCAGATTCGAGCGCCACCACTGGCTTTTTAAGCGCCTGGGCCAGGCCGGCCAGCATGGCGTCAATGCCGAAATCGGGGTAAAAACCGTCGCTGCGCGCGCTCAGCACCAGCAAGGTGGCGGCCCGCATGGCGGGACGCAAGGCGTCCAGGGCGCTCGGTTGCAGGCAAGCCAGCGCCGTCTGCCGGGCCAATCGCGCACGGCGGGGTGCATCCAGCACACGCTGCACAGACGCCGGGTCGATGGGTGCCGTCAGCGGCTTGAGCGATTCGGCATCGAGGAGGTTCAGCTCCAGCGCCAGAACATCTGACTGGCGCAGCGCCTGCACGGTACGGGGGCCGGGAAACACCCATTCGACCCGGGCGATATGGGCCGTGCCATACAGCCACGAACTGCGACCGTCCTTGTCAAGTCGCCACAGCGGCCCATGGTCTTGCGCGGCGCGCAGGCCTTGGGCCATCCGCTGCGGCGTGAGCACCGGCGCCGCCGGCGGGCAGGCCAATGCAGCCGCCGGCTCAGGACCGCTCTGCGCGCACACCTGGCCAGCGGTGAGCAGACTGGCCGCCGACAGCGCCAGAGCCCTGAAGGCCGAGGCCAGATAGCGTGTGACGGGCATGCGGTAACCGGGGTACTGAGGGTGCGGGCTACTGCGACTTGCGCAGTGTTTCCACCACCGGCGTGTTGAGCACCGCGCGCAGCCCCCACCAGCCGGCACCCAGGGCCAGCACCGCGCCAGCCAGGCTGCCCAACAGCGGCACGGTCCAGGAGCCCGTCCAGCTGAACTCAAACACATAGCGCGCCAGCGCCCAGCCGACCGCCAGCGCCACCACCGAGGCCAGAAACCCCGCCAGCAAGCCCACGCCGGCCAGTTCGGCACGCTGGACCTGGCGCAGCAGCGAGGCGCTGGCCCCCACCGCCCGCATGATGGCGAACTCTCTGGCGCGCTCTTCGCGCGTGGCCGTGATGGCGGCAAACAGCACCACCAGGCCGGCCGCCAGGGTAAAGCCGAACAAAAACTCCACCGCCCGAATCACCTGGTCGAGCACACGCTGGACCTGGCTCAGGGTGCTGCTCATGTCGACGTTGGTGATGTTGGGAAAGGCTTTGACGAGTGCGTTGTCAAAGCTCTGGGGCTTGATGGCTCCGGCCGCCGATGCCGCCGCTGGCGCCAGGGCGTCTGGCGCCCTGAACGCGCTGATGTAGGAGACCGGCACATCCGCCAGTTGATCGACCGGGTACATGACAAAAAAGTTGACGCGCATGGAGCCCCAGTCCACCTTGCGCAGGCTGGTGATACGGGCCTCACTGAGCTGGCCGGCAATGTCAAAGCGCAGGCTGTCACCGAGCTTCAGGCCCAGCGTTTTGGCCAGTCCTTCCTCGACACTGAGGGTGTCCTTTTCACCGGCCAGCCATTGCCCCGCCACCACCTGGTTGTGTGACGGCAGTTGCGCGCTGTTGGACAGGTTGAACTCGCGGTCCACCAGGCGCTTGGCGCGGTCATCTTCAAAGTCGTCAGGCGTGACCGCCTTGTTGTTGACCGCCACCAGACGGCCCCGGATCATGGGGTACCAGTCAAACTTTTTCACGCCAGCGTCGCGCAGCGCCCGCTGAAAGGCATCGCCCTGCTCGGGCTGCACATTGATGACAAAGCGGTTGGGCGCATCGGGCGGCGTGGCCTTGCGCCAGCTGCTGATCAGGTCGGTGCGCAACAGCACCAGCAGCATCAGCGCCAGCAGACCCACAGCCAGCGCGCTGGTTTGCACCACCGCATACACCGGGCGGGCCGACAGCTGCCGCGTGGCCAGCACCAGCCAGCGCGGCGCAGTGACCTCGTTGACGCTGGCGCGCAGCAGCTTGACAGCGGCAAAGCTGGCCAGCGCGAACACCAGTACCGCTGCCGCAAACCCGCCCACGGCAATCAGGCCCAGTTTGAGGTCACTGCTGGCCGCCACCAGCAAGGCAGCAAAGCCGGCCATGCCCAGACCCAGCACCGCCAGTGAGGCGGGTTTGAGATTGCCGACATCACGCCGGATCACCCGCAAGGGCGGCACCTGGGCCAGCTGCAGCACCGGCGGCAGGCCAAAGGCCAGCAGCAGCGTCAGGCCCATGCCCATGCCAAAAGCCACAGGCCACAAACTGGCGGCGGGCAGCACGGTTTCGACCAGGCCAGCCAGCAGCAATACAAAGCCATAGTGCACCGCAAAGCCCAGCGCCACCCCCAACGCACTGGCCAGCAAGCCGGCCACCACAAACTCAAAGCCATAGGCCAGCGCAATGGTGCGCTGCGGCTGGCCCAGCACGCGCAGCATGGCGCAGTCGTCCAGGTGTTTGGCGGCAAAACCGCGCGCCACAATGGCGACCGCCACGGCGCTGAGCAGTGCCGCCAGCAGGGCGACCAGGTTCAGGAACTTCTCGGCACGGTCCAGCGTCTGGCGCATTTCAGGGCTGCCGCTTTCCAGCGATTCAAGCCGTACGCCCCGAATACCCGACTCGGCACCCGGGCGCTTGATCTCGTCCAGGGTCCACTTCACAAAGGCCTTGACGGCGGCATCGTCACCGGCCACAGCGAAGCGGTAGTTGGTGCGGCTGGCCGGCTGTATCAGTCCGGTCGCCAGCACATCGGACTGGTTGACCATGACCCGGGGCGAAAAGCTGATGAAACCGGCACCGCGGTCAGGCTCTTGCACGATCACCCGGGTCAGGGTGAAGGCCGAGTCGCCCATCAGCAGGGTCTGGCCCAGCCTGAGGCCCAGCGCGTCCAGCAACGAGGCATCAGCCCAGGCGGTACCGGGCGCCGGGATTTCGCGGGTGGTCTGGCCGGTGCTACCGGGTCCTTCCACACTGCTGGCGATTTTCAGGGCACCGCGCAAAGGGTAGCCTTCGGGTACGCCCTTGAAGGCCACCAGCTTGCTGGCGCCACCGTCTTCGTCGCGGGCGCGCCCCATGGTCGGAAAAGTGACGGTTGACACCGACTTCAGGCCCAGCGCCTGGGCCTTGGCCACAAACGCGGCCGGTGTCACGCCGTCACTGCGAATCACGGCATCGCCGCCCAGCAATTGCAGGGCATCGCGTTGCAGCCCGCCCTTGAGCCGGTCGGCGAAAAAGCCGACAGCCGTGAGCGCCGCCACCGCCAGCGTCACCGCCACAATCAGCAGCCGCAACTCGCCCGCCCGCAAATCGCGCAACAGGGTGCGCCAGCCAAGCTTCAGAAAAAGGATGTTCATGGGCAGACCTTAGCGCACAACTGTAAACCGGGGCTGGGGCTGGGGTTTCGGGTGCGCTGCGTTGTCAAAAAATCAGGTCGGCGGGTCGACCTTGGCGGGCGAGACGGCTCTGGCATCGGGCCCGGCCTCAAGCCTGACCACCAGACCCGGTTGCAAGCTCAGGCGCTGCGCGTGGGAATAGCACACAAAGCGCTTGTTGGTGGCCCGGCCAATCGCACACAGGCCAACCGACTGCGCCAGCTGGTGCCCCATTTGCGTGATGCCGCTGCGCGACACCACAATGGGCACGCCCATCTGCGCCGACTTGATCACCATCTCGCTGGTCAGACGGCCGGTGGTGTAGAA
>JANNXF010000086.1:0-6077 GCA_031409395.1 Polaromonas sp.
CGACATTAAACCAAACTGCTAAAGCGTTCGCCGAGGCACCCCAACGCCGGCAACGCGCCGACTAACCTCATGGAGTGTACGCAATGGCGAACGATTTTCTTTTTACCTCTGAATCCGTCTCTGAAGGCCACCCGGACAAGGTCGCCGACCAGATCTCTGATGCCATCCTGGATGCCATCTTCAAGCAAGATCCGCGTTCGCGCGTGGCCGCTGAAACCCTGACCAACACCGGTCTGGTGGTGCTGGCCGGCGAGATCACCACCAACGCGCATGTGGACTACATCCAGGTGGCGCGCGACACCATCAAGCGCATTGGCTACGACAACACCGAGTACGGCATTGACTACAAGGGCTGCGCGGTCATGGTCTGCTATGACAAGCAGAGCAACGACATCGCCCAGGGCGTGGACCACGCCAGTGACGACCACCTGAACACCGGCGCCGGCGACCAGGGCCTGATGTTTGGCTACGCCTGCGACGAAACACCCGAGCTGATGCCCGCACCGATTTACTACGCCCACCGGCTGGTCGAGCGCCAGGCCCAGTTGCGCAAGGACGGCCGCCTGCCGTTTCTGCGCCCCGACGCCAAAAGCCAGGTCACCATGCGCTATGTCGACGGCAAGCCGCACAGCATCGACACGGTGGTGCTGTCAACCCAGCACAGCCCCGACCAGAGCGAGACGCAGCACAAGATGAAGGCCTCGTTTATCGAAGCCGTCATTGAGGAAATCATCAAGCCGGTGCTGCCCAAAGAGTGGCTCAAGGACACCAAATACCTGATCAACCCGACCGGCCGCTTTGTCATTGGCGGCCCGCAGGGCGATTGCGGCCTGACCGGACGCAAGATCATTGTGGACACCTACGGCGGCGCCTGCCCGCACGGCGGCGGCGCCTTCAGCGGCAAAGACCCGAGCAAGGTGGACCGCTCGGCAGCGTATGCCGCCCGCTATGTGGCCAAAAACATCGTGGCAGCCGGCCTGGCCAAGCAGTGCCAGATTCAGGTGGCCTACGCGATTGGCGTAGCCCATCCGATGAACGTCACGGTGTACACCGAAGGCACGGGCGTGATCCCTGACGAGAAACTCTCGGCCCTGGTCAGCGAATTTTTTGACCTGCGCCCGAAAGGCATCATCCAGATGCTGGATTTGATGCGCCCGATTTACGAGAAAACGGCGGCTTATGGTCATTTCGGCCGCGACGAACCAGAATTTACCTGGGAACGTACCGACAAAGCTGCTGCCCTTAAGGCAGCAGCCGGCCTGTAAGGCATCCAAAAACGCCAAAAAGCCACCTTCGGGTGGCTTTTTTCATGCGGCTGACCCTGCTATTTGTTGAGGTAGTCCAGGCTCAGCTTGCCGACCAGGGCGGCAACACCGCTCACCAGCGTGCCCCAGGCCATGTCAACAAAGGTCAAACCAAGCGGCCAGCCCTTGATGACCGCCAGATTGGTCAGGTCGTAGGTGGCGTAGCTGAAAAAACCAAACAGTGCGCCCATAGCGGCGACCTTCAACACCGGGGACCGCTCGCCGGGCAAGACCGCAAAAATCATCAACCCCAGGGGAAACAGCACATAAAAAGCGGCGGCCGCCCACAGCCTGGGCATGTCGGTCATCAGAGGCCCCATGCCCTGCGTGTACCAGGCGGTGGCAATCACGCGCAGCCAGACCATGTCGAGCGCAAACATGGCCAGAAAAACGGCCAGGTAGATGCCCAGATACTTCATCATGCCGGCGATTCCTTGGGCCTCACGGTGGCCTTGTCAGGGGTTGTTCAGGGGGTTCTGCCGCCACACGAAACGGCCACTCTGCGCGGCTGGGCTGGGGCGCCCGCAGCTTCACTGCGGGGTCTGGCCAGCGCGGCACCGAAGGGGCTTGGTTTTCAGGCCGTGCCAGGTCTCTGCCTTGCGGCGTTTTTTCAGCGCCCGAGGGGCGGTTGCGAAGTGGATTGACCAGGTTCATGCTGCCCACTTTAGGCGGGTGACGTGTCAGTGTTTGTGAGCGCAGCAGTCATTGCGTGTAGGACAAAGCCGCCAGACTCGCGCCGCGCAGCCCTCTGCGATGCGCCGGTTGGTGCGGCACGGAAAAACCCATGCCGGCGCTCACCTGCGGCTCAGGACGTGATGACCACCAGCACGCTGCAGGGGGCATGCTCTATCAGGCTGCCTGAGATGGAGCCTCGCCACCAGCGGGCGGCCCAGCTGTTCAGGTGCTTGTGGCCCACCACAATCAGGTCGGCCTCGATCTTTTTGGCGCAGTGGGCGATTTCCTGGATGACCTCGCCCACCAGCACCTCACCCCTGGCCTGGTGGCCCGCGTCGGCCAGCCGGCGCAGGCCTTCGTCAAGAATGGCCTGGTGCCGCTGCTTGCCTTCTTCGAGCAACTCGCCGCTGTAAACACCGCTCTCCATGCCGATCAGGCTGGTGGACAAGGGCATGACGGCGATCAGCGTCAGGGTTGACTGACCCCACTGCGCGATGTCGCGGCAGTCAAGCAGTGCTTTCTGCCCCGCAGCAGAGCCATCGTAAGCCAGCAAAATACGTTTGTACATGGTGCACCTCCGGATTGAGTCGCCTTGTCACCCCGCCAGCATAAACCTCGTTTTGACGCCCTGCAACTGCGCCGGCGCCAGCTGTCGATGCCCGTTTGGCCCTGGGTTTTCAGCCGGGGGGCTGCAGCCGGTGCTGGCCTCGCGTTTCATTGGCCTTCAGACACGTAAAAGCAGATGCTGCTTTTGAATGCCTTCCAACAGGGGTTTTGACAGTCCGGCCTGACTGGCAAAATCTGGCCAGGCCTTGATGGCATCGCGTACCGTGGAAATGACGGACTTTGCGGTGCCGATGGCAAAGCGATCCGCCACTTCCAGCAGATCGCCTTCATGGAAATCCTTGAACTTGCCATTGACGGACATCAGGTGCTGGCGGGTCCACTCGCCCTGGGGATTGTGGGCAAAGGTGATGTCATAGGCGGGGGCCAGTTCCCACGAATGCCCCTGACGCAGCCGAAATGACAAGTTCTTCGTGTGGTCGTCGCAGTTGCGGCCCATGACGTTGAAGACCATGCGCCTGAAAGCCTCTTCCTTTTGCCCGTAAGGCAGGGCCAGCGCCTGCATGGTCGAGAAAAGCTGGCTGTAGGAGTTCACGCCTTTCTTTTTGTAGTCCAGATGGCTCATGGCACACAGGGTTTGGATGTGGTGCCGCACACCGCCCCTGTCCCGGTCAAAACGCTGGGTCATGAAGTGCGCGCGACCGTTCTCATGCAGCAGGCGGCATTCCATCATGTCCATGCCTGCAGTCCTGGCCATGAGGGCGTACGCGTACTCGATGCGGCCGTAGTCCGCAGAGGCGCCCAGTTCATTGTCACGCCCCATGCCGTCGAATTTCAGGAGCCAGTGTTCAAAGCCTTCCGGAGCGTCCAGCTGACCAGCCCTGATCTCCTGGGTTTCCCGGTTCCATGCGATCACGGCCTTGGCGCGCGCGCCGCCGGCCGAAGTTCCCACCTCAATGATGCTGCGCAGCGCTGCATTGGCCTGGTCTTCGTCTTGTAGGGAGCCGTCTACGGCTTTTCGGGCCTCTTGGACCAGCTCGCTCATGACGATAGACGTTGGCTTGTGTTTTGGCCCCCGGCTGGGCTTGAATTGCAGGGCACCCATGGCGCGGTTGCTCATATAGGCCAGCCTGTCCAGCGCGGAGACCTCGGAGGCGGCGATACCCTTGTCTGCCATGTAGCGGTTGATCAGGGCGTTGCCGAAGTCGTCGGGCAATGCGTCGCTCAGCATGGCGGGCAGACGCTGGTAAGTTGCCACCGGCAGATCTGTGAACAGGAAAGTCGGTCCCTTGGCAGTAGGCATCTGCAGCGGTGCGGGCTCGATGCCGCTAGCCCGGAACTCGGGCGTGTAGCTGAAGACGTAGTAGCCGTAGGCCGGGTCAAGGGCGACAGCACCGATCCGTTGCCCCCATTGGTGGACATCAATCACGTCCACGTGCTTGTAGCGGGCGATGGGCTTTTTAGCTGCCACGGGTCGTGACCTTGGTGGCCTTGCGGCTGGCGCGCTGGCGTTGTTGCGCTGCGCGTGGCATGTTCAGGGGGTTGATGGTGGCAACAGGCGCAATGGTCGACAGCCATTCTTCGCGGCCCAGAATGCGCAGCACGGCCAGCAGCGTCTTGAGGGTCGAGCCAGCGCCGTTCTCCAGGTTCTTGAGCGCGCCAACGCTGATGCCGGCCCGTTCGGCCAGCGTGATCTGGTCAAGGTTCTGGTTCAGGCGAAACGCTTTCAGGCGCTCACCAAGTTGCGCCTCTTGCTCAGCGATCGTGTTTGCTGTCATGGCGGTCTTTCATGACGATATTTTGTGGTTAATAGCCAATATTTTGACTATTAAATAGCAATTTATGTTTTATAGCTATTTATAAAACCACTGCAACAATTAGATTAAATAACATCTATTCACATAATAGCTATATTGCGAGCTATAAAGTAGATTTTTAAATCTTATAGCTATATATTTAACTATTGTGTCTGATTAATCCACGCTACCAAAAGAGAGATGGCCCAGCTTCTGGACACCGCTGAAAGCAGGCTGATCACGTTGTAGCCAGCGCGGACGCAGCCAGGGGCTCGGCGTTGGCTGAGAAGCGGCACCGGCAAAAAATGGTCGCCGGTTCGCGGTCCCGGCTCAGGTCAATTTAAGTTCCATGCACCGCCATGACTTGAAACCGCCACAAAACGCCCTTATGATTAGCACTCGTTGATGTTGAGTGCTAACAAGTACTGTCAGCGCCAAAAGTTAACAAACATCTGCTCTTTGAGGGGTGTTTTTTGATTCCCAAACCATTGTCTTCAAACAAGGAGCTCCCATGAAACTTCGTCCTTTGCACGACCGCGTGATTGTCAAACGCGTGGAAAACGAAACCAAAACCGCCTCTGGCATCGTCATTCCAGACAGCGCTGCTGAAAAGCCTGATCAAGGCGAAGTGCTGGCCGTCGGCCCTGGCAAGAAAAACGACAAGGGCGAAATCAGCCCCGTGGGCGTGAAAGTCGGCGACCGCGTGTTGTTCGGCAAATACAGCGGCCAGACCGTCAAGGTTGACGGCGACGAACTGCTGGTCATGAAAGAAGAAGACCTTTTCGCCGTCGTCGAGAAGTAACTCCTTCACTATTAATTTAATAGCTGCTTGCGCCCATATCTATTGGGCTACAAGCCTATTTGACCCTTATTTAACCCTATTCAGGAGCCACACATGGCAGCAAAAGATGTAGTTTTCGGCGGCGAAGCCCGCGCCCGCATGGTTGAAGGCGTGAACATTCTCGCCAACGCCGTCAAAGTCACCCTGGGCCCCAAAGGCCGCAATGTGGTGCTGGAGCGCTCTTTCGGCGCCCCGACTGTGACCAAAGACGGTGTTTCCGTCGCCAAAGAAATCGAACTGAAAGACAAGCTGCAGAACATGGGCGCGCAGATGGTCAAGGAAGTTGCTTCCAAGACCTCTGACATCGCTGGTGACGGCACCACGACCGCTACCGTGCTGGCACAAGCCATTGTTCGCGAAGGCATGAAATATGTCGCCGCCGGCATGAACCCGATGGATTTGAAGCGCGGCATCGACAAGGCTGTGACGGCCCTGGTTGAAGAGCTGAAAAAAGCCTCCAAAGCCACCACCACCTCCAAAGAAATCGCCCAGGTCGGCTCGATCTCTGCCAACTCTGACGAAGCCATTGGCAAGATCATTGCTGATGCCATGGACAAAGTCGGCAAAGAAGGCGTGATTACGGTTGAAGACGGCAAATCACTCGAGTCCGAGCTCGACGTGGTTGAAGGCATGCAGTTTGACCGCGGCTACCTGTCACCCTACTTCATCAACAACCCTGAAAAGCAGTCGGCGATTCTGGACAACCCGTTTGTCCTGCTCTACGACAAGAAAATCAGCAACATCCGTGACCTGCTGCCGACGCTGGAACAAGTCGCCAAAGCTGGCCGTCCGCTGCTGATCATCGCTGAAGAAGTTGATGGCGAAGCGCTGGCTACGCTGGTGGTCAACACCCTGCGCGGCATCCTGAAAGTGGTCGCTGTCAAGGCGCCAGGCTTC
>JANNXF010000087.1:0-1623 GCA_031409395.1 Polaromonas sp.
CGACGGCCTCTGGCGAGTCAAAGCCAGCGCCGCGTTTGACGAAATCCTGAATCTCGTTGGTGACATGCGGAATGACCTGCACGGTTTTGCCCAGGTAATCGCCACGCCGCTCTTTTTCGAGCACGCTCTTGTAGATCTGGCCGGTGGTGAAGTTGTTGGCCTTGCGCATGCGGGTTTCAATGAAACGCTCGTAATGCCCCAGGTCCAGGTCGGTTTCGGCACCGTCGTCGGTGACAAACACCTCACCGTGCTGGAAGGGCGACATCGTGCCCGGGTCCACGTTGAGGTAGGGATCGAGTTTGATGAGGGTGACTTTGAGGCCACGCGATTCAAGCAGCGCAGCCAGGGAGGCAGAGGCAATTCCCTTGCCCAGGGAAGACACCACACCGCCGGTGACGAAGACAAATTTGGTCATGTCATGTACGGGCCAGAAGCCCGTAGAGGTAGAAACTCAAATTATACGGGTTGGTAGGGCGGTTGCCTTGCTGATACATTGCGGGGCATGACGAAACAAGCAAATGCGCAGGACGGCGATGAAGCGCTGGATCTGGAAGGCAAACACCTGGTGCTCGGGTTGTCGGGGGGAATTGCCTGTTACAAGGCGGCCGAGTTGTGCCGTGCCCTGATCAAGGCGGGGGCCACGGTACAGGTGGTCATGACTGCGGCGGCCGAGCAGTTCATGACCCCGGTCACCCTGCAGGCGCTCAGCGGCCGGCCGGTCTACACCAGCCAGTGGGACAGCCGCGAGTCCAACAACATGGCGCACATCAACCTGTCGCGCGAGGCCGATGCCATCGTGATTGCGCCCTGCAGCGCCGACTTCATGGCCAAGCTGCTGCACGGCCGCGCCGATGATTTGCTCAGCCTGATGTGCCTGGCGCGTCCGATGGACACGGTGCCCCTGTTGATTGCGCCGGCAATGAACCGCGAAATGTACGCCCACCCCGCCACACAACGCAATCTTCTGCAACTGCAGGCTGATGGGGCCACGGTGCTGGGTGTGGGCAGCGGTTTCCAGGCCTGCGGCGAAACCGGAGACGGCCGGATGCTGGAGCCGGAGCAGCTGCTGGAGGACGTGATTGCCTTTTTCACCCCCAAGGTGCTGGCGGGCCAGCAGGTACTGGTCACGGCCGGGCCGACCTATGAAGCCATAGACCCGGTGCGCGGCATCACCAACCTTTCCAGTGGGAAAATGGGTTTTGCCATCGCCAGAGCGGCCTGCGAGGCCGGTGCAGAGGTCACGCTGGTCGCGGGCCCGGTCAGCCTGGCCACGCCGCGTGGCGTCACCCGCATGGATGTGAGATCAGCACAAAATATGCTTGAAGCCGTTACATCACGGGCGCAAGCAGCTACTATTTTTATAGCGACCGCCGCGGTGGCAGATTGGCGCCCGGCGGCACCTTCTCTTCAGAAAATCAAGAAAGAGGGCCCCAGCCCGGGGGCTGGCGATAGCCGGGCCATGCCGCAACTGGCTTTTATTGAAAACACTGACATTCTGGCCACAGTGGCCCAGTCTGCAGCCGCACGGAGTGGCGCGCTGTTTTGTGTCGGTTTTGCCGCCGAAAGTCATGACCTGCTGGCCAACGCCCAGGCCAAACGCCTGCGCAAACAGGTTCCCCTGCT
>JANNXF010000088.1:0-2306 GCA_031409395.1 Polaromonas sp.
TTCAGGCCGGCCACGCCAATACGGGGCGGCCGACCCAGACTGGCGCCCACGGCCTGGTGGGTGATCAAAAGGGTTTGCAGCACGTTGTCAAAGCTCACCGCCTCGATTGCGCGGCGAAGCGACAGGTGAATGCTGACCAGCACGGTTTTCAGCTCGTCGTTGGCCAGCATCATGCGCACCGGCACCTCGGCCACAGGTTTGCCCAAAAACGCGGCCGCCTCGGCCTGCAGCATTTCGGTATGGCCAGGGAAGCGGGCAACCCAGCCCCCCGCCGCCGCCAGCGCCTCTTTGTGAATCGGCGCGGTCACCATGCCGGCGGCGTCGCCCGCCAGCACCGCCCGGGCCGCCCACACGATGCAGTCGGCCGCAGCCTTGCCAGCCAAATCACTCACCCGCCCAAACGGGACGGGCGCGAGCAGCTCACATTTTTGTAGCACCGGAATGCAGTGCGGCGGCACGGATCCGGCGTCCAGCAGGCTTTCAAGCACGGCCACCGGCAATGCCAATGGCGCGGCTGTCAGCGCGGCGGCACGGCGCAGCGTGGCCACGTCCCCCACCACCACGCAGCCCGCCATGTCGGCGGGCGCGTCACGAAAAGCCTTGGCAATGATTTCCGGGCCAATGCCGGCCGCGTCACCCATGGTGATGAGAAAGGTTTTGGTCATGCCAGGCCCGTCATGCCGGGTTGTCAATGTCGATGAACTGGTGGGCCAGCCCCAGCTGCGCCGCCACCCGCGCGGCCACGGCCGGCGCACCGTAACGCTCCGAGGCATGGTGGCCGCAGGCGATGTAGGCCACGCCGAGCTCGCGCGCGTAGTGCGCCTGCGGCTCGGAAATCTCGCCGGTGATGAAGGCGTCGGCACCCGCGGCGATGGCCGACTCAAAATACCCCTGCGCGCCGCCGGTGCACCACGCTATGTTTTTGATAGCTGCCGGCGCCCGTTCTGACTGGACAAGATGCACAAAAGGCCGATGCAGTACCTGCCTGACATGCTCGGCCAGCGCTGCGGCACTGGCAAAACTGCTGCCATCGGCCCGCCCGCCCAGGAAACCCAGGTCCTGTTCGCCAAAGCGTGCGCTGGCCTGCAGACCCAGTTGCAGGCCCAGCTGGGCGTTGTTGCCCAGTTCCGGGTGGGCGTCGAGGGGCAAGTGGTAGGCAAACAGGTTGATGTCGTGCGCCAGCAGCAGGGCCAGCCGCTGCTTCATCCAGCCTGTCACACAACCGTCCTGGCCGCGCCAGAACAGGCCGTGGTGAACAAAAATAGCGTCGGCCCGGGCGTCAATGGCCGCCTCAATCAGCGCCCGGCTGGCCGTGACCCCCGAGACGATGGTGCGAATCCCTGCGCGGCCTTCGACCTGCAGGCCATTGGGGCCGTAGTCCTTGAAGCGCGCCGGTTGCAGCAGGGTGTCAAAAGCCTGCAGCACCGCGTGTCGTGTCGCGGGCGCCGGCGCTGCGTCAGCGGAAGGAGGAGTGCTCATCAAGCAATTGTCTCAGCTAAGGCTGCCCCGCACGGTCTTTGCATCGTCTTTGCATCTTGTGCAGGCAGGGTCATGCAGCTTCAGTGACAATAAGAAAGCCGATTTTTTAACCGCGGCCCTTGTTTCAACCCGTTTTTTGACCTATCCCCATGAAGCGTTCCTGGCTCCTGTTTTCCCAAACCGTGACGGTCTTGCTGGCGGCTTATTTTGTCGTTGCCACACTCAAACCGCAGTGGCTGAACCGGGCCTCGCCGCTGGCGGGCCTGTCGGTGATTGAAGCGCCGGCCAGCAGCCCGACGCGGGGCGTCGGGCACACCGGCAGCTTTGCCTCGGCCGCCAAAGTGGCGTCGGCAGCGGTGGTCAGCATCAACACCAGCAAAACGGCGGCGCCCAATCCGCACGCCGACGACCCGTGGTTCAAGTTTTTCTTTGGCGAACAGGGCTCGGGCGAGCCGCAGGGCGGGCTGGGCAGCGGCGTCATCATCAGCGCCAGTGGCTACATTTTGACCAACAACCATGTGGTCGAAGGCGCGGACGACATTGAAGTGATTCTGAACGACAGCCGCAAGGCCAAGGCCCAGGTGATGGGTACCGACCCCGATACCGATCTGGCTATTTTGAAAATCGACCTCGACAAGCTGCCGGTGATCGTGCTGGGCAACTCCGACGCGCTGCAGGTCGGCGACCCGGTGCTGGCCATTGGCAACCCGTTTGGCGTGGGGCAAACAGTGACCGGCGGCATTGTCAGCGCGCTGGGCCGCAACCGCCTGGGTATCAACACCTTTGAAAATTTCATCCAGACCGATGCGGCCATCAACCCCGGCAAT
>JANNXF010000089.1:0-6129 GCA_031409395.1 Polaromonas sp.
CCGCAGATGCTGCAGCGATTTTCGTTTCGCCAACTGCTGGTCATCGCTTTTTTGCTGATTGCCGCCCTGCTGGGCGCCGCCTCGCTGCGCGCGCTCTTCACGCTGGAAGACCTGACCCTGCAAAGCCGCAACAACGCCGCCAGTGCACTGGCGCTCAGTGCGGCAGCCCAGTCTCTGAGCGAGCGCAGCGTGTCGATGGAGCGCAGCTCGCGCCAGTCGGTGGTACTGGATGACCGGGTACTGCGCTCCCGCTTTGCCGATGAGGCGGCCGACGCCACCGAGCTGCTGACCAGCCTGAGCACCGAAGGCATGCCGGCCGGCCGGACCAAAGCCTGGCGCGCCCACCTGCAAACCATCAGCGCACTGCTGGTCGGCCCGGCCGACACCGCCCTGGAGCGGGAACGCCTGCTGGCGCAGGAGTTTCGCGCACTCGACGGCATCAATGCCGCCATCGCGGTACAGGCCCAGCAAACCATCCAGCAACGCAACAAGTCGCTGGAAAGCAAGCTGGAAACCAGCCGCCAGCAGCTGGCGCAGCAGGTCATGTCGGCGATTGTGCTGGCGGTGCTGATGGCACTGGCGTTCGGCGTGTGGTTCACACTGCCGCTCAGGCGTCTTGAAAACGCCATCGTTGGCCTTGGCGAAAACCGGCTTGACCAGGCGATTGCGATTCGCGGCCCGGCCGACCTGGCCCTGGTTGGCCAGCGCCTGAACTGGTTGCGCCTGCGCCTTAGCGAGCTGGACGCCGACAAGGCGCGGTTTTTGCGGCACATTTCGCACGAACTCAAAACCCCGCTGGCGTCGCTGCGCGAGGGGGTGTCGCTGCTGGAAGACGGTGTGGCAGGTCCGCTCAGCCCCGGCCAGCACGAGATTGCGCAAATCCTCAAGCACAACACCGGCGTGCTGCAAAGCCAGATAGAAGACCTGCTGCGCTTCAACACCGCCGCCTTTGAGGCGCGGCAGCTGCACCGGCAACCCACCGACCTCTTGCTGCTGGCCGAACACCAGGTGGACGCGCAGCGGCTGCAGTGGCGTGCGCGCTCCCTGACAGTGACGGTGGTGGGAGAGCCCCAAACGCTGGAGCTGGACCCGGAAAAAATCGGCACGGCACTGGCCAACCTGTTGTCCAACGCAATCCGCTATTCACCCCCCGGCGGCCTGATTCGCATCGAGCTGAGCCGGTTGCAGGGTGTGGTGCGCATCGACATTCATGACCAGGGCGCAGGGGTGGCACCGGCCGACCGCGAACGGATTTTTGAGCCTTTTTACCGGGGTGAGCGCCAACCGATGGATGGGGTGCGCGGCAGCGGCATCGGCTTGTCCATCGTGCACGAGTATGTGGCGGCGCACGGCGGGCGGCTGGTGCTGCTGCCCGACCAGCCTGGTGCACACTTCAGGATTGAGTTTCCCCATGTTTTTAAACCCTGACCCCCTGACCCCTGGTTCCCGCAACAGCCTGCGCGCCTGGCTGCCGACTACGCTGGCCTGTGTGGTTGCGGCCCTGCTGGGCGCGTGCAGCACCCGCCCCGCAAGCCCGGTCACCGACGACCCGGCAAGCCGCGCCACCCCGCCCCTTTCCGCCGCCCAACGCAGCAGCAGCCCAAACCCGCCCGCAGCCAACCCTGCCGCAGTGCCCGCCAGCGATGCCGTGGCGCGCCTGCTGGCCCAGGCAGACCGGGTTCGCCTGATGGCTGCCGCCGAGCTGACGCTGGAAGCCGCCCGCCTGGGCGAGGCACCCGGCCCCGAAAGCCAGATTCAGCTGGCACTGGTGCTGGGCCAGCTGCGCCAGTTGCCGGAGTCCATGCGGGCGCAAGAGCTGCTGGCCCGCGTGCTCGGCAACGCCGACCCTGAGGCACAGCCACTGCACCCGCTGGCCCGCCTGCTCGCGGCACGCTTTGCCGAACAACGCCGCCTTGAAGAACTGCTCGACCGGCAAACCCAGCAAACCCGCGAGGTGCAACGCCGCCTCGACCAGACCAGCGAACGGCTTGAAGCACTGAAGGCCATAGAGCGCAGCCTGACGCCGCGCGCGCCCGCTGCGGCGGCGCCTGCACCGGCACCGCTTCCCAATTCGTCCAGCCGCAGCCGCAACCCCGCACCATGACCGCACCCACCCCTGCCCCGGGCCTGACGGCACCGCAGCACCTGCTGGTGGTGGACGACGACGCCGACATGCTGCGGCTGTTGACGATACGGCTCACCGCGGCGGGCTACCGGGTCACGGCCGTCACATCGGCCGAAGCCGCGCTGACCCAGTTGCACATTGAGCGGCCCCAGCTGGTGCTGAGCGATGTGCAGTTGCCAGGCCAGGACGGGCTGGCGCTGTTTGATGCCATTCGTGCCCAGCACCCTTCGCTGCCGGTGATTTTGCTGACCGCGCACGGCACCATTCCCGACGCCGTGGAAGCCACCGAGCGCGGTGTGTTCACCTACCTGACCAAACCATTTGACGGCAAGGGCCTGCTGGACAAGATTGCCCAGGCGCTGGCGCTGAGCGCACCCGCCCACACCGCCCAGCGCGGCAGCCCGGAGGCCTGGCAGACCCAGATCATCAGCCGCTCCAGCCGCATGGCCGAGGCGCTGGCCGAGGCGCGCATGGTGGCGCATTCTGACGCCAGCGTGTTGCTGCGCGGCGAAAGCGGCACCGGCAAGGAGCTGCTGGCCCAGGCGATTCACCAGGCCAGCGCACGCGCCAGCAAGCCCTTCATCGCCGTCAACTGCGGCGCCATTCCCGAGGCCTTGCTCGAATCCGAACTGTTCGGTCACGTCAAGGGCGCGTTCACCGACGCGGTGACTGCGCGCATCGGGCTGTTTCAGGCGGCCGATGGTGGCACCCTGCTGCTCGACGAAATCGGCGACATGCCGCCCGCCCTGCAGGTCAAGCTGCTGCGCGTACTGCAGGAACGCCAGGTGCGGCCACTGGGGTCCAGCCAGTCCGTGGCCGTGGACGTGCGCATTATTTCGGCCACGCACCGCGACCTGGATGCCGCCATGGCGGAAGGCCAGTTTCGTGCCGACCTGTATTACCGGCTCAATGTGGTCACCTTGAGCCTGCCGCCGCTGTCGGAACGGCGTGAAGACATTCCCCTGCTGGCCAACCATTTTTTGAACAAACTGGCCACCAAGTACAAAAAACGCCTGAGCGGCTTTGCCCCCGAAGCCCTGAAAGCGCTGACCACAGCGGCCTGGCCCGGCAATGTGCGACAGCTTTACAACGCGGTCGAACAGGTCTGCGCCCTGTCCACCACGCCGCTGATTGCGCTGGCGCTGGTGCAGCGCGCCCTGCGCTCGCCCACCGTGCAGGTGCTGACCTTTGCCGAGGCCAAACAGCATTTTGAGCGTGACTACCTGGTGGGCCTGCTCAAACTCACCGACGGCAATGTGGCCGATGCCGCCCGCCTGGCCGACCGCAACCGCACCGAGTTTTACCGCCTGATGCAAAAACACGGCCTCACGCCCGGCCACTTCAAGGCCGACGCCACACTGCCCGCGCCAGAATGAGTCGCTGGCTGGCGACAAGCCAAGCCATTGATTTAAAACAACTTTTAAAAGCCGGGACGAATGTTGTCGCTGGCTGGCGACAAAAACCCCGGTTTTTCTCTGTTTGGCCGCTGTTTTCGGTTCGGAAAAACGCTGTTCACTCTCAAGCTGTTGATTTAAAACAGTTTTTTCAAGCTGGCACAGGGTTTGCCCTAGTGATGACGTGCACGCTTTTTCTGACCGTTTTCAATCCATCACCCAAGCCGCCCTGAGGGCCTGCTTTTGCGCGCTGTCGTGCGCCGTGGTGCTGGCCCTGGGCAGCAGCCAGGCACTGGCCTGGACTCTGGATGATGTTGCCGGGCTGGCCCGCCAGCGCGCCCAAACGCCCTTCCAACCGGCCGCCAAAACCGTTCCGGTGGAACTGGCCACGATGGACTACGACGACTACCGCGACATCCGTTTCAAACCGGAAAGCACGCTGTGGCGCGCCGAAAAACTTCCGTATGAAGCCAACTTTTTTCATGTCGGCCGCCAGGGCGACTCGGTTCGCGTCCATGAAATCACGGCAGCAGGTGTCCAACGGCTGCCCTATGACGCCAGGCTGTTCAATTTTGGCAAAAACACGCTGTCCCCCCAAAGCTGGGGTGATCTGGGTTACGGCGGTGTGCGGGTTTTCAGCCACCTGAACACGCCCAGCTACAAAGACGAGCTGATTGTTTTTTCGGGCGCCAGCTACTTTCGGGCGCTGGGCGCTGGTCAGCTTTACGGCCTGTCGGCACGCGGCCTGGCCGTTGACACCGCCGGTCCGGGCAAAGAAGAGTTTCCGCGCTTCACCGATTTCTGGCTGGAAAAGCCCGCCAGCGACGGTGCAGCGCTCACGATTTATGCCCTGCTGGATTCGGAGCGCATGACCGGCGCCTACCGCTTTGAGATCACACCGGGCGAGCAAACCGTGACCCGGGTACACGCGCGTATTTTCATGCGCCAGACCGACCGGCCGGTGACCACACTGGGCATGGCACCGCTGACCAGCATGTTTTTCTTTGGCGAAAACCAGCCGCGCCCCGGCGACTTTCGCCCTGAAGTCCACGACTCGGATGGCCTCATGATGGCCACGGGCGACGGTGAATGGCTGTGGCGGCCGCTGCAAAACCCGGTGTCGCCGCTGGTGACATCGTTCAGCATGAAAAGCCTCAGGGGTTTTGGCCTGATGCAGCGCGACCGCGCCTTCAGCCACTACGAAGACACCGAAGCGCGCTACGAGCTGCGACCAAGCGCCTGGGTCACGCCCTTGAGTGGTTTTGGCGCAGGCCGGGTCGAGCTGCTGCAATTTGCCACGCCCGACGAAACCCACGACAACGTGGCCGCCTACTGGGTGCCTGAAAAAATGCCCCTACCCGGCGAGTCTCTGGATTTCGCCTGGCAGATCGCCTGGCAAGGCAAAGACCAGCAACGCCCACCCAACGGCTGGGTCACGCAATCGCGCCGGGGCAGCGGCTATTCAAAACTGGAAGCCAGTGCGCTCAGGCAGCAAACCCAGTTTGTCGTCGACTTTACCGGCCCGGCACTCGACGCCTTGCCGCAGGACGCCAGGGTCAAGGCGGTGGTCACGGCCAGCGCCAACGCCAAGGTGCTGGAAAGCCTGGCCTACCGCAACCCCGCCACCGGGGACTGGCGCATGACGCTGCGCGTGCAGCGACTTGACGACTCCAGCCCCAACACCAACACGATGGCCCCGCAGTCCCAGCCGATCGAGCTGCGCGCCTTTTTGCAACACGACACCCACACCCTGACGGAAACATGGACCAACCTCATCACCCCCTGACGCTGCCCGCATCAAACGCACGCAGTGTGCTGCGCGAAGAGCGTCACCCCAATTCGGTGACAGCGCCGCCGGTGCACCGCGGGTCGATGGCGCCACGCCCCTGGCGCGGCTTCTGGAACAGCATGGCGGCCTCGGTGCTGACTGCCGCGCCCGGCGCTTCAGCGAGTTCACCGACATCCCAAACGGGCAAGCCGCAGGCCTGGCAATACGCAGCGCAACGGCGGCGGGCGGCTTTCCTGCTGCTGACCGTGGTCAGCACCGCGCTGGCCACCCGCCTGTTTGCCGACATCCAGCCCGACTACGACAACGCCTGGCTGCAATACGGCCAGCTGGCGCTATTTGCGCTGCTGTCGGCCTGGGTGGTCACCGGTTTCATGACCGCCATGATGGGCTTTTATGTCACGCTGTTCGGGGACGCCCACACGCTGTCGGCCAAAAAGGTCAAGCACCACACGCTGGACGCTGCCACGCGCACCGCCATCATCATGCCGATCTGCAACGAAGACGTGCGCACCGTGTTTGCCGGCCTGCGCGCCACCTGCGAGTCGGTGGCCATGACCGCCCACGTGCAGGGTTTTGACGTGTTTGTGCTGTCTGACAGCAACGATGCCGCCATCATCAAGGCCGAACGCGCCGCCTGGGAAGACCTACGGGCGCAGCTGGCCAGCCACCCCGACCAGCCACAGATCGAGGTCTATTACCGCCTGCGCAAACGCCGCAGCGACCGCAAGGCTGGCAACGTGGCCGACTTCTGCCGCCGCTGGGGCAAGGACTACCGCTACATGGTGGTGCTGGACGCCGACAGCGTGATGAGCGGCGATTGC
>JANNXF010000090.1:0-3110 GCA_031409395.1 Polaromonas sp.
ACCGGCTGCTGCGCCAGAAAGGCCGTGTGGTTCATGTCCAGGCGGGTTTGTTCAAGATGCATCTGGCCGTCACGCCCGCCGGTCTGCTGGATCGGGCGCTGCCCTCCGCCAAACCGGATCTGACGCTGTCACTGGCCACCGAATCCCCGCTGGCCGCTGTTCAGGCGGTGCTGGCCGGCCAGGCGCCGCCCGTAAAGATTGAAGGCGACGTGCAACTGGCCGCCGAACTGGGCTGGCTGGCTGAAAACCTGCGCTGGGATGCGGAAGAAGACCTGTCCCGCCTGATCGGTGATGCACCCGCGCATGCGCTGGCCGATGCCGGTCGGCGACTGCTGGCGGGTCTGAAGCAGTTTCTGGCTCAGGGGCCGCTTTCACCCGCGCCTGCTGCGGCGCCTGCCCCTTCTTCGCCTGTCGTCTCCAGCCCGGCTCCAGACGCGGTGAAGGCTTCTTCATGACGCGGCTTTTCAGGGGGGTTTTCATCGTCTGGACGGTGCTGCGCTTTGGCCTTGACGAACTGGTCCTGTCCAGCTTCGAAAAGCCCTGGATTCGCCTGCTGACCCGCATCGTGTCGGTGGGGCGTAATCTGAAAGCGCCCCGTGGCGAGCGCCTGCGCGAAGCGCTTGAGCATTTGGGCCCGATCTTTGTGAAGTTCGGGCAGGTCATGTCGACCCGCCGCGACCTGTTGCCGCCCGACATTGCCGATGAACTGGCCCGTCTGCAGGACCGGGTGCCGCCGTTTGAGTCTGCGGTGGCGGTGGGCATTATCGAGAAAGCCTTTGGCCGTCCTCTTGACCGCATCTTTGCCACTTTTGAGCAGACGCCTGTTGCCAGCGCTTCCATTGCCCAGGTGCACTTTGCCACCTTGCCGGATGGCCGTGAAGTGGCCGTCAAGGTGCTGCGTCCCAACATGCTGCCGGCCATCGAGAAAGACCTGGCGCTGATGCGCATGATGGCGGGCTGGGTGGACAGCGCGTCGGCCGATGGCAAGCGGCTCAAGCCGCGCGAAGTGGTGGCCGAATTCGACAAATACCTGCACGACGAACTCGACCTGCTGCGCGAGGCCGCCAACGCCGCCCAGTTGCGCCGCAACATGCAAAGCCTTGACCTGGTGATGATTCCCGAGATGTACTGGGACTACTGCATGCCTGACGTGATGGTGATGCAGCGCATGAAGGGCATACCGATTGGCCAGACGCAGCGCCTGCGCGAGGCGGGCGTGGACATGAAGAGGCTGGCGCGCGATGGCGTCACGATTTTCTTCACCCAGGTGTTCCGTGACGGGTTTTTTCACGCTGACATGCATCCGGGCAATATCCAGGTCAGCCTGGCGGCAGAAACTTTCGGGCGTTACATTTCACTGGACTTCGGCATCGTCGGCACCCTGACCGAAGTCGACAAGGAATACCTGGCGCAGAACTTCAGCGCTTTTTTCCAGCGCGACTACAAACGTGTTGCCGAATTGCACATCGAGTCTGGCTGGGTTCCGGCGACGACCCGTGTTGACGAACTCGAAGCGGCCATCCGCGCCTGCTGCGAGCCGTATTTTGACCGGCCCCTCAAGGAAATCTCGTTGGGACTGGTGTTGATGCGACTGTTCCAGACCTCGCGTCGCTTTCATGTGGAAATCCAGCCGCAGCTGGTGCTGCTGCAAAAAACCCTGCTTAACATCGAAGGGCTGGGGCGCGACCTGGATCCCGATCTGGATCTCTGGAGCACCGCCAAGCCCTTCCTTGAAAAATGGATGCTGGAGCAGGTCGGACCGGAAAAACTGCTGGCGCAACTCAAGGCCGAGGCGCCGGCTTACGCCAAGCTGCTGCCGGGTTTGCCGCGCCTCCTGTCCCAGTACCTCAAAGCGGCCCCCGACAGCAATCGCCGGGAGCTGCTGGAGTTGCTGGCTGAGCAAAAGCGCACCAACAAACTGCTGCAAGGGCTTATTTATGGCGGGCTGGGTTTTGTGCTGGGCCTCATCGCCATGCAGTTCGTGCTGCGGATTCGCGTTTTTTGAGCCTCACCCAGGCCGATGCCTGGCGCACCTGCCTGGGCAGCGCCACTGGCCCGGGCCGGGAAGGAACGGGTAAACGCCTATAATCAGAGGCTTTGCGCCACAGGCCTTTTTCAGGCCGCCTTCCCGGACAAAACCTCAAGCACCATGCCAATTTACGCCTATAAATGCGAGTCCTGCGGCTATGCCAAGGATGTCTTGCGAAAAATGTCGGACGCCCCCCTGACAGATTGCCCGGAGTGCGGCGCATCCAGCTTTAAAAAGCAGGTCACGTCGGCAGGTTTCCAGCTCAAGGGCTCGGGCTGGTATGTCACGGATTTTCGGGGGGCAGACGGCAAGTCGCAGTCCGCCAAAACGGCCGACACGCCCGCCACGGCACAAACCAGTCCGGACAGCAATGCTGCCACCACCGCTGCGCCCGCCACAGCCACCACCGCTGCGCCCGCTGCAGCGCCAGCCAGCAAGGCCGGCAGCAGCGATTCTTCTTCCAAGGCGGCGTGATGGGCTCCATTCGCCGATGGCTTCTGGCCGGACTTCTGGTGCTGGTGCCCCTGGCCATCACGCTGTCGGTGCTGGACTGGATTGTGGGTGTGCTGGACCAGACCCTCTTGATTCTCCCCAGTGCCTGGCACCCTGACCGGTTGCTGGGTCTGCACATTCCGGGCTTCGGCGTGCTGCTGGCATTGGCGGTTGTGTTGCTGATAGGGGCCACCGCCAGCAATTTCTTTGCCAAAAAACTGGGCGGCTGGGGCAACGCACTGCTGCGCCGCATTCCGATCGTCCGCTCCATTTATTCCAGCGTGAAACAGGTATCGGACACACTTTTTTCCGAAAACGGCAACGCCTTCCGGCAGGCTTTGCTGGTGCAATGGCCGCGTGAAGGCGTCTGGACGATCGGGTTTCTGACCGGCGTACCCGGCGGGGATGTGGTGAACCATCTGCAGGGCGATTACCTGAGTGTCTATATCCCGACAACGCCCAACCCGACCGGCGGCTATTTCGTGATGCTGAAAAAGTCAGAGTGCATCGAACTGAAAATGAGTGTGGACCAGGCGCTGACCTATGTGATTTCCATGGGGGTTGTCGCGCCGGCGCGGCCTGCCGTGCA
>JANNXF010000091.1:0-21298 GCA_031409395.1 Polaromonas sp.
TCGAAGTGCTCGACCGTCGGAGGCCCATCGAAGAACGGGCCGACGATGGCGCGCCACTGTGCAAACAGTGGCGACTGCCGGAACCCGACCGTGTGGTCCTCCAGCGTGTCCCAGAAAATCTGCAGGATGTAGCGCTGCGGGTTCTCGATGCCGCGGTTGACCTTGAAGCCCCGAAACCCGCCAGACTGGGTCACAACGGTCTTCAGGCCGCGCTCGATGGCTTCTTCAAAGGCCGCATTCTGCCCGGACGGTATACGGATGTCGGCAAGTTCAAGAATCATGCTCGGGCACCTTGTTGTGAGACTGGATCTTCAGGTTTTCGGTCTGCCCGTCGGCATGCACGGCAAAGCGGCGGATTTCCTTGCCGTGCACTGGCGCGTTGTCGGGCCACCGCCAGCCACCGAATTCAGTGCGCCGATAGTCCGCGATCGCTTGGTGGATCTCGGCCTGTGTGTTCATCACGAACGGGCCGTATTGTGCCACCGGCTCGGCGATCGGGCGGCCCTGCATGACCAGGATCTCCGTATCCTGCGGGCCGTTGACGAGCTCGATGTCGCGCGAGCAGCGCAATTCCAGCGCTGCGTGGCCAGACACGGCCTGCCCGCCCACGGTCAGGTTGGCACCGACAAAGAAGTACAACATGCGCCGCGTTTGCGCAGCTGCCGCTGCGGGCAGCGTCCAGCGCGCATTGGCCGGCATGCGCAGGGTCCAGATCGCGACATCGGAATCGCCTTGCGAGGCCCAGGAATCGGGTGGAGGCGCCAGTGGCGACACGTCGCTGCCGCGTATTCTTCCGGCGATACAGGTGACTTCGGTCTCCAGGCCTGCCGCATCGGCGCAAACCAGGCGCGGGATCTTCTCGGACCACAACATCGTGAAGTGCGGTGCCACCATCTTGTGGCTGGACGGCAGGTTGAGCCAGATCTGGAACAACTCCAGCCGGTTGGGTCGCACCGGATCCAGCAGCGGGAACATTTCGGCGTGAACAATACCGCGCCCCGCGGTCAACCACTGGACGTCACCCCCGCCAAAACGCGCAGCAGCACCCAAAGAGTCCGAATGGTCTATCAGGCCCTCGCGCACGATCGTGACAGTCTCGAATCCGCGGTGCGGATGCGATGGAAAACCGGGAACCGACATGCCGTGGTACATGCGCCAGCCGTCCTTGCCAGCGAAATCCTGCCCCATGTCGCGGCCTGCCAGGGAGGCATCCGGACCGAGCTGCGTATTGCCGCGCGGGTACAGGTCGTCGTGGTGCACGCAAAACAGGAAAGGGTCGATGGTGGGCCACTGGAAGCCCAGGTTCTGGATGCTCAGGATCGATTCGTCTTGCATGGGTGTTTGTCCGCTGGTTCGGCTGGTTTGCAGGCGAGTCTACGACCATTCGGCTGCCCGAGCCGGGCAGTGCGGCATGCCGGGCGCTTCGGGTTTATGCTTGGGTTCATGAAGCTGCACAACTATTTCCGCTCTTCTGCTTCATTCCGGGTGCGGATTGCCTTGCAGCTCAAGGCGCTGGCCTACGACTACGTGGCGGTGCATATTGCACGCGGCGAACACCGGTTGCCGGCATTTTCGGATTTGTCCGCCGACCAGCTGGTACCACTGCTGGAGGATGGCGATATCCGCTTGTCCCAGTCGATGGCGATCATCGAATACCTGGACGAACGTTACCCCGATCCCGCGCTGCTGCCAGCCGATCTGCCGGGCCGCGCGCGGGTGCGGGCCTTGGCCCAGAGCATCGCCTGCGAGGTCCACCCGCTGAACAACCTTCGCGTGCTGAAATACCTGGCGCGTGAGCTCAAGGTCGATGAAACAGCCAGGAACGCCTGGTACCGCCACTGGGTGCGTGAAGGCCTGGAGAGTTTCGAGCGCCAATTGGCGCGGCAACCGGCATCGCGTTATTGCTGGGGTGATACCCCGACACTGGCCGACTGCTGCCTGGTGCCGCAGATCTTCAACGGGCGGCGCTTTGACTGCAACCTGGACGGCTTGCCGCGCACCATGGCCGCATTCGATGCCTGCATGCAACTGGACGCATTCCAGCAGGCGCAGCCGTCTGCATGCCCGGATTTCGAGGCGTGACCGGTTTGCAGTTGCACCCCGGCTGGATGGTGCCGCAATGGCCGCTAGTGCCACGGGTTCGCGCCTTGTGCACCACCCGCGTTGGCGGGGTGTCCCTGGCACCCTTCGACAGCCTGAACCTGGGTCGACCATCTGGCGATGACGCGGCCGCAGTCGAAGTCAATCGGCGGCGCCTGGCCGATGCCATCGGACACCCCCCGGTCTTCATGAGCCAGGTCCATGGTGTCGAATCCGCCCTGTTGCCGCAGGCCGGACGCAGGCCTGCCGATGGTCCGATCGAAGCCGATGCCTGTGTCACCGTCACACCGGGTGTGGTCTGCACCGTACGCGTTGCAGACTGTTTGCCGGTCCTCCTGTGTGATGACGCAGGCCGGGTCGTGGCTGCGGCCCATGCGGGATGGCGTGGTCTGGCAGCCGGTGTGCTGGAGCGTAACTTCGGGCAGTTTGCCGCGCAACTGGCGCAGGTTGGCGGTGCAACCGGTGTCGTGGCAGCCGCCGCCCGCACACTGGCGTGGCTGGGGCCGTGTATCGGCCCGCAGGCGTTCGAGGTCGGACCCGAGGTCCGGGACGCCTTTGCGGCGATCGATGCGCGGGCCCTGCGTCACTTCGAACCCGGCGTTGGTGGCAAATGGATGGCTGACCTTGCCGCCCTGGCGCGCATGCGCCTGCAGGCGCTGGGCATCACCCGGATCCATGGCAATGACAGTACCCCCGGCTGGTGTACCGTGGGCAATCCGTCACTGTTCTTTTCGCACCGGCGCGACAGTCTCGCCCTGGGCGGCAGCGGGCGCATGGCCGCCTGCATCTGGATCGACTGATGCTGCCTCGCGTGCGCGCTGCGCGCGCCGCCTTGCCGGGGTGCCCACCAAGTACATCACCAGGGCCAGCGGCAACACGCCGTACAGGACCAGTGTGACCACGGCCCCAAGCACGGTGCCGTTGCTTCCGGTGGCCTCGGCCACCGCCATCATCACGACGACATAGATCCAACCGATTGCGATCAGGTACATGGAAATGCTTATTTGAAAATTGTCAGTTTTCCGAAGGGTGAATGCTGAGATACTGGGTTTATTACCAATACAAAGCGATGCTGAGGAGACGCGGTGAGCAACATCCCATCAGACTTCTGGACCCAGTCGGCCGGGCAAATGCAAAAGGCATTTGTCGACAATTGGACCACGGCCATGCAGGCGATGCAGGGCATGGCCCCGGCGCCGCTTTCCGCAGCGATGACTGGCGCTGTACCGGCACTGCCCAAGATCCAGTTTTCGCCCGACAAGCTGCAGCAATTGCAGCAGCAGTACTTGCGCGATGCGACCGAGTTGTGGAGCCAGACGCTCGAAGGCAAAGTGTCCGCCACCGACAAGCGGTTTGCCGGCCAGGCCTGGAGTGCCAACCCGGTCGCGGCCTATGGTGCCGCCTCTTTCCTGCTCAACGCGCGCACCTTCATGGCGCTGGCTGACGCGGTCGATGCCGACGAAAAGACCCGTGCCCGGCTGCGTTTTGCGGTAGAGCAATGGATGGCCGCCACGGCTCCGAGCAACTTCATGGCCTTCAATGTCGAGGCCCAGCAAAAAGCCATCGACACCAAGGGCGAGAGTATCGCCAAAGGCCTGCAGAACCTGCTGCATGACATCGGCCAGGGTCATGTGTCGATGACCGACGAGAGCCAGTTCGAGGTCGGCCGCAACGTCGCCACCACCGAGGGCGCGGTGGTGTTCGAGAACGCGCTGTTCCAGCTTATCGAATACAAACCGCTGACCGCCAAGGTCCACCAGACCCCGTTCCTGCTGGTGCCACCGTGCATCAACAAGTACTACATCCTCGACCTGCAGCCAGACAACTCCCTGATCCGGTATGCGGTGCAGCAGGGCCTGCGCACCTTTGTGGTCAGCTGGCGCAACCCGGACGCATCGCTTGCCACCAAAACCTGGGACAACTACATCCAGGACGCAGCCATCAAGGCCATCGCGGTCACGCGCGACATCACCGGCAGCAAGACCATCAACGCGCTGGGTTTCTGTGTTGGCGGCACGATACTGGCGACTGCGCTGGCCGTGCTGGCCGCGCGCGGCGAAAAGCCGGTGGCCAGTGCCACCTTCCTGACCACCCTGCTCGATTTCACCGACACCGGTGTGCTGGACCTGTTCATCGACGAAGCGTTTGTGAAGTACCGCGAGACCGAGATGGGCAAGGGTGGGCTGATGAAGGGCTCGGACCTCAACTCCACCTTTTCGTTCCTGCGGCCGAACGACCTGATGTGGAACTATGTGGTGGGCAACTACCTCAAGGGTGAAACACCGCCGCCGTTTGACCTGCTTTACTGGAACAGTGATTCCACCAACCTGCCGGGTCCGTTTTACGCCTGGTACCTGCGCAATACGTATTTTGAAAACAACCTGGTCAAACCTGGCAAAACCGACGTGTGCGGGCAAAAGGTGGATCTGGGCCGTCTCGACATGCCCGCCTACATCTATGGTTCGCGCGAGGACCATATCGTGCCGATTGGCGGGGCTTACGCGTCTACCCAGGTGCTTCCAGGCAAAAAACGCTTTGTCATGGGGGCTTCAGGCCATATTGCGGGTGTGATCAATCCCCCCGCCAAAAACAAGCGCAGTTACTGGACCAACGACAAGTTGCCGCAGGGGAAATTCCCGGTTGCGCAGACAGAATGGCTCAAAACCGCCACAGAACACCCCGGCAGCTGGTGGACAGACTGGTCGGCCTGGCTGAAGGGCCATGCCGGCAAACAGACGCCCGCGCCGAAAAGCTACGGCAGCCGCAAGTACCCGGCCATTGAGGCGGCGCCAGGTCGCTACGTCAAGGCAAAAGCCTGAACTTTTTTCGCTATTTCATCGCAACAGTCCATCACAAGGAGAGACAACATGGAAGACATCGTTATCGTTTCAGCAGGCCGCACCGCCGTCGGTAAATTTGGCGGTTCTCTTGCCAAGGTGCCCGCGACAGAGCTGGGCGCGGCGGTTATCAAGGCCGTGCTCGAACGCTCGGGCCTGAGCGCTGAGCAGATCGGCGAAGTCATCATGGGCCAGGTGCTGGCCGCAGGTGCGGGGCAAAACCCGGCGCGCCAGTCGGTCCTGAAAAGCGGGCTGAATCAGGGCACGCCAGGCCTGACCATCAATGCCGTGTGTGGCTCTGGCCTGAAGGCCGTGATGCTGGCGGCGCAGGCGGTTGCCTACGGCGACAGCGAAATCGTGATTGCAGGCGGCCAGGAAAACATGAGCGCGTCCCCGCATGTGCTCAATGGCTCGCGCGACGGCCAGCGCATGGGTGACTGGAAAATGGTCGACACCATGATTGTGGATGGCCTGTGGGACGTCTACAACCAGTACCACATGGGTATCACGGCTGAAAACGTGGCCAAGAAATATGGCATTGACCGCGCGGCGCAAGACGCGTTGGCGCTGGCCAGCCAGACCAAGGCCGCTGCCGCGCAGGACGCCGGCAAGTTCAAGGATGAGATTGTTCCGATTTCCCTGCCGCAGAAAAAAGGCGATCCGATCGTGTTTGCGGCCGACGAGTTCATCAACCGCAAAACCAGTGCCGAAGGCCTGGCAGGTTTGCGCCCCGCCTTTGACAAGGCCGGCGGCGTGACCGCAGGCAATGCCTCTGGCCTGAATGACGGCGCCGCTGCCGTGATGGTCATGACCGCCAAAAAAGCGGCCGCACTGGGCCTGAAGCCGCTGGGGCGTATTGCCAGCTTTGCCACCAGCGGGCTGGACCCGGCCTTCATGGGCATGGGCCCGGTGCCAGCTTCACAAAAAGCCCTGCAGCGAGCCGGCTGGAAAGCCGCCGATCTCGATTTGCTGGAGATCAATGAAGCCTTTGCCGCGCAGGCCTGTGCGGTCAATAACGAGATGGGCTGGGACACGTCCAAGGTCAACGTCAACGGCGGTGCCATCGCCATCGGGCATCCGATTGGTGCGTCGGGTTGCCGCATCCTGGTCACCTTGTTGCACGAAATGGCCCGCCGTGATGCCAAAAAAGGCATCGCCTCGCTGTGTATTGGCGGTGGCATGGGGGTTGCCCTAACCATTGAGCGCTGATTTTCGGTTAACAATGATTCCGGTGGATCTGTTGACTGGAAATGCTGGCTTGCAGCCTCCGGTTACAGGGCTTTATCAGCTATCAAAAGCATAGCGTTCAATTTTAGTGGAGATCAAAATGAGTCAAAAAATCGCGTATGTGACGGGTGGCATGGGTGGCATCGGAACCGCCATTTGCCAGCGTCTGCACAAAGAGGGCTTCAAGGTCATCGCCGGCTGCGGCCCCACGCGCGACCACGTCAAGTGGATTGGCGAACAGGCCGCTCTGGGCTACACCTTTTACGCCTCGGTCGGCAATGTGGGTGCGTGGGACTCTACGGTTGATGCCTTTGCCAAGACCAAAACCGAGCACGGCAGCATCGACGTGCTGGTGAACAACGCAGGTATTACCAAAGACCGCATGTTCCTGAAAATGACACGCGAAGACTGGGATTCGGTGATCGAAACCAACCTCAACAGCATGTTCAACGTCACCAAACAGGTGGTGGGCGACATGGTGGACAAGGGCTGGGGCCGCATCATCAACATTTCATCGGTCAACGGCGAAAAAGGCCAGGCTGGCCAGACCAACTACTCCGCGGCCAAAGCCGGCATGCACGGTTTTTCCATGGCGCTGGCCCAGGAAATGGCCACCAAGGGCGTCACGGTCAACACCGTCAGCCCCGGCTACATCGGCACGGACATGGTCAACGCCATTCGTGAAGACGTGCTGGCCAAGATTGTGGCGACCATTCCGGTCAAGCGTCTCGGCAAGCCGAGCGAGATCGCTTCCATCATCGCCTGGCTGGCGTCTGAAGAGGGCGGCTACACCACCGGGGCTGATTTCTCGGTCAATGGTGGCTTGCACATGGGCTGAGTGCCCGCAGCCCCTGGCTGTCCGGCAATAAAAAACCCGCTCAGGCGGGTTTTTTATTGCCGTAAGAAATACTGCAGCCCGGCCTCGCCGGGGGCCACTCGCGGCCTGCAACCCTGCGCGGTGCGCGCGTCGGTGGGGTCGTGCTGCTGTAGTAGACTGATTTGGCCCGTTGTACACGGACAGCCGCACGGCAGGCTGTGCTGCAGAGCTTTCATCAACCCGCTTTTTTCAGGAAGCCGTTCGCATGCCCCACAGCATTTCCCTGATCAGCACCATCGCCACCGGCCTGGGTTTGGCCCTGATTTTTGGCTTTCTGGCCGTACGGCTTCGCTTGCCCGCGCTGGTGGGTTATTTGCTGGCAGGCATCATCATTGGTCCGTTTTCGCCCGGCTTTGTGGCCGACGCCGAGATTGCCAGCCAGCTTGCCGAGATCGGTGTGATGTTGCTGATGTTTGGGGTGGGGCTGCATTTCTCGCTCGATGACCTGCTGGCGGTACGCAAGATTGCCATCCCCGGGGCTGTGGTGCAGATGACGGTGGCCACCGCCATGGGCATGGGGCTGGCGCACTGGTGGGGCTGGAACCTGGGCGGTGCGCTGGTGTTTGGCCTGTCCTTGTCGGTGGCCAGCACTGTGGTGCTGCTGCGTGCGCTTGAAAGCCGCGGCATCCTTGATTCAGTCAATGGGCGCATCGCCGTAGGCTGGCTGGTCGTTGAAGACCTGGCCATGGTGCTGGTGCTGGTGCTGTTGCCGCCGCTGGCGGACTGGTTGACGGGCAAAGCTGCCGCTGACCCGGCCCTGCTGTGGAGGGCGATGGGCTATACGCTGCTGCAGGTGGGTGGCTTCGTCGCCCTGATGCTGGTGGTGGGCCGCCGGTTTTTCCCGTGGGTGCTGTGGCAGGTTCAGCGCACCGGCTCGCGTGAGTTGTTTACCCTGTGCGTGGTGGCTGCCGCCGTGAGCATCGCTTTTGGGGCGACGCTGCTGTTTGGGGTGTCGTTTGCATTGGGCGCCTTTTTTGCCGGCATGGTGATGCGGGAGTCCGAGTTCAGCCACCGCGCTGCCGAGGAATCGCTGCCACTGCGCGACGCTTTTGCCGTGTTGTTTTTCGTGTCGGTGGGCATGCTGTTTGATCCGTCAGTGCTGATTGAGCGCCCGCTGCAAGTGCTGGCGGTGGTGGCCATCATCATTGTCGGCAAAACATTGGCGGCCGCCGTGCTGGTCACGGCGTTTCGCTACCCCCTGAACACGGCGTTCACGGTGTCGGCCAGTCTGGCCCAAATTGGCGAGTTTTCCTTCATCCTGGTGGGTATGGGCGCGTCGCTGGGCCTGTTGCCGCCCGAGGGGCAAAGCCTGGTGCTGGCGGGAGCGTTGATTTCGATTGCCCTGAACCAGCTGGTCTTCAAGGGGGTTGAGCCTCTGCAGCACTGGCTGCTGGCCAACTTTGCGCTGGCCCGCAGGCTGGAGGCACGCAACGCACCCATGGCCGACTTGCCCGCCAACACCGACGACAAGTATTTGTCACGGCACGTCGTGCTCGTGGGCTATGGCCGGGTCGGGCGGCGTATTGCGACCGTGTTGACCGCTCAGGGCATTCCTTTCGTGGTGGCCGAGCAAAATCGCGAACTGGTTGAGCGGCTGCGTGGCCAGGGCATCACGGCCGTGGCAGGGGACGCCTCCGAGGCCGATGTGCTGGTTCAGGCGCACATTGCCGATGCCCGCATGCTGGTGATTGCCACCCCCGACACCCTGGATGTGCGGCAAATGGTGTTGGCGGCGCGGGCACTTAATCCGGCCATCGAGACGGTGGTACGCACGCACAACGAGGTTGAAGCCAAACTGCTGGACCAGGAAAACGCCGGCAAGGTTTTTCTGGGCGAGCGTGAATTGGCGGAGTCGATCGCCCGCTATGTGGTGGAGCGTTCAGTTGCCGCTCAAAGTGCACCGCCCGCTGCCTAGCGTGGGGCTGCTCACGCGCCAGTCAACGATGGGCGCGTTCGACTGCCGAGCGCACCAGTGACAGGCGGTCGTTGCCAAAATACATGTCGTCGCCCACAAAGAAGGTAGGTGAACCAAATGCGCCGCGGCGTATGGCTTCGTCGGTGTTGGCCTTGAGCTGTTCCTTGATGCCGGGGTGTGCGATGCCGGCAAAAAATGCCTGCACGTCAATGCCGGTCTGCTGGCAGAGGGCTGCCAGCACATCGTCTTGTGAGATATCTTCTTCCCGGCTGAAATAGGCGGCAAACAGCGCTTCGACAAACGCAAGGTAATGAGGCTGGGCCGCGGTGTCCTGTGCCACCCACAGGCAGCCCCGCATGGCCTTGACACTGTTCACGGGAAACACCCTGGGCGGAAACACAAGTGTCAGCCCCGCCGCGCGCGCGTTGTCTTGCAGGTCTTTCAGCACGTAGCGGTTTCTGGGTGAAGCCATGTCTTCCCGTGCAGCATAAATCCCCTTGTTCACGCTGTTGAAAATACCGCCCACCAGCACGGGCCGCCAATCGATGGCCTGTTTCAACTCTGCCGCCAGGGGCTGAATATTGCGAAAGGCCAGGTAAGTCCAGGGGCTGGAGCAGTCAAAGAAAAATTCAATCATGGGCAGGCGTTTTTTCAGTTTGAGGCAGGGCGCTCAGCCTGTGCTGGCCATCCTGTATGGATTGTGCGGTCTGGCCAAACAAGGCCTTGCGCGCTTCATCGGTCAGGGCAGGGGCGCGCAAGGCCTTGCCAAGATCCAGCCCCCGCCTGACGGCGGGCCGCTGGAACATCTCGTCGTACCAGCGCTGTACCTGCGGGAATTTCTGAAGATCAAGCTGCTGGGCCTTGTGGGTGCGTACCCAGGGAAAGATGGCCATATCGGCAATCGAGTAGTCGCTACCCGCAACGTAGGCCCCGGTACGGGCCAGCTGGGCATCGAGCACGCCATAGAGCCGGTCAACTTCCTTGCCGTAGCGTTCAATCGCATAGGGCAATTTTTCGGGCGCATACAAAAGAAAGTGACCGTTTTGACCCGCCATCGGACCCAGACCGCCCATCTGCCACATCAGCCACTGCACAGTCTGGTAGCGCGCCGCGACTTCGGTTGCCAGGAAGAGCCCGGTTTTTTCCGCAAGGTACATCAGGATGGCACCACTCTCAAACATGCTCACCGGTGCGCCGCAAGAGGCGGGCGCATGGTCCGTGATGGCCGGCATGCGGTTGTTCGGGCTGATGGCCAGAAACGCTGGCGAAAACTGCTCGCCCTTGCCAATATTCACAGGCATCAGCCGGTAGGGCAAGGCGCATTCCTCCAGCATGATGGAGATCTTCCATCCATTGGGTGTCGGCCAGTAGTACAGGTCAATCATGAAGGACGTGTCCTTGGGGCAGTGTTGCGTGCTGCGCGTGGGCAGGGGGTTTGTATCGGGGTTTGTGACTTGGCAGGCTTTTGCCCGCAAGCCCTGCGCTGCGCCTCCGTCAGGGGTTTGCGAAGACTGGCTTATTCCAGATCTTCAATCGCCAGCATATGGTATTTTTCGGCGTACGAAAAAGGCACCTTGCGCACGGCAACCATGACGCGCTCGGTGGCCTCCTTCGACGGTACGTGAACCATGAGCGCGTGATGCCCTTCGCGCGCCAGATCCAGGTAGGTCCTGACGGTGGCGCCTTCGGTCCCCGCGCTTGGCAGCGAGACGTCTGAATGGCCGTCTGCCCTGCCGATTTTTTGCAGTATGACTTCGGGGGTCAACAGCATGATGTTGTCGCCGCCGTCGCCGGCATCCAGTTCATCGGCGACCTGCCTGGCGCCTTCCATATCGGGGAACATGATGATGGCGTAGCCAGTGGGGTAAAAAACACCTCCCATGCTCAACATTTTGTTGGTGAGTTGAAAGTCTTTCATGGCGAATCCTTTCTGGAATGGCCCCGATGGGCGGGCGTTGTGTGCCTTGAATTTAAACTCAGCAACGTACCGTTTTCAGCGCACAGCAGCATGGTCTGCCTGTAGGACGCGTTCGTCAAGTCTGGGCGTTCGGCTGACCTTGCCGCCTCAGGGGAGGTCTTCAAATTTGAACGTTGGCTCGGCCATCACGCGCACCGTACCCTGCAAGCCCTCCAGCAGGTGATTGGCAAAATAGCTGCTCTGGGTGTCGGGTTCGAGGGCGGCAATGACCAAATTGGCCAGCGGCTGGCCGAGCGGCACGTAGTAACTGCCCCGCGGTGCGTCAAGCACGCCGCGCGCCAGGCTGACCTCTACCTTGACCACCGGTTTTTCCCCTGAAATCGTTCCGCGTACGTCCTGGCGCTCGACGGTTGTGCGCGAGGTTTCCAGGTAACGGTCTCCCAGCATGGACCCGAACTCGGCCACGCGCAGAACCTGGACGCCGTGCAGGCGCAGCCGTTCAACGGCTGTGCTGGAACCTGCAGACAGCCAGTAACCGCAGGGACGTGCCCGCGTCTTGAGCGTCCGCAGCGCAAGCGCCGAGTCCCAGTCCACCGTGATGGATTTGTCGGCACCGCTCACCGGGTCCAGCATGAGCAGCTCGTACTGCGCTGCGGTAGCCGCAGCTTCTACCGTGGCCTCGCCCTTGCAGGCCTGTGCGCTGACGGTCTTGTCAAGGTAGGGGCGCAACTGGCCCAGCTCACCGGCGCGTTGGGCGGTGCTGGAAAGCACGCTGGTCATTGCCTTGACCTGGGTGTCCACGCGCCGTTGAATGTGCAGGCGGCCTATGCCCACGCCGCGCGTTTCAATCAGCAGACTCACCGAATTTTTCAGGCCATGGACGTTGCGACCAGTGTCGGGCTGGGTTCCACCCATAGAGATTTTTTTGTCCTGCAAATCGGTCGAGGTGGTGTAGTACCACTCCGTACTCAAGCCTGTGGCCTTGAGGGTCACCAGCAGCGGGCGGCGATACCATTCTTCGGCGGCTTTGGTCAAAAATTCAGGCAGGTTGGCGGTGGTGGCGTATTGAATCAGTGCGTCAAACTTCTGCACCGCGCCAAATTTTTCCAGATAGCGGCCCGCCACCGTGTATTCGTGGGCATCGACCACCACCACGGGACGGTAGTCTCGCGTGAGCGTGGCTATCGCCCGGGCTTCGGGCGTGTTGAGTAGCAGGTGGTCACGGTTCATATCCAGCCCACCGATGGTGACGCGCTGATTGCCGGTGGCGCCGTCCGGGTTGGCCCGCGGAACAATCACCACATTGATGCGCTCCAGAAGGGGTTGCAGCAGCCCCTGCGCCAACTCGCGCGCGATGATCAGCAGCGCTTCGCTGCCGGCCGGTTCGTCCCCGTGTTGCTGACCCACCAGCAAGACGGTCGGCCGCCCTGTGGCCAGTAGCGCCGCCGGATGGGTGCCGGTGGCACGCGTCAGTACCAGCGCCTCCAGGGCTTCGCCGCCCTGCGATCGGCCCATAGGCACCACGGCCGCCCTGATGTCCGGTGTCCGCGAGGCAGCAACCACCTGCTCGCGCAGCCAGGTCTGAATCTCGGCGGCGGTCGTGAAGCTGGTGCGCCCGGCCTGCAGACCGGGCGTGTTGTAGGTCACCGACGGCGCCGGAAACCGCGCGGCTACCGCCTGGCTGTAAGGTTCTGGCTGATCGACCCGGGCCGTGGCCGTTGTCAGTGGTGCCACCGGAAACGTTTGTGCGGGCGGGGGCACCACGGCGCTGCGCGTTGCGGCGGGTGCGGGCGCCACGGGTTTTGGGGTCGCGCTGGTCGTGCCGGGGGCAACTGCGGGTGTCCAGGGTGGCAAGGGCACTGCCGTACACCCCGCTAGCAGCGTAAGCAATGCCATCGACCCCCAGGCTGAAAAGACCCGGCGCATGCATCCATCAGGGTGGTGCGCAGAGACGCTGCCGGTCACCGATAAAGCCGACGGGATATTGAAGGGGGGAACGCTGATCATTATTTCTCCTCCTGCAGCCTCACCAGAGCCAGATCACTGCTTGCATGGGTGTGTGCGTGTGCCTATTTGTTGCCGCCATGAGCCATGTTACCTGTGTCAAAAAAGCGTTGCAGCGCCCGCCCCGCACTTGTAACAAGTACAGGACGAATCTGAAGAAACACTGGCCTGAATCCTGACCTGACGCGCCAGCGCCTGCAGTGTCTCGCTCTCAATGGGGCAACCTAAGCCAGCAGGGCGCTTTCTGGGAAAATAAGGCCATGTCAGTTCTATTTCCCACTCTTGACCAAGCTGCCGGCGAACCTGTGCCGGGGGCCGGGCCCAGCCCATGGCGGCTGTCGGTCGCCCCCATGATGGACTGGACCGATCACCATTGCCGCCACTTTCACCGCCTGCTGTCGAAGCGCGCCCTGCTGTACACCGAGATGGTCACCACCGGGGCTTTGGTGCACGGCGATGTGGAACGGCATTTGCGTTTCAACGCCGAAGAGCATCCGGTGGCGCTTCAGTTGGGGGGGAGCGAGCCCGCTGACCTGGCGCACTGCGCGCGGTTGGGCGAACAGTGGGGCTATGACGAAATCAACCTGAACTGCGGCTGCCCGAGCGAAAGGGTGCAGCGGGGCGCTTTTGGGGCCTGCCTGATGGCTGAACCGCAGCTGGTGGCAGACTGTGTGAAGGCCATGGCGGATGTGGTGAGTGTTCCGGTCACGGTGAAACACCGCATTGGCATCGACAAAGGCGAAAGCTACGAATTTGCACGTGATTTTGTGGGGGCTGTCAGTGAAGCGGGCTGCCGCACGTTCATTGTTCATGCGCGCAACGCCTGGCTCAAGGGTTTGTCGCCCAAAGAAAACCGCGAAGTTCCGCCATTGCGTTACGACCTGGTGCACCGGCTGAAGCACGAGTTTCCCCACCTGACCATTTGTATCAATGGCGGCATCACCACCAACGACCAGGTCGCCGGCCAGCTGCGTGCCCTTGATGGCGTGATGGTGGGGCGCGAGGCCTATCACAATCCCTGGTGGCTGGCCTCCTGGGACGCCGACTTCCTGGGGGCCGACAGATTCACAAATGAACTGACCCGCGAACAGGTCGAAGCGCAGATGGTGGATTACATGGTTCGAGAAGCCGCAGAACGCGGCACGCCCTGGCGTGCCATTGCCCGCCACATGCTGGGCCTGCGCAATGGTTTGCCGGGGGCCAGGCGCTGGCGGCAGGTCTGGAGCGATCATCGTCTGCACGACTGCCCGCCCTCTGTCGTGATGCAAAAAGCGCACGAGGCGTCCCGCCACCTGGCGCCCCTCGCCGAAGGCGCCGATGCCTGAGACAGCCGCATCCAAAATCCTGCCCGCAGCGCACCACCAAAGCCGTCTCGCCCTGGGCCTGTTGTGGCTGGTGCCCATGCTGTGGGCGGTCAATTACATTGTGGCGCGCAAGGCGCCGGGTGTGATCGAGCCCTATCTGCTGGCCCTGGGGCGCTGGGCGTTGGCGGCGCTGGTGCTGGTTGGCCTGGCCTGGTCAGAGCTGTGGCGGGAGCGGGCCCATCTGGTGCGGGTCTGGTGGCAATACCTGGTTCTGGGCATCCTGGGCATGATGATCTGCGGCGCCTGGGTTTACCAGGGCGCCCGTTCCACCGGCGCCATGAACATCTCGCTGATCTATTCGGCCTCGCCGGTGCTGATTGGTCTGGGCGCGGTGCTGTGGCTGGGCGAACGCTTTGCGCTGCGCCAGGCCCTGGGGGTGTTGCTGGCGCTGGCGGGTGTACTCCATGTGATCGTCAAGGGCCGCTGGACAGCCCTGGCAGACGTTCAGTTCGTTTCAGGTGACCTGTGGATTGTGGCCGCTGCAGTGGCCTGGGCTGGCTATGCCCTGTTGCAAAAAAAGTGGTCCAGTCCACTAAGTGCTACCGCCCGACTGGCGGCCATCTGCCTGGGCGGTGTGGCGGTGCTGATTCCGTTGGCCCTGTGGGAAGGGCAGCAGCCGGACGCTTCGCCATGGAGTCGCCAGGCGCTGCTGCTGGTGGTGGTGGCTGCGCTGGTGCCAGGGCTGGGTGCTTACTGGATCTACGGCTGGGCCCAAAAAATTCTGGGTGCCAGCCGCGTCGCGGTGACCTTGTACCTGGGCCCACTCTATGCCGCCGTGGCTGCGTGGAGCGTACTGGGCGAGCCGCCCGGTTGGCATCATCTGGCCGGAGCCATGCTGATTTTGCCCGGTGTCTTTATGGTGACCCGAGCGCCTCGCCTGCCAACTTGAGTCGGCTGGTCTGCCGGTCAGGCCGCGGCTTCCAGCCCGTTCCTGAAATGCGCCTGCATTTGTTGCGTTGCCGCAGATGAATCGCGTGTGGCCAGTGCCGCCATGATGGCGCCGTGTTCGGCCAGCGACTCTTCAATGCGGCCGCTTTTCAGCAGCGAATTGTGGCGGTTCAGCTTCATGACCTTGCGCAGGTCGGCCACCATCTGGTCGCGCCAGCGGTTGTTGGCGATTTCCAGCAGGCGCATGTGAAAGGCTTCATTGATTTCAAAAAAGCGCTCCCGGTTGCTGACCGCTTTTTCCAGTTCACGGTGCAGGCTTTGCAGCTCCTTGAGTTGCGCGTCGGTGGCCTGGGCCGCGACCACCCCGGCGGCATCGCTTTCAAGCAGGGCCAGCAGGTGGTAAACATCGGTCAGGTCGCGCTCCGAGACTTCGGTGACGTAGGCACCGCGTCGCACCTTCATGGTGACCAGGCCCTCGGTGGCCAGCACCTTCAGGGCTTCGCGCAGGGGGGTGCGGCTGATGCCGTATTCCTCGGCCAGCTTGAGCTCGTCAATCCAGCTGCCGGGCACCAGCTCGCGGTTGAAAATACGCTGACGCAAAAGCTCGGCGACTTCTTCGTAAAGCGCCCGGGGGGTGAGTGAAACTGCGGCCATGGGTAAAAGGGTGACTAATCGAAAGGTACAAATAGGAGGGGCACACAAGGGAGCGGCAGACAAGACTGCATGAAGTTTCGTATCTTACTTCAAACTGAATTTTGCATCAATAATTATAAATGATGTAAACTTTGCGGATTGTTTGAAAAGCCTGCCATGAGTCCCAAAAAACCTTCGCCCCAGCCCGATTTCAGTCTTGCCAGCCTGGAGGCCTGGGCCAAATCAGCGGCTAAATCAGCGCCGGCTGGCGATGTGAATGCGCTGAACTGGCACACGCCGGACGGCATCAGTGTCAAGCCGCTGTACACCGCGGAAGACGTCAAAGACCTGCCTTACACCAACACGCTGCCGGGTTTTGAGCCCTTTATTCGCGGCCCGCAAGCCACCATGTACGCGGTGCGCCCCTGGACCATTCGCCAGTACGCCGGCTTTTCAACCGCTGAAGAGTCCAACGCGTTTTACCGCAAGGCGCTGGCCGCCGGCGGCCAAGGCGTGAGCGTGGCGTTTGACCTGGCCACCCACCGGGGCTATGACAGCGACCACCCACGGGTGACGGGTGACGTCGGCAAGGCGGGCGTGGCGATTGACAGCGTCGAGGACATGAAGATCCTGTTCGACCAGATTCCGCTCGACAAGGTCAGCGTGTCCATGACCATGAACGGGGCGGTGCTGCCGGTGCTGGCGGGCTATGTGGTGGCGGCCGAAGAGCAGGGCGTCTCGCAAGACCAGTTAAGCGGAACCATCCAGAACGACATCCTCAAGGAGTTCATGGTTCGCAACACCTATATCTACCCGCCTGCGCCCAGCATCCGCATCATTGGCGACATCATTGAATACACGGCACAAAACATGCCCAAGTTCAACTCCATCAGCATTTCCGGCTACCACATGCAAGAGGCCGGGGCCAACCAGGCGCTGGAACTGGCTTTCACGCTGGCCGACGGCAAGGAGTACGTCAAAACCGCACTGGGCAAGGGGCTGGACGTGGACGGTTTTGCCGGCCGCCTGAGCTTTTTCTGGGCCATCGGCATGAACTTCTACCTTGAAGTCGCCAAGATGCGCGCAGCCCGATTGCTGTGGTGCCGCATCATGAAAGGCTTTGACGCCAAGAACCCCAAATCGCTGATGCTGCGCACGCACTGCCAGACCAGCGGCTGGAGCCTGACCGAGCAAGACCCCTACAACAACATTGTGCGCACCACCATCGAAGCCATGGCAGCCGTATTTGGCGGCACGCAAAGCCTGCACACCAATTCTTTTGACGAAGCGATTGCCCTGCCAACCGAGTTCTCCGCCCGTATCGCCCGCAACACCCAGCTCATCATTCAGGAAGAAACCCATATCACCAGCGTGATCGACCCCTGGGCCGGCAGCTACATGATGGAAAAGCTCACGCAGGACATGGCCGACGCGGCCTGGGCCATCATTGAAGAAGTCGAGGCCATGGGCGGCATGACCAAGGCCGTGGACAGCGGCTGGGCCAAGCTCAAGATTGAAGCGGCTGCGGCTGAAAAGCAGGCGCGTATTGACAGCGGCAAAGACGTCATCGTTGGGGTCAACAAATACAAACTCAAAACCGAAGACGCCATTGAGTCGCGCGACATCGACAATGTGGCGGTGCGCGACGGACAGATTGCGCGCCTGCAGGATATCAAGCAAAAACGCGATTCAGCCCAAGTAGAACGGGCGCTGGCTGCTATCACTTTTGCAGCAGAAAACAATTCTGGCAATTTGCTGGATCTGTCGATCAAGGCCGTTCGCCTGCGCGCCACGGTGGGCGAAGTCAGCGATGCGCTCGAAAAAGTTTACGGGCGCCACCGTGCCGACACGCAAAAGGTGAGCGGTGTGTATGCAGCCGCTTACGACTCGGCTGAAGGCTGGGAAACCCTCAAGACTGAAATCAACGCCTTTGCCGAAGCAGAAGGTCGCCGCCCACGCGTGATGATTTCCAAGCTAGGCCAGGACGGCCATGACCGCGGCGCCAAGGTGGTGGCCACAGCCTTTGCCGACCTTGGCTTTGACGTGGACATGGGCCCGCTGTTCCAGACGCCCGAGGAATGCGCCCGCCAGGCGATTGAAAACGATGTGCATGCGGTGGGTGTCTCAACGCTGGCGGCCGGTCACAAAACCCTGGTTCCGGCCATCATTGAAGAGCTGAAGAAGCAGGGCGCCGACGACATCATCGTGTTTGTCGGTGGCGTGATTCCCCGGCAGGACTACGAGATGCTGTACGAGGCCGGCGTCAAGGGCATTTATGGCCCGGGTACGCCGATTCCGGCCAGTGCCAAGGATGTGCTGGAACAGATTCGGAAATCCCTGGCCGGTTCAAAGGGCTGAACAGCTGATTGTGTTACAGTATTTTTGTAATACAAACTGGAGATTTCCATGACTATTTCTGTTCGCATGGACCCCTTGCTTGAAAAAGAGCTGGAACTGGCCGCCAAGCGCCAGGGGCTCACCAAGTCGCAATTTGTCATTGATGCGGTTGAGCGTGCGCTTGGGCGCAAAAATCCTTATGAACTGATGACCGCCCTGAAGGCCGAAGAATCTCGACCTGAATATCAGGCGGTGGCCCGGGCCTACCAGGGCTGGGAGCAAGCTTATGACACCGACGCGTCTCGGGAGCAGTTGCTGGAAAGGTTGAAGGCAAAGCATGGCGGCAGCGCTGATTGATGCCAGCGCCATGGTGGCTGCCTTTGGCAGTGCCCAGCCGAAGGCGGTGCACTACCAGACGCTGCTCAGTCAGGCGGCGCAACAGCGCTGGTCGCTTTCCACCACCTGGCCCTGCGTGACAGAGGCCAGCTATATGGTGGCACCCCCGCAGCGCTACACCTTGCTGCGCTGGCTGGGGGCGGGCGCGATTTCGGTGTATCCCTTTGCACAGGAAGAGCTTGGTGATTTCGCCGACCTGATGCATCGCTATACCCAGAACCCAAGATCCGAGATGGACCTTGCGGATGCTTCCCTGGTATGGCTGGCCGAGCAAACAGGCGTGACCGCCATCATGACCCTGGATGTGCGCGATTTTTCCCGCTACCGCCTGGCGGATGGGCGAGCGTTTGAGATTCTCTGAACACCATGCAAACCACCGTCGCCATGGTTGACGCTATCGTCTGCGCGCAAGCACTGCCGCAACGCCGCGCCATCGCCAAAGCCATCACCCTGCTCGAATCCACGCGGGCCGACCACCGCGCGCAGGGCGATGCCTTGCTCACGGCCTTGCTGCCGCACACCGGCAAGGCGTTTCGCCTGGGTATCAGTGGCGTACCCGGCGTGGGCAAATCCACTTTCATCGAGGTGCTGGGCCTGTACCTCATCGCGCAGGGCCACCGGGTTGCCGTGCTGACGATTGACCCGTCTTCCACCGTCTCGGGCGGCTCCATCCTTGGCGACAAGACGCGCATGGAAAGGCTGTCGGTACACGAGCGCGCCTACATCCGCCCCAGCCCCAGCAGCGGCACCCTGGGCGGCGTCGCTGAAAAAACGCGTGAAGCCATGCTGGTGTGCGAGGCGGCGGGCTACGACGTGGTGATGGTCGAAACCGTGGGCGTGGGCCAGTCCGAGACCGCTGTGGCCAACATGACCGACATGTTTGTGCTGATGCAGCTGCCCAACGCGGGTGACGATTTGCAGGCCATCAAGAAAGGCGTGATGGAGCTGGCCGACCTGGTGATCATCAACAAGGCTGACATTGACGCCGATGCAGCGATGCGGGCCGAGGCGCAAATTACGTCCGCCATGCGCCTGTTTGGGTTGGTGAACAACGCCATGGCTAACAACAAAGGTGAGGCCCAGACTGCCAACTACGACAAGCAGTGGCACCCGCAAGTGGTTCAGCTCAGTGCGCTGAAGGGCATTGGCGTCGACGCTTTCTGGGCGGCGGTGACGCAGTTCAAAAACCTGCAGACGGCCAACGGCAGGCTGGCCGCGCGCCGCCAGCATCAGTCACTGTCCTGGATGTGGGAGCGTATTGACGCGGGGCTGAAGCAGGCGTTCCGGCACGACCCGGCGGTTAGCGCCTTGCTGCCGCTACTTGCGGCACAGGTTGAAAGCGGCCAGATTCCCGCCTCTACTGCAGCACGAAATCTGCTTGCAGCCCAATCAATGCGGGCGCAAGCAGCTATTAAATAAATAGCATCTACACGTAGTATCTACACAGGGTAAAGAAAGCAAACCATGCAAGACATCCTCGAACAACTCGAAAAAAAGCGTGCGGCAGCGCGCCTGGGCGGTGGCCAGAAACGCATAGACGCGCAGCACGGCAAAGGCAAGCTGACGGCGCGTGAGCGGCTGGAGCTGTTGCTCGACGAGGGCACCTTTGAAGAGTGGGACATGTTTGTCGAACACCGCTGCACCGACTTCGGCATGGAGACGCAAAAGATTCCGGGTGATGGCGTGGTCACCGGCTACGGCATGATCAACGGCCGCCTGGTGTTTGTTTTCAGCCAGGACTTCACCGTGTTTGGCGGTGCGCTGTCGGAAGCCCATGCCGAAAAAATCTGCAAGGTCATGGACCAGGCCATGAAGGTCGGTGCGCCGGTGATTGGCCTGAACGATTCGGGTGGCGCGCGCATTCAGGAAGGCGTGGCCTCACTGGGCGGCTATGCCGACGTGTTTCAGCGCAATGTGATGGCCAGCGGTGTGATTCCGCAAATCAGCATGATCATGGGTCCCAGCGCAGGCGGCGCGGTGTACAGCCCGGCCATGACCGACTTCATCTTCATGGTCAAGGACTCTTCCTACATGTTTGTGACCGGCCCCGAAGTCGTCAAGACCGTGACCCACGAAGAGGTGAGTGCCGAGGAACTGGGCGGCGCCATCACGCACACCACCAAAAGCGGCGTCGCTGACCTGGCGTTTGAAAACGATGTCGAAGCGCTGCTCATGCTGCGCAGGCTCTACAACTATCTGCCGCTCAACAACCGCGAAAAAGCGCCCGTGCGCCCCAGCGACGACCCGGCCACGCGCATGGACCTGAGCCTGGACACCCTGGTGCCCGAGAACCCGAACAAGCCCTACGACATGAAAGAGCTGATCGTCAAAACGGTGGACGACGGCGACTTTTTCGAGATTCAGCCCGAGTACGCCAAAAACATCATCATCGGCTTTGCCCGCATGGAAGGCCAGACGGTGGGTATTGTTGCCAACCAGCCGCTGGTGCTGGCCGGCTGCCTTGATATCAAAAGCTCCATCAAGGCCGCACGTTTTGTGCGCTTTTGCGACTGCTTCAACATCCCGGTGGTCACCTTTGTCGATGTGCCCGGCTTCATGCCCGGCACCAGCCAGGAGTACGGCGGCATCATCAAGCACGGTGCCAAGCTGCTCTACGCCTACGCCGAGTGCACCGTGCCCAAGATCACGGTGATTACCCGTAAGGCCTACGGCGGCGCTTACGACGTGATGGCCTCCAAACACCTGCGCGGTGACGTCAACTTCGCCTGGCCGAATGCCGAGATTGCGGTGATGGGCGCCAAGGGCGCGGTGGAAATCATCTTCCGCGAAGACAAGGGCGAC
>JANNXF010000092.1:0-7522 GCA_031409395.1 Polaromonas sp.
GGCAGGTAGTCAAAGGGCAGGGTTTCCTGCATGTAGCTGCATTGCGTCATTTCCAGTTGCACCGCATGCACGCCTTGCGCCGGTTGGCCGTACTGGCGCGTGATGTGGCCGCCCTTGAAGCGGCCATTGAGCACCGCCTCGTAGCCCGTGGCTGCCTGGCCGATGCCCAGTAGCGTCTGCGCCAGCGCCGCATCGCAACTGGTGCCATTGGCGGTGCCCAGGTTGAGGTCGGGCAGCTTGCCCTCGAAGAAGCGCGGCAGCACCGAGCGGATGGAGTGCGCGTCCCACAGCACGACCGTGCCGTGCACTGCTTTCAGCCGCTCCAGCTCGGCCTGCAGCTGCTGGTGGTAGGGCTGCCAGAGGGCATCGCGGCGGGCGATGATTTCGGCTTCGTCCGGTGCTGCGCCTGGCAGGTAAAGCGGCGTGGCGTCGAAGCTGTCGACAGGACACAGGCCTGTGGTGTCCTGGCCGGGGTAGAGGTTGGCGTTGTCGGGCGGGCGGTTCAGATCCACCACATAGCGCGAATGCGTCGCTACCAGCACCGAGGCGCCCAGCGCATCGGCAAAGTCGTACAGGCGTTCCAGGTGCCAGTCGGTGTCGCTCACCTGCCGCGCCTCGGGCGTGAGCCGGGCTGCCAGCGCGGTCGGCACATGCGTGCCGACATGCGGCATGGAGATCAGCAGCGGCTGCGTGCCCGGGCGAAAGCGAAAGGCGGGCTCAGTGGTGTTGAATGTGGGTGCGGTCATGGGTGTGCTCAGGCGGTGAGAAGTTGGGTGCGCGCGGCCACAAAACCGGCCGTGGCGTTGTCGTGCAGAAGATGGCGGCCGCCGCTGACGCGTGGCTGGCCGCCGACCCAGACCGCGTCAATCGCGCTGCTGCGGTGGCTGGCGAAGACGTGGGCTGACAGCATGTCGTGTGCGCTCAGCCCTTGCAGCGCCGGATGTTGTCCGTCAAGCAGCACGAAGTCGGCTTGCTGGCCGACCGCGAGCCCGCCAATTGCGCGACCTGCGGCCTGTGCCCCGCCCTGCACTGCGGCCAGGGTCATGGCGCTGGCGACATGCGGCTGCGCTTTCGTGGCGGCCACATTGCGCTGGCGTGTGGCCAGGCGCTGGCTGTACTCGAGCAGCAGCAGCTCCTCGGCCGCGTTGACGCAGACATGGCTGTCCGAGCCCAGGCCCCAGGCCCCGCCCGCCGCCTGCCAGGCCGGCAGGTCGAAGATGCCGTCGCCCAGATTGGCTTCGGTGCTGGGGCACAGGCCGGCCACAGCCCCGCTGGCGGTCGCCTGGGTGTATTCGTCGGCATCCATGTGGGTGGCATGCACCAGGCACCAGCGCCGGTTGACGTCGGCGTGGTCCAGCAGCCAGGCCACCGGGCGCTGGCCGCTCCAGGCGATGCAGGCGTCGACCTCTTGCGTCTGCTCGGCGATGTGGATGTGCACGGGGGCCGTGGCGTCCAGCGCATCCAGGCCCGCCAGCGCCTCGCGCAGCGCCTCGGGTGGCACGGCACGCAGCGAATGGGGCGCCAGGCCCAGGCGGGCCGCCTGCGCGTCGCACGGCGGTTTGAGACGTTCCAGCAGCCGCAGCATGGAATCGGTGGAGCGAATGAAGCGGCGCTGGCCTTCGTGGGGGTCCAAGCCGCCAAAGCCGCTGGTCTGGTAAAGCACGGGCAGCAGCGTCAGGCCGATGCCGGCGCGCTGGGCGGCGCGCAGCAGGGCCAATGCCAGCGTGGCGTCGTCGGCATAGGGTTGGCCGTCGGTGTCGTGATGGATGTAGTGAAACTCGCAGACGGCTGTGTAGCCCGCTTCCAGCATTTCGACATACAGACCGAAGGCGATGGCTTCGAGCTGCCCGGGGCCCAGTTTGGCAGCAAAGCGGTACATCAGCGTGCGCCAGCTCCAGAAGCTGTCTTGCGCCCCACCCCGGTACTCGGTCAGGCCGGCAAGGGCACGCTGGAAGGCGTGCGAGTGCAGGTTGGGGGTGCCGGGGATGAGGGGGCCTGTGGCTGTTGCGGCTTCTTTGGGCGGCGTTGCTGTGTCGGGCTGGACTTGCGTGAGCTGGCCGTTTTCGTTCCAGCTGAGCAGGACGTTTTGGGCCCAGCCGGTGGGCAGCAGGGCGTGGGTGGCGAAGAGGCTTTTTGTCATGGTTCTTTTTAATCTGATACTTTGTGGGCTTTGCCTGGTTGGGCTAGCGAGGGCTCGCGAACCTCGAACATCACCGAATCCATCCCTGCCGAACAACAGTCCGCACTGGCCGAGCCCCGAACCAGTAAGCCAGCTCAGCCGCCTCCTGCACATTCCAGAGCACAAAATTGGCCGGCAAGCCGACCGCAATCACCCCGTGCGAATCCTGCAAGCCCAGCGCTCGCGCCGCATGGCTGGTCACCCCCGCCAGCGCTTCCGGCACCGTCAGGCGGAACAGCGTGCAGGCCATGTTGACCATCAGCAGCAGGCTGAGGCAGGGCGAGGTGCCGGGGTTGTGGTCGGTGGACACCGCCATGGGAACACCGGCTGCGCGCAGGGCGGCTATCGGCGGCAGCTGCGTGTCGCGCAGGGTGTAATAAGCGCCGGGCAGCAGCACGGCCACCGTGCCGGCGGTGCGCATGGCGTCAATGCCGGCCTGCGACAAATGCTCGATGTGGTCGCACGACAGCGCGCCGTAGCGTGCTGCCAGCTCTGAGCCGCCCATGCTGGAGAGCTGCTCTGCATGCAGCTTGACCGGTAGCCCCAGCGCCTGCGCCGCCTTGAAGACACGCTCGGTTTCTTCCAGTGAAAAAGCGATGCGTTCGCAGAACACGTCAACGGCGTCGATCAGGCCTTCGGCGGCCAGCGCGGGCATCATTTCCTGGCAAACCAGATCGGTGTAGTCGCTGCTTCCATTGGGGCGGCCGGCGTACTCGGGCGGCAGCGCGTGGGCGCCGAGAAAGGTGGTGCGCACCGTCACGCCATGGGCCTGGCCCAGACGGCGGGCCACGCGCAGCTGCTTGCGCTCGTGCGCCAGGCTCAGGCCGTAACCCGACTTGATTTCAATCGCGCAAACGCCCTCGGCCAGCAGCACCTCAAGCCGCGCGGTGGCGCTGGCGAAGAGTTCGTCTTCGCTGGCCTCACGCGTGGCGCGCACGCTGGCAACAATGCCACCGCCCGCCCTGGCCACTTCTTCATAGCTGGCACCGGCCAGCCGCATGGCGAATTCGTTGGCGCGCTGGCCGCCATAGACCAGGTGCGTGTGGCAGTCGATGAGGCCTGGCGTGACCAGCGCGCCGCCGCCGTCGTGGCGCGGCAGGCTGGCGTAGGCGGCGGGCAGTTGGGCGGCGTCGCCCAGCCATGCGATGCAGCCTTGTTGCACCACGATGACGGCGTTGGCACCGGGCGTGGGCATGACCGATGGCGCTGCGCCAGGCGCCAGGCGCAAGCCGGTCCAGAGGCCATCGGCAGAAGCGGGGGCAGCGCGGGAAGACATCATGGCGTGAGGCTTTCAGGTGAGAGAGTTGCTATTAAATAAATAGCTGCTTGCGCCCGTGATGATTGGGCTATTGGCAGTTTTCTTATAAGTTCAGGGCTGCATGAAGGAAACCGCCAGCAGTCTGGCGCCAGGTGTCTGGGCTTCGACCTGCCAGGCCTGCAGCGCATCGGTCCAGTACAGGCCTTCCCCTTCAAGGCAGGGGCTGGCTTCATCGCCCAGGCGCCAGCGTCCGCGTAAGGCCAGCAACACGCCGTGCGAGGTGGGGGCTATTGAAGCGGCTTGATCGAGCACCCGCAGTTCGGCCCGCCACTGTCCGCGCCGCGTCATGACATTGAAGTCGCTGGACGCGCCGCCCAGCAGCGTGCAGTCGATGGCCGTATCGCCGCTGAAGGCGAAGGGCTGGCAAGGCGTGTCGAGCCGATGGTCGATACCACCGTCGGCCGATTGCAGCCGTACGCCGTCGCCGTCCAGCAGCATGATGCTGCGGTCAACGCCCGCGAAGACCGAGAAGGGACCAGCCGCTGCGATGCTGGCAATGCTGACGCGCCAGCCGAAGTCGCCAAGCGTGGCGCCTGGCGGCCAGCAGGCGATCTCGCGGGTACTGCCGCCGCCGTTTTTCCAGGGCGTGGCGGCAAGCTGGTCGGTTCGAAATCGTTGCAGGCTCATGGAATCTTGCCTTGGCTCAGGGGGCCATCAGGGGAAACAGTGCAGGGTCCATGGGCGCGCCCGCCGTCAGCGTGTCGCCCAGACCAGCAAAGCCAGCCACATGCGGCCCGGTGACGCGCACCATGAACCGGGCTGGCAAGGCGTCCAGGAGGGCGGATTTCATCAGGGGTCTCCTTGACGGCTGTAGACGCTTATTTCACCATCGGCAGCTTCAGGCCCTGCTTTTTCGCCGTGGCCACGGCGATCTCGTAACCCGCATCGGCGTGGCGCATGACGCCCGAGCCGCAATCGTTGACCAGCACCCGCGCCAGGCGCTCGGCGGCGGCGTCGGTACCGTCTGCCACGATCACCATGCCCGAGTGCTGCGAGTAGCCCATGCCGACGCCGCCACCATGGTGCAGGCTGACCCAGCTGGCACCGCCCGCGGTGTTGAGCAGGGCATTGAGCAGCGGCCAGTCGGACACGGCGTCGGTGCCGTCCTTCATGGCTTCGGTTTCGCGGTTCGGGCTGGCGACGGAGCCCGTATCGAGGTGGTCGCGGCCAATCACGATGGGGGCCTTGAGTTCGCCGTTTTTCACCATCTCGTTGAAAGCCAGGCCGGCAATGTGGCGTTCGCCCAGGCCCAGCCAGCAGATGCGGGCCGGCAGGCCCTGGAAGGCAATGCGTTCGCGCGCCATGTCGAGCCAGCGGTGCGTGTGTTTGTTGTCGGGGAAGAGTTCCTTGATCTTGGCGTCCGTCTTGTAGATGTCTTCCGGGTCACCCGACAGCGCGACCCAGCGGAACGGACCCTTGCCCTCGCAAAACAGCGGGCGGATGTAGGCCGGCACGAAACCAGGGAAGTCGAAAGCGTTTTTGACGCCCGCGTCAAACGCCACCTGGCGGATGTTGTTGCCGTAGTCCACCGTGGGAATGCCCATGGCCTGGAAGTCCAGCATGGCCTGCACATGCACGGCGCAGCTTTGGGCGGCGGCGGCGGTCAGTGCGGCGTGCTGGGCCGGGTCTTTTTGCGCCGCCTTCCAGTCGGCCACGTCCCAGCCCGTGGGCAGGTAGCCATTGATCAGGTCGTGGGCCGAGGTCTGGTCGGTGACCAGGTCGGGGCGTATGCTGCCTGCTTTTGCGCGGCGCACCAGCTCGGGCAGCACCTCGGCGGCGTTGCCCAGCAGGGCGATGGACACGGCTTCCTTGGCGGCGCAGTGTTGTTCGATGAGTTCGAACGCATGGTCAATGTCGCGTGCCTGCTTGTCGACGTAGCGGGTGCGCAGGCGAAAGTCGATGCTGCTTTGCTGGCATTCGATGTTCAGCGACACGGCGCCGGCCAGCGTGGCGGCCAGCGGTTGCGCGCCGCCCATGCCGCCCAGGCCGGCGGTCAAGATCCATTTGCCCGCGAGGCTGTTGTTGTAGTGCTGGCGACCGGCTTCGACAAAGGTTTCAAACGTGCCCTGGACGATGCCCTGGCTGCCGATGTAGATCCAGCTGCCCGCCGTCATCTGGCCATACATGAACAGGCCCTTGCGGTCGAGTTCATGGAAGTGCTCCCAGTTGGCCCACTTGGGCACCAGATTGGAGTTGGCGATCAGCACGCGCGGTGCATTGGCGTGGGTCTTGAAAACGCCTACCGGCTTGCCGGACTGGATGAGCAGGGTTTCGTCGTCGTTCAAGTCCTTGAGCGAGGCCAGGATCTGGTCAAAGCAGGCCCAGTTGCGGGCGGCGCGGCCAATGCCGCCGTAGACCACCAGGTTTTTTGGGTCTTCGGCCACCTCGGGGTCGAGGTTGTTTTGCAGCATGCGGTAGGCCGCCTCGGCAATCCAGTTCTTGCAGTTCAGCGTGCTGCCACGCGGGGCGCGGATCTCGCGGCTGGCATCGAAGCGGGGGTCGGCAGCGGCGGTGGTGAAGTGGTCGGGGGCGTTCATGGCAAAGTCTCCTGTGAGATTCAAATTGAGTGGTTCAGGAATGGCTGGGCAAGAGGCTCAGCAGGGCGGCGGGCATGGCCGCGCGCAGGGCCCAGCGGCGCATGGCCTCGATGTCGGGCGCCAGGTAGCGGTCGCGCTCCAGAAAAGCGACCTGTTGGCGGATCACCGCGAACTCGGCCTCGACCAGGGGGGAACTCTTGAGCTTTCTTTTCAGCTCCATGCCCTGGGCAGCGGCCATCGCCTCGATGCCAACGACGACGGCGGTGTTGTTCACCATCTCGCCCAGACGACGCGCCGCGAAGGTGGCCATGGACACATGGTCTTCCTGGTTGGCCGAGGTGGGCAGGCTGTCAACGCTGGCGGGGTGGGCCAGTGATTTGTTTTCGGAAGCCAGCGCCGCCGCCGTGACCTGCGCGATCATGAAGCCTGAGTTCAGGCCGCCGTCACGCACCAGGAAGGGCGGCAGGCCAGACAAGCCGGTGTCCAGCAACAGGGCGATACGGCGTTCGGAAATCGCGCCGATTTCACTCACCGCCAGGGCGATGATGTCGGCCGCGAAGGCCACCGGTTCGGCATGGAAGTTGCCGCCGGAAATCACTTCGCCGGTGTCGGTGAAGACCAGCGGGTTGTCCGAGGCGGCATTGGCCTCGATGCGCAAGACGGTTGCCGCATGGGTCAGGTTGTCCAGGCAGGCGCCCATCACTTGCGGCACGCAGCGCACGGAGTAGGGGTCTTGCACCCGGCCACAGTCGGCGTGCGAGGGCACGATCTCGCTGCCTTCCAGCAGGGCACGCACGGCCGCCGCCACGGCGATCTGGCCTGGCTGGCCGCGTGCGCTATGGATGCGGGCATCGAAGGGCTTGATGGAGCCCTGAATCGCTTCCAGCGACAGCGCACCCGACATCAGCGCGGCGGCAAACACGTCTTCGGTCCCAAACAGGCCCACCAGTGCCAGCGCAGTCGAAACCTGGGTGCCATTGAGCAGTGCCAGCCCTTCCTTGGGGCCGAGAATGAAGGGCGTCAGCCCGATGCGACGCATCGCCTCGGCACCGGTCACCACCTCGCCCTCGGCCGTGGTGGCTTGTCCTTCGCCGATCAGTACGCAGGCCATGTGCGCCAGCGGCGCCAGATCCCCGGAAGCGCCGACCGAGCCCTTGGCCGGAATGCAGGGCATCAGGCCCGCATTGAACAAGGCCAGCAGCGCATCGACCAGTGCTGGCCGCACGCCCGAGTGGCCGCGCGCCAGGCTCACGGCCTTGGTGGCCAGCACCAGCCGCACCACGGGGGCGGCCAGCGGTTCGCCTGTGCCCACGCTGTGCGACAAGACCAGGTTGCGCTGCAGCTCGGCCAGCTGGTGGCCCGGGATGCGGGTGCTGGCCAATTTGCCGAAACCGGTGTTGATGCCGTAGACAACCTCGTCGTTGTCGACGATATGCTGCACCGCCGCCTGCGATTGCGCCATGCCGGCGCGCACGGATGGATCGAGTG
>JANNXF010000093.1:0-6064 GCA_031409395.1 Polaromonas sp.
CCGCGCCGTGGCCGACCGGCTGGGCCCGCTGCTCAAGCAGCCGGTGGTGGTTGAAAACCGCCCCGGTGCGTCCAACACCCTGGCCGCCGACCTGACCGCCAAGTCCAACGACGGCCACACGCTGTTGATGGGCGTATCGACTGCGCACGCGATTGCACCGCATTTGCTCAAGCTCGGCTACGACAACAACAAGGACCTGGTGCCGGTGGTGTTTGTCGGCGCCGTGCCCAACGTGCTGGTGGTCAACAACGACCTGCCGGTCGATTCGGTGAAGTCGCTGATCGCTCTGGCCAAATCCAAGCCCGGCCAGCTCAACTACGCCACCAGCGGCTCGGGCAGCACCCAGCACATTGCGGCCGAGCTGTTCAAGGACCAGGCCGGCGTGTTCATCACCCACATTCCTTACCGGGGCAGCGGCCCGGCGCTGATTGACCTGGTGGGCGGCCAGGTGCAAATGAGTTTTGACACCATGCCCTCGGTCATCGGCCAGGTCAAAAATGGCCGCATCAAGGCCCTGGCCGTGGCCAGCGCCAAACGCAACCCGCAGCTGCCCAATGTGCCGACCATGGAAGAAGCCGGCTTGAAGGGCGTTGAAATGAGCGCCTGGTACGGCATTTACATGCCGTCTGCCACGCCCAAGGCGGTGCAGGAACGCGTTTACGCCGAAGTCAGCAAGGCCCTGGCCATGCCAGAAACCCAAACCCGCCTGGGCGCCATAGGCGCTGACCTGACCCCCATGACGCAAGCCCAGTTTGCCGCCTTTCACCTGGCTGAAAACAAGCGCTACAGCGAGCTGATTGCCAAGAAAAACATCAAACTGGACTGAACCATGCGCACACCCAACACCCCTGTGGTCGCCCTCACCCTGGGCGATGCTGCCGGTATTGGCCCCGAGCTGATCGCCCGGCTGCTGAGCCAGCCCGGCATCACGGCGGACGTCAATGTGGTGCTGGTGGGCGATGCCTGGTTGTGGCAAGACGGCCAGAACATCGCCGGTCTGGCCGTTGCGACCCAAACCGTCAGCAGCCTGGCCGAAGTGCGCAAGCGCCCCGACCAGAGCCTGCCCGCCTTTCTGGCCACCAACACCCTTGCAGCGGATCAGGTCACCCGTGGCCTGGCACAGCCAGATTGCGGCAGGGCGGTGCTGAAAGTGCTGGACTTGTGCATGGACGGCACCCAGCGCGGCGAGGTCGATGCCATCTGCTTTGCACCGCTGAACAAGCAGGCCATGAAAACAGGCGGCATGCAGCATGAAGACGAGTTGCACCACTTTGCCCACTACCTGGGTGTCACCGGTTATTTTTGCGAGTTCAACACGCTCGGGGATTTGTGGACATCGCGTGTGTCCTCACACATCCCGCTGAAAGACGCGGCTGCCATGCTCAGCAAAGACCGCATCGTGCAGGCGACCCGGCTGATTTACCAGTCACTGCAGGCCAGCGGCACGGCCAGCCCGAAAGTGGCGGTGGCTGCCTTTAACCCGCATGGCGGTGACGGCGGCGTCTGCGGACGCGAAGAAATCGACATCATCGAACCGGCGGTGGCCGAACTGCGCGCCACCGGCTTCCCGGTTGATGGGCCCTTCCCCGCCGACACGATTTTTCTGAAAGCGCGTGACGGCCAGTACCAGGCCATCGTCACCATGTACCACGACCAGGGGCAGATCGCCATCAAGCTCATGGGCTTTAGCAAGGGTGTGACGGTGCAGGGCGGCCTGCCGATTCCCATCACCACCCCGGCTCACGGCACGGCCTACGACATCGCGGGCAAGGGCCTGGCCGATGTCAACGCCACGCTCAATGCGTTTCACATTGCGTGCCGCATGGGTGCGGCGCGTTTGCAGACTTCCAACTCCTAATTTCTCACACCATCATGAAAATCAAATCAGTTCGCGCCCGCGTGTTCGAGTGGAAGGGCAAGACCGTCCCACCCCAGGGTAATTTTTGTTCAAACGCCATGGACCTGGTGTATTCCAAAACCGAGTCCATGAGCACCTTCCGCTTCCACTCGTGGACGGTGGTGGAAATTGAAACTGACGACGGCATCATCGGGCTGGGCAATGTCGCCCTGGCCCCCAAGATTGCCAAGCAGATCATTGACGAATACCTCACGCCACTGGTGCTGGGCCAGGACCCCTGGGACTACGAATACCTGAACCAGCGCATGTACCGGGCGACCCACGCCTGGGGACGCAAGGGCGTGGGCATGGCGGCCATTTCGGCCATCGACATTGCGATCTGGGACATCCTGGGCAAGTCGGTGAACAAACCCGTCTTCAAGCTGTTGGGCGGCCGCACCAAGGAGAAAATCCCCTGCTATTACTCCAAGCTCTACCGCACCGACATCCAGGCCATGCAGGACGAGGCGCAAACCTATCTGGACCAGGGCTTCACCATGTTCAAGTCGCGCTTTGGCTACGGCCCGGCGCATGGCACCAAGGGGGTGGCAGAAAACCTGAAGGCGGTGGAAGCCCTGCGCGAAGTGATTGGCTACGACACCGACCTGATGCTGGAGTGCTACATGGGCTGGAACCTGGAATACGCCAAGCGCATGCTGCCCAAGCTGGAAAAGTTTCAGCCGCGCTGGCTCGAAGAGCCGGTGATTGCCGACGACATTGACGGCTATGCCGAGCTCAATGCGATGGGCATTGTGCCGATCTCGGGCGGTGAGCACGAGTTTTCGCTGTACGGCATCAAGCAGTTGCTGGACCGCAAAGCGGTGTCGGTGGTGCAGTACGACACCAACCGCGTGGGCGGCATCACCATGGCGCACAAGATCAATGCGCTGTGCGAGGCCTACAGCGTGCCGGTGATCCCGCACGCCGGCCAGATGCACAACTACCACCTGACCATGAGCACCCTCGCTTCGCCGATGAGCGAGTACTTCCCGATGTTTGACGTGGAAGTCGGCAACGAGCTGTTTTATTACATTTTTGACGGCGAACCGGTGGCAGAAAACGGTTTTCTGCAGCTTGACGACAACACGCCCGGCCTGGGTTTGACGCTCAAAACCGAGTTCCTCAACGACTTCAACATCATTGAATGAGCACCATGGCGGCAAGGTACAAGGGCGTGTTTCCGGTGGTGCCCACCACCTTTACCGAATCAGGTGAACTCGACCTGCCCAGCCAGAAGCGCTGCGTTGATTTCATGATTGACGCGGGCTCCAACGGCCTGTGCATTCTGGCGAATTTTTCCGAGCAGTTTTTGCTGTCTGACGACGAGCGCGAAACGCTCACACACACCATCCTGAAACATGTGGCGGGCCGGGTGCCGGTGATTGTGACCACCACGCATTTCGGCACGCGGGTCTGCGCCGAACGCAGCCGCCGCGCGCAAGACCTGGGTGCGGCCATGGTGATGGTGATGCCGCCCTACCACGGCGCCACCCTGCGCGCCAGCGAAGACAAGATTTACGAGTTCTACGCAGCGCTGTCCAACGCCCTCACCATCCCGATCATGATCCAGGATGCGCCCATGAGCGGCACCACCCTGCCTGCGGCCTTGCTGGCGCGCATGGCCAAAGAGATCCCGCAGGTGTGCTATTTCAAGATTGAAACCGCCGGCGCGGCGTCCAAGCTGCGCGAGCTGATCCGCCTGGGCGGCGACGCCATCGAAGGCCCGTGGGACGGCGAAGAAGCCATCACCCTGCTGCCCGATCTGGACGCGGGCGCCACCGGCGCCATGACGGGTGGGGCCTACCCTGACGGCATTCGCCGCATTGTGGATGCCTATGCCGCAGGCCGCCGTGAAGAAGCGGTCGCGGAGTACACCCGCTGGCTGCCCCTGATCAATTATGAAAACCGCCAGGGCGGCATTTTGACCGCCAAGGCCCTGATGAAAGCCGGTGGCGTGATCGCCTGCGAAGCGGCGCGCCACCCCTTCCCCGACATGCACCCTGCCGTGCGTGAAGGCCTGATTGAAACCGCCCGGCGCCTGGACCCTCTGGTCTTGCGCTGGGGACAATAAAAGCACACGGGTACCCCCATGACACAACAGCGCGACAACCTCATCAACGGCCAATGGGTGGCGGCCGGCAGCTATGCCCCCAACCTCAACCCGTCCGATCTGAGCGATGTGATTGGCCAGTATGCGCAGGGCGATGCCGCAGCACTGGCCGCCGCGGTAGACGCCGCGCAGGCCGCTTTCCCGGCGTGGTCGGTCTCGGGCATCCAGGCGCGCTCGGATGCGCTGGACAAGATTGGCAGCGAAATTCTGGCGCGGCGTGACGAACTGGGCACCCTGCTCTCGCGCGAGGAAGGCAAGACCCGGCCCGAAGGCATTGGCGAAGTCACCCGCGCCGGCCACATCTTCAAGTTCTTTGCCGGTGAATGTCTGCGCCTGGGCGGTGAAACCCTGCCCTCGGTGCGCCCCGGTATTGGCGTGGAGATTACCCGCGAACCAGTAGGCGTGGTGGGCCTGATCACGCCCTGGAACTTCCCGATTGCGATTCCGGCCTGGAAAATCGCGCCGGCGCTGGCCTTTGGCAACTGCGTGGTGCTCAAACCGGCCGATCTGGTGCCGGGCAGCGCCTGGGCGCTGGCCGAGATCATCTCGCGCTCGGGCATTCCGGCGGGTGTCTTCAATCTGGTGATGGGGCCGGGCCGTGTCATTGGCGATGCACTGGTCAACCACCCGGGCATCAACGCCATCAGCTTTACCGGCTCGGTCGGCGTGGGCAGCCGCATTGCCGAGAGTTGCGCCAAAAGCCTCAAAAAAGTACAACTGGAAATGGGTGGCAAGAACCCGCAAATCGTTCTGGATGACGCCGACCTTGCGCAAGCGGTGGAACTCAGCGCGCAAAGCTGCTTTTACGCCACCGGCCAGCGCTGCACGGCCTCAAGCCGGCTGATCGTGACCGACAAAATCTACCCGGCGTTTGTCAAAGCCCTGCAGGAGCGCATGGGCCGCATCAAGGTTGGCGACGCACTGGCCGCAGGCACTGACATTGGCCCGGTGTCGTCGCAAGCCCAGCTGGAACAAGACTTGAGCTATGTAGCCATCGGCAAGGCCGAAGGCGCCACGCTGGCGCTGGGCGGTGAACGCATTGCCTGCCACACCGGCAGCGGTGCCCAGGGCTTCTTCATGGCGCCTGCGCTGTTCAGCGAAAGCACGGCGGGCATGCGCATCAACCGCGAAGAAATCTTTGGCCCGGTCGCCAGCGTGATTCGCGTGAAAGACTATGAAGAGGCGCTAAAAACCGCCAACGACACGCCGTTTGGCCTGTCGGCCGGCATTGCCACCACCAGCCTGAAGTACGCCACCCACTTCAAGCGGCACAGCCAGGCCGGCATGGTGATGGTGAACCTGCCCACGGCGGGGGTTGACTACCATGTCCCCTTTGGCGGCCGCAAGGGCTCCAGCTACGGACCGCGCGAGCAGGGCAAGTACGCCCAGGAGTTTTTCACGACGGTGAAGACCGCCTACACGCTGGCTTGATGGCCAGGACAGCGCCATGCGCAGCGGCTGTTGTTGCTATTTAAACAATAGCTGCCCGCGCCCGTGATGATTGGGCCAGAGGCCGATTTGATTCATACAAACCGCCAGACCGGGCCGCTGGCTAGTTTGCCAGCAGGTTCTTGTAGACAGCCCCGTCCTTCATGATGACCACGAAGTTTCGGGCCGGGTCCTCGACCAGCTGGAGATTCTCCAGCGGATTGCCGTCGACCAGCAGCAGGTCGGCCAGCGCGCCCTCTTCCACCACACCCAGCTTGCCGGGATAGGGGTCGCGCGGGCCCGACAACTTCAGCAGTTCGGCATTGTTGCCGGTGGCCATCAGCAGCACTTCAGGGGCGCTGTACCACTTGCGCATCTTGATCAGCTCTGAGCCCTGCCGGGCAGCCCCTGACGCCGAGAACAGGATATCGGTTCCAAAGGCTATCTTGACCTTGTACTTTTTGGCCAATGCCAGGGTCTGCTCGGTGCCAGAGAACACCTGCTGCAGCCTGAGCATGCTGGCTGGCGGCATGGGCGGGGTGTGGCCGTCATCGGTAAAAGGCTGAAAGCTCAGCCAGATGCCTTTTTCAGCCATCATCCGGGCGCTGGCATCGTCCATCAGATGGCCA
>JANNXF010000094.1:0-3328 GCA_031409395.1 Polaromonas sp.
GACGAATAAAAACGTCGCGCCAAGCAAGCTCGTGGCACTCGGCGACGAAGTCGAAGTCATGGTCCTCGAGATCGACGAAGACAAGCGCCGCATTTCCCTGGGCATGAAGCAGTGCAAGGCCAACCCATGGCAAGAATTTGCCCTGGAAACCAAACGCGGCGACCGCGTCAAGGGCCCGATCAAGTCGATCACCGACTTCGGCGTCTTTGTGGGCCTGGCTGCCGGTATCGACGGCCTGGTGCACCTGTCCGACCTCTCGTGGAACGAAGCCGGCGAAGCCGCTGTTCGCAACTACAAAAAGGGCCAGGAAGTCGAAGCGATTGTGCTGGCCGTTGATGTGGACCGCGAGCGTATCTCCCTGGGCATCAAGCAGCTTGATTCTGACCCGTTCACCACGTTCGTGTCGATCAACGACAAGGGCGCGATTGTGACCGGCAAGGTCAAGACGGTTGACGCCAAAGGCGCCGAGATCGATCTGGGCGAAGACATCATTGGCTACCTGCGTGCCAGCGAAATCAGCCGTGACCGCGTTGAAGACGCGCGCAACGTGCTGAAAGAAGGCGACGAAGTGTCCGCAGTGGTGGTGAACGTGGATCGCAAGACCCGCAACATCCAGCTGTCGGTCAAAGCCAAGGACAACGCTGACCAACAGGAAGCCATGGCCACCCTGAGCCAGCAGTCTTCGCGTGAAAGCGCCGGCCTGACCAGTCTGGGTGCCCTGCTGCGCGCCAAGCTGGACAACAACGACAAGTAATTGTCTTGCGGGAGGGAACACGCGGCGCAGCCATGCTGAACGCGTGTTCCACCCTCAACAAGCCAGTCCTGACTTGAAATGACCCGAAGCGATTTAGTTGAAGAGCTCGCTGCCCGATTCAGCCAGCTGACGCACCGTGATGCCGAATTTGCTGTCAAGACCATTCTTGATGCCATGAGCGACGCGCTGGTGCGCGGCCACCGGATTGAGATCAGGGGATTTGGCAGTTTTTCCATCAACCGGCGTCCACCCCGTCTGGGGCGCAACCCCCGGTCTGGTGAAAGCGTGGCCATTCCTGAGAAACGGGTGCCGCATTTCAAACCCGGCAAGGCCTTGCGCGAAGCCGTCGATGCACGAACCGAGGAATTGCTCGCGGTCGCGAGTCCCCGCTAAGGTTTTGGGCTTATCCACCTGATGGGCTGGCTACAATCGCCAGACCACCAAGGGGATTGCCAAGTGAAATACCTGATGTGGCTGCTTAAGGCGGCCATTTTTTTTACCCTGTTCGCATTTGCACTGAACAACCAGCAAATGGTTGCGGTGCATTTCTTTTTTGGCACCCTGTGGCAAGCGCCTCTGGTGCTGGTGGTGCTCAGCGCTTTTGCCTGCGGATTGGCACTTGGCGTTCTGGTCATGATGCCCCGCTGGTGGAGAAAACGCAAAACGGCACACCACCAGGGTGCTTCCACGTTTGGCAACTCCACGACCGTGAACGACAACCCCACCCTGCCTCACCATGGAATTTGATTTCACCTGGGTCCTGCTCGGCTTTCCGATTGCATTCACTTTGGGCTGGCTGGCTTCACGGCTGGATCTCAGGCAGTTGCGCATTGAAAATCGCCAGGCGCCCAAGGCTTACTTCAGGGGTCTGAACTTCCTGCTCAACGAGCAGCAGGACCAGGCCATTGACGCCTTTATTGAGGCCGTCCAGAACGACCCCGACACCTCAGAGCTGCACTTTGCTCTGGGCAACCTGTTTCGCCGGCGTGGCGAGTACGAACGCGCGGTGCGGGTGCATGAGCACCTGATGTCACGAGGCGACCTGACACAGCCCGAACGCGATCGGGCGCAACATGCCCTGGCGCTGGATTTCCTCAAGGCCGGCTTGCTCGACCGCGCCGAAGCCGCCCTGCGCAAACTTGAAGGCACCACGTTTGAAGAAGAGGCCAGGCTCGCGCTGCTGTCGATTTATGAACGTTCCCGCGACTGGGCCAATGCCACTGAAATTGCGGCCAGGCTTGGCAGTTCCACCCGCGGCAGCTTCAGCACCCGCCAGTCGCACTACCTGTGCGAACAGGCCGGTGCAGCGGCCGCTGCGGGCGACACCGCCAGGGCGCTGACCCAGCTGCATGAGGCCGCCGCCATGGCCCCTGCTGCCAGTCGGCCCCTGATTGATCTGGCCAAGCTGCAAAACCAGCTGGGCCAATCCGGGGAGGCCATGCAGACCTTGCTCAGGCTCGAAAAAACGGCGCCGCAGGGGCTGCCGCTGGCGGCTGGCCTGCTGGCCAATATTGCACAGGGCAGCGGCCAGCAGCTTGCGGTACTGGCACGGCTAAAAGCCAGCTACGCCCAGATGCCTTCGATTGATTTGATGGAAGCCATCGTCAAGCTGGAACAAGACCCGCTTGCCGCCCGCCAGTGGTACATGCAGCACCTGGAAAACCAAACGTCTCTCGTGGCGGCGGGCAAATGGATTGCCGGCGAGAAGCTGGAAAGTGAACACCACCACGCGCTGGTCAAGCGCGCGCTGGACCAGGCCACCAAACCCCTCATGCGTTACCGCTGCGCCGCCTGCGGGTTTGAAGCCACCCAGCACTTCTGGCATTGCCCCGGCTGCCAGGCCTGGGACAGCTACCCGACACGCCGTATTGAAGAGCTATGAACGAACACCCCCGTGGAGGCTTCGCCTCCTCCCCCTTGCAGGGGGCGACTTCTGCGGCCTGGCAGAGCCAAAAGTACTTGGCACACCCCCAGGGCCAGCTGCGCTTGCCTCCCCCTTGCAGGGGGCAGACACCTACGGACTGGCAAAGCCAGATCCGTGGCGGCTGCTTGACTAAGAATCGTACACATGACTAATTCCTCCAATATCTCTCAAGACAAATTAGCTGCTGCCCGCGTACTGGTTGTCGGCGACGCCATGCTGGACCGCTACTGGTACGGCGCCGTCGACCGTATCTCGCCAGAAGCCCCGGTGCCTGTGGTGCGCGTCACCCGCACCGAAGAACGCATTGGCGCGGCGGCCAACGTGGCCTACAACATCGTGACGATGGGCGCACAGGCGTCGCTGCTGAGTGTGGTGGGGGACGACGAGGCCAGCCACCACCTGGAAGCGCTGGTGGCCAAAACCGGCATTACCCCCTACTTTGGCCGCGACCCGCAACTCAAGACCACGGTCAAACTGCGCGTGATTGGCCGCCAGCAGCAACTGCTGCGCCTGGACTTTGAAAACACCCCCGAAAACGAAGTACTGGCGTCGCAATCCGCCACCTTTGAAAAACTCTTTCCGCAGCATGACGCGGTGCTGTTCTCCGACTACGGCAAGGGCGGCCTGGCGCATATTGTGCTGATGATTGC
>JANNXF010000095.1:0-3209 GCA_031409395.1 Polaromonas sp.
GGGCGGCCCTTCGCTGCGTTCGCTGGTTGTACCTAAGCCTTTCAAGGGGAATTGGCCATCAGCCCTTGAATGACGGTCATCGTGCGCTCCTGAATCTGTAGCAAACAACACCCCCACCGCGACAAACGACAGCCAGAACCCAGCCTGCATCAGCGCCCAGGGGTCCAGCGCCACCACCACCGCCATGGCCAGCAGCCAGGTTTGCTGCCAGGGCCACTGTCGGCCGCTTTGGCGCAGCAGTATGACGGTCGCCAGCATCCAGATGGTGCGTTGCGCCGGTACGCCCCAGCCCGAAAACAGCGCGTACAGCGCGGCCAGCAACAGCCCGCCCAGCGCACCCGCACGGCTGGCTGGCAGCGCCAGGCAAAGCCGGGGCGTGACCCGCACAGACCGCCGCCACAGGCCCCCCACCAGCAGGGACGCCACCCAGGCAAACATGGTGATGTGCAGGCCCGAAATACTCATCAAATGGGCCACGCCGGTAGCCCGAAACACATCCCAGTCGGCGCGTTCAATGGCGTTTTGGTCGCCCATCACCAGGGCCGCAACCACACCCGCCAGGGGCCGGCTTTCAATGTGCCGGAAAATCGCCTCGCGCACCGACTGGCGGGCGCGCTCAACACCCTGGCGCGGGGTCGTCCAGGGGCTTTCGAGTCTTGCGGGCGCTGCGTCTCGCGGCCCGGCGCGCACATACCCCGTGGCCTGAATGCCCTGCTCCCACAACCAGAGTTCGTAGTCGAAGCCATGCGGGTTGCTGTTGCCGTGCGGCGCCTTGAGCCGCACCGTCATGCGCCAGCGTTCACCGGCGCGCAGGGTTTGCGGCTGGCGCTGCAAAGCCAGGCTCAGCTCGAAAGGATCGGCATCCGGCAGCAGGTTGGCGCTGTCCCGCGCGCCAAAACCCGAATACCAGCCCAGCAGGATCTGGGGTGGCAGCGGCACGGCCAGCCCGTCAAGTTGCGCCGACTCAATCGCCAGCCGGAAGCGCACACCGTCTTCACCCAACTGCGGCATGGCCACGACCCGGCCTGTCACCTCGATATCGCGCCCCTCCAGCAACGGGTCGAGTGAGGTGGACTGAAAAGCGCTGGCGCGCCAACCCGTCATGCCAAAGCCCAGCGCGGCGGCAATCACCAGCACGGCCAGCGCAGCCCCCGCCGTGCCCGACGGCCGGGACGGCATCCTGAGGCTTTTGATCCCCAGAAAAATACATGGCACCGCACAGGCCAGCGCAATGCATGCGGCATACCAGCCCCAGGGCCACAGGGCAGGCTGCTGCAGTTGCACCGCCACGCCGGCAATAAAACCGCTGAAAGCAGGCCCCGGGCTGATTGCGCCCGCCCATGGTCTGGCTGAATCGGTTGGGGCCACAGCCTCTTCCACAGTTATTATTTGTTGAGCGACGCGCTGGGTGTTCAACGGCCCAGCCTTGAAAACAGCCTACAAAGCTTGCAAAGTCTGCGTGGCGCAGGTCTTGCTTTGAAAAACACAGCCAAAGCCGGGTAAGCTGTTGATGTGTTTTTCAGCGGCCGCATGATGTGGCAACCTGCTGATCAAACCATTTTGCCTGACGGTGTTATGCACGAATGTCCTTTTAAAAAGTGAGACCGCCTTGTCCATCCACGTCGCCCTGAGCCACATCACGCACTACAAATACGACCGTCTGGTCAATCTGGGGTCGCAGGTGGTCCGCTTGCGACCCGCACCCCACAGCCGCACCCAGGTGCTGTCGTATTCGCTCAAGATCGAGCCGGCCAAGCACTTCATCAACTGGCAGCAAGACCCGTTTGCCAACTACCAGGCCCGGCTGGTCTTTCCTGAGCCCACCCGGGAATTCAAGGTCACGGTGGACCTGGTCGTTGAAATGGCGGTGTTCAACCCGTTCGACTTTTTCCTGGAACCCACCGCTGAAGAATTCCCGTTTGCCTACAGCGAACCCAGGCACGCGAACTGGCGCCCTATCTGGTCACGCAGCCAGCCACCCCGCTGCTGAAAAAGTACCTGGACCAGACCGACCGGACACCCAAACGGACCATCGACTTTCTGGTCGGCCTGAACCAGCGCCTGCAGTCAGACATCAAGTACGCCATTCGCATGGAACCCGGCGTGCAAACGCCTGAAGAAACCCTGGAACTGGCCTGCGGCTCGTGCCGCGACACCGGCTGGCTGATGGTGCAGTTGTTTCGCCACCTTGGGTTGGCGGCCCGCTTTGTCTCCGGTTACCTGATTCAGCTCAAGGCCGACGTCAAGGCAATTGACGGCCCCAGCGGCGCCGAGGCCGACTTCACCGACCTGCACGCCTGGTGCGAGGTGTTTTTGCCTGGCGCAGGCTGGGTCGGGCTGGACCCGACCTCGGGCCTGATGGCGGGCGAAGGGCATATTCCACTGGCCTGCACACCCGAACCCTCCAGCGCCGCGCCCATTGAAGGCGGCGTTGACGAGTCCGAGGTCGAGTTTGAACACCACATGGCGGTGCAGCGCATTTACGAGTCGCCGCGTGTCACCAGCCCCTACACCGAAGACCAGTGGCAAAAAGTACTGGCGCTGGGCGAGACGGTTGACAAGGCCCTGCTGGCCGGCGATGTGCGGCTCACCATGGGCGGCGAGCCCACCTTTGTGGCCACCTCGGACCGCGACGCAGCGGAGTGGAATATTGATGCCCTGGGCCCGACCAAGCGGGGCTACGCCACCGAACTGGTGCAAAAGCTGCGCGCGGAATACGGCGAGGGCGGCTTTCTGCATTTCGGCCAGGGCAAGTGGTACCCGGGCGAGCAGTTGCCGCGCTGGGCACTGAGCATTTTCTGGCGCAAGGACGGCCAACCGGTCTGGCAAAACTCGGCACTGTTCGCAGACGAACGCAAGCTTTGCCGCTACACCAGCACCGACGCGAAAAACTTCGTGCGCACCCTGGCTGGCAAACTCGGCCTGGCCACCACTTACATCACACCCGGCTTCGAAGACACCTGGTACTACCTCTGGCGCGAGCGCCGGCTGCCGGTCAACGTCGACCCGTTTGATTCGCGGCTGGACGATGCGATGGAACGCGAGCGCCTGCGCCGCGTCTTCATGCAGGGGCTGGATTCGGTAGTGGGTTATGTGTTGCCGCTGCAGACCCGTGAGGCGGCGGAAGCCAAAAATAACCCAGGGATTTCGCCTGCCTTGTCGGGACCCAAATGGACGACCGGCCCGTGGTTCTTCCGCGATGAGCGTAT
>JANNXF010000096.1:0-6053 GCA_031409395.1 Polaromonas sp.
AGATGACCGGTCGAGATGTACGGTGACCCAAATGATTCAGAACGCGAAGCTGGCATTGAAATCTCCCTAAAAATGCGAATGGTAGTTATCTTTCATGCATTGCACAAGAGGAAATATGATGCCTTCAACGCTTCATCAAGGGACGCTAAACTGTGCGCGCAATTTCATGGCGTTCAGAGACTTCATCTCGACGTAAGTTTTGCTGATTTCATCAAACTCCACCAAGCCGTTTTTTCACCCCGTTGTATGGCTTTTGCCATGAAGTGTCAAGGCCCGCCGTCAATCCGGCTTGACCCCTGCCGTCCTGATGACCTTGGCCCATTTGGCGGTCTCCCCTGCGATGAAGGCGTCAAACTCCTCGGGCGTTCCACCCACGGCAAACGTGCCCATGCCTTCGAGGCGCGCTTTGGTTTCATCACTGCGAATGATCCTGGCGACTTCTTCAGACATGCGTTTGACAATCTCGCGCGGCGTGCCCGCAGGCGCCAGCATGCCGGCCCAGGTGCTGCCGGTAAAGCCGGCAAAGCCCTGTTCGACAAAGGTAGGCACCTCGGGCAGCACCGGCAGGCGCTGGTCGGCTGACACGCCAATCAGCCTGACCTTGCCCTGCTTGCCCATGTTGATCAGACCGGTGGCGGCGTCAAAAAACAGCTGTATCTGGCCGCCCAGCAAATCCGTCAGGGCCAGCGCGGCGCCCCGGTACGGGATATGCACCATATAGGTTTGGGTGATTGCCTTCCACAACTCGGTGGTCAGGTGCGCTGCCGAGCCATTGCCTGAAGAACCAAAGCTGACTTTTCCGGGATTGGCACGGGCGTAGTCAATCAGTTCTCTGGCGGTCTTGAAAGGCGCGTTGTTGTTGATGGCTGCCAGCAAGGGCGAAACGCCCATGAGCGAGACCCCCACCAGGTCTTTTTTGGGGTCATAGGGCAACTTGGGGTAGAGCGTGGTGTTGGCCGCAAAGGCGGCGATCACCACGCCAAAGGTCGTGCCATCGGGAGGCGCCTTGGCCACCGCATCCACACCGATGATGCTGTTGGCCCCCGGCTTGTTGTCAATCAGCACGGTCTGGTTCAGGCTTTTCTGCAGCCCGATTTGCACGATGCGCGCCATCTGGTCGGTGAAGCCGCCAGGGGGATAAGGCACGATGATGCGGACAGGCTTGCCGGGCCAGGCGCTTTGCGCCCAGGCGGGCAAGGCCACCGACGCGGCGCCAGAAGCCATGACAAGACCCGCCAGGCCCAGGCGGCGGCGCGTGGGATGGGACTTGCTGCTGTCAGCGGGGAAAGGCTTCATGGCATCACTCTCAAAGGGTCTGAAACACCAGTCTAGGCCGGCACGCCCGATGGCGGCTACGCATAAACTCCATAAAAAAACGCCCCACATGCTTGCGTGGCGTCCGCAGAACACGCCTGGCGAAAGCCGGTCAAAACATTGTCTGCTATCAATAAGTGAGCTGTTTGCGCCCGTTTTTATTGGGCTTCAGGCATTATTTCCTGAAACTTAACAAAGCTACAGGTGTCAAGCAATACCGGCTGTCAAGCCGGTCGCCTTGAGAGAATGCTATTGAGAGAATGCTAGAACGAACCGAAGGTAGCGCCCAGAACCACCACAGCCACAAGCCCAAGCAGCGCGCCCAGGACGCCGACGATCAGGATGTCAAAGTAGCTGTCTTTGTGCGTCACGCCGCAGAGGGCAAACAAGGTCACCACCACGCCGTTGTGCGGCAGGCTGTCGAGTGAACCGGCGCCCATCACGGCCACGCGGTGCAACAGCGCTGGATCAATGCCGTACTTTGCGGCCAGTATCAGATAGGTCTCGCTCAAAGCGCCCAGCGCGATGGTCAGGCCGCCAGACGCCGAGCCGGTCAGGGCCGACAGCACATTGGTCGCCACCGCCAGACCGACCAGGGGGCCACCCTCAATGCTCAATACCCAGAGGCGCACCATTTCAAACGCGGGAAGCGAAGCGACCACAGCGCCAAAACCCACCAGGCTGGCCACGCTCATCAAGGGGAGCACTGCCGCGTTGAGGCCGGCGTCTACCGTTTCCCTGAGCGCCAGCAAGCGTGAACGATTCAACGCGTACAGCACAATGATTCCCGACAACAGGGCGACGATCACGGACCAGACGCCTCCCACGCCCGCCAGCGAGGTCTCGCCCCAACGCAGCTCTGCCAGGTAGCTGGTGTCCATGCGTGGCAACAACACCAGAGTCATCAGCAGATTGACCAGCATGACGACAATCAGCGGCGACAGGGCAATGACGATTCCGGGCAATGTCTCACTGCGGGCGCCGTGCTCGATTTCTGCAGGGTCGAAATCATGGGACACCGAGGCACGCTCACGCAGGATCGGGTCTTTCGCCGCACTGGAAGCCGACCCGTTGGGCCCAGAGAAACCCTCACCAGCACGTCGTGCGGCCGCTTCGGCGCGCCCCAGCCACCACATGCCAAACACCAGCATGATCACCGCACCAATAAAGCCCAGCCCTGGTGAGGAAAAAGTGGTGGTGCCAAAGAAAGGCATTGGAATCGAGTTGGGAATCGACGGCGAACCTGGCAAGGCCGACATTGAAAAGGTGGCAGTGCCGAGCATGACGGTTCCGGGCAGCAGGCGGTTCGGAATGTCAGCCGCGCGAAACAACGCCTGGCCCATTGGCACCAGCACAAACATGGCGACGAACAGGGTGACCCCGCCATAGGTGACCAACGCACCCGCCAGCACTACGGCCAGTATGGACCGGTCGGGGCCGAGCTTGTCGGTCATGAACTGCGCGATAGCCGTCACCGAGCCACTGTCGTCCATCAGCTTGCCAAACGCCGCCCCAAGCAGGAACAGCGGAAAAAACTGCGCAACAAAACCCGCTGCCGAGCCCATGAAGGTCTGGGTCCAGTGGGCGAGTAGGGGTTCACCGGAAAAAGCCGCCGCAACCAATGCGGCAACGGGGGTGAGACCCAACACACTCCAGCCACGAAAAGCCATGCCGACGAGCAACACGAGTCCGAGCAGGATTCCGATTAAACCTAGGGTCATAGTGCCTCCAGCATGGCGTCAATATCCAGGGTAGAACGCTTTCCGAGATCGCCCGAATGGGTGTCAAGAAACAACTGGGCGGTGCGCCGCCCTTCGTCGCGCAGTGCACACAAAAAGCGCCACTCGGTGATGAGCTTGGAGGTGGACTCAAGCTCCGTCACCCGGTCGGTCGCAATCCGGTGAATGCGCATTTCTGCCCACTGGGCGCCTTCGCCCCGCCCTGCATCTGCGACCTTGTGCAACAAGGCAATCATGCGCAGCTCTTTCATGAGGGGGGCATTGAAGGACACTTCGTTCAGGCGGTTCATGATCTCCCGCGCAGTACGTGGCAGCTCAAGCCGCTCGATCGGATTGATCTGTACCAGAATGGTGTCATGCGACCGGCATTCCCGCACCAAAGGGGTGATCGTCGGGTTGCCGGAATAGCCGCCATCCCAGTAAGCTTCACCGTCAATTTCCACGGCCTGGAACATGGTCGGCAGGCAGCCCGAAGCAAGCAGTACGTCGGGGGTGAGTTCAGCATTGCGAAAAACGCGGCCTGCGCCGGTACGCACATTGGTTGCGGTGATGAAAAGGCGCATCGAAGAGCTGTTCAACGCCGCAAAATCCACTGTGTCGACCAGAATCTGGCGCAGCGGATGGGCGCCACCGGGGTTGAGCTCGTAAGGCGAGAAAATCCGCGACGCCAGTTCTGCGGCCATGAACATGGGCGAGTACTGCAGCGTCCACTGGCCCGTCAGCATCTCGAGAGGGCCGCGACGCAGAGGGCTGAATTTGCCGGCATCCGACACGCGTTTCCAGAAATCCTCCAACGCTGCCCTGGCCCCCTCTGCGCCTCCGTGCGCGTGTCCGCTGGCCATTACCACAGCGTTCATGGCACCCGCAGATGTGCCCGAGATGCCGTCGAAAGCGAGCCAGTCCTCTTCTAGCAGGCGATCAAGCACACCCCAGGTGAATGCGCCATGTGCGCCCCCACCCTGCAAAGCGAGGTCAATCAACAAGGGCTTGCTGAGTGAGTAAGACTTCGCTGCGCTTGTGGTTCTGGGCATGACTTTATTCTAAGAGATAGTTTGTTACATACGCAAGTCAGCAGCATGATCCGTGCCCGTTTTGACACGCCAGGCAAGCCGGGCCTTGCGCAGCGCCAGGGCTCAGGCCATCAGCCTGGGCAGGTTGGCAATCGCCGCCATCGAATGGCTGCGCAGCCGGGCCAGTATGGCCTGTCGCTCCAGGTCAGCCTTGTCCACATCGGCCACCATTTTTCCAAAAGCGTCCAGCCGGGAACTGCGCATCCACTGGCGCAGCGCCTTGTCTTGTGACCACTGAAACTGGTTCATCATGTTGCCCAGCGTGGCACGCGCAAAGCCCGCCAGATTTTTCGGAAAAGGCACTGGCACACAGAGCTGGTTCTTGCGCGCATCGTCCCCGCCATGCACCTCTACATAGGCGGTGATCGCTGCGCTCAAAACTGTCAGCGGAGCGCGCAGCAATTGCACCATGATGCGGTCAGGCTGAAACACCGTCTGGCTGTCGTGCAACTGCACGGCCGATGCCGTGCAATCGACGTAAAGGGTTTCCGGGCTCATGGCCACGCGGCCCTGGTCCAGCACCAGGGCATTGCGCGCAATCGATTGCACCCGGCCCATGCGGATCACCCGCGTGACGGTGCGCAGCAAGGCCAGCTCACCGGTGGAGAGAGTGGCGTAGTGGAACATGGTGGGCGTGCGGCTGGGGTCAATGCGCAGCATTTGGCCCAGTGCCTCCAGCCGAAGGAACAATTCGTCGATGGATGTCGCCTCGGCAAATGCCGCCATCCTGTCCGCCTCGCCGCCTATGCTTTCGGTAAAAAACTCCATGCCGGGCTGCGTCTGCAGGCGGTTCTGCAGCCACGAGTCACGCGGCACGACCCACTGAATCGTCTCGGGCGCCGCACCGTTGCGCAGCAACCAGACCACCGCGTCCATGGCGGTCTTGCCAGCGCCCAGAATGCAGAATTGTTGAGGCGTCTGTACGCCCGCGCCATGCAGCCACAACTGCGGCAAGTCATTGGGCGTGACCAGGCGAACGCCGTCAGCGACCGTGAACTTCGGAGCATGGGTAGACGGCACCTTGACACCAAAAAGACTGGCATCCACCGTTTTCCTGCGCACGATGACCTGCGTCTGGACGCCTGACAGGATGGAGGCAATGCGTCCGTCGCCCCGGTAATCGCTCATGGGGTGGTAGCTGACGCGGCCGCTGGGCAAAAACCGCTGCTGCATGAGCTTATCAAAGTAAGTATTGATCTCGGAGCCGCCTGCCAGTTCGTACAGGCCGCTGTTGGGACCGCTGACGTCCTTGCGCCAACTGCCCAGCTCGGTGGAATTAACCCCGTAATAGCTCGACGGCTGGTGCAGGGTTACAAAGGAATAAGCATCGTTCCAGTGGCCACCGGGCTTGGCATGACGGTCAACAATGGTGATGTGCGCATCGCTCTCATCAAGCAGGGTATCGGCAAAAGCCATGCCGATCGCGCCACTGCCGATGATCAGGTAATCCGTTTCCATGGCCGTCTCCGATTGAACGTCAAAACTTGGCGGACTTTAGCATGGCCCAAGCCAGGAAACTCAGGCGCATTTAGGCGAGCAGAGCACCTGGGATGGCGAGGAGACCAGACCCGCCATCGTCACCACCGAAGCGGGAGAGGCACAGAAAAAAGCCCGAGCCGGTGAAGGCTCAGGCTTTTGGGTGGAGCTGAAATCGCTGGCCTATTTACGCACAGGCGGCAAATCCGTGCAACTGCCATGCGCCACTTCCGCCGCCATGCCAATGCTCTCGCCCAGCGTCGGATGCGGATGAATCGTCTTGCCGATATCTACGGCATCCGCACCCATTTCAATGGCCAGGGCGACTTCGCCAATCATGTCGCCAGCGTGCGTACCCACCATGCCGCCACCCAGAATCTTGCCGTGGCCGTGGGCCTCGGGGCTGTCGTCAAACAGCAGCTTGGTGACACCTTCGTCGCGGCCGTTGGCAATG
>JANNXF010000097.1:0-6600 GCA_031409395.1 Polaromonas sp.
TTATACCGTTTAAAAAAGAGCCGTCAAGCAGCAGCATGGCTAGGGCGAAACGATCAGCGTCCAGGAAGTTTTTTGCCAGGCCAGCGCTTCCTCATGAAGCAGGTGGGCGGACTGGGGAAAGGCGGCGGCCCAGCCTGGCCGACAGGCCAGTACAAAAATGCGACCGGGCTCGGCGCCTGACTCAAGTTGCAGGCCCTTGAGGTCAGGGTCGCGCCTGGCGTGGCACAAAATAACCGCGATGCGCAGGCACAGCAGTTGCTGAATGAACAGCCGGTTTTCAAAGTCTATTTCGAGCTTGCGCAATTTGCCGCGGTGGCCCAGCACCAGCAGGCCGAGCCGGTGCAATTCGGGCAGCGCGAAGCCGGGTGCATCGGCATTGTCGAGAATGTAGGCGCCGTGCTTGTGGTAGTCGCTGTGTGAAATGTGGCTGCCAATCTCATGGAGCTGGGCGGCCCACTCGAGCTTGCGCTGAAAGCGTTCCGAGCCATCACCGGGCAGGGCGGTGCGAACCATCGAAAACAGGTGCCGAGCCACTTTGCTGACGCGCTGGGCCTGCTGGGCGTCGGCATTGAACTTGCTGGCCAGGCGCTGCACGGTGGTCGAGCGCAGGTCGGTCAATTCCTGCTCGCGGTCCAGCAGGTCAAACAGGACGCCATGGCGCAGTGCGCCTTGCGCCGCCTGCATTTGTTCAATGCCCATCAGGTCAAACACGGCCCGCAGCACGCTGATGCCGCCGCCAATCACGGCGCGCCGGTCGTCCTTCATGCCGTCAAGCTTCAGGCGATCGACGCTTTGGGCTTTCAGCAGGCGGTCGAGCAGCCAGTCAAGGCCTTCGCGTGTGACCACGCCCACCGGCCAGCCAGCGGCCGCAAGAACGTCGCTGACCGCGCCAATCGTGCCAGAGGACCCATAGGCCACATCCCAGGTGTCCGGGCGGTAGCTGTTGATGGCTTCATCCAGCACGGCTTTGGCGGCGACCTCGGCCATTTCAAACGCGCGTGGGGTGAACTGTCCGTCCGGAAAATATTTCATGGACCAGGCGACACTGCCGACGCGGTAGGACTCCATGGTGCGCGCCTCAAGCCCATGGCCCAGGATCATTTCGGTAGACCGTCCGCCAATGTCCACCACCAGGCGGCGCTCGTCGGACTGCGGCAGCATATGGGCGACGCCCTGGTAAATCAGGCGAGCTTCCTCGCGGCCGGAAATAACGTCGATGGAAAAACCGAGAATGTCGTGGGCACGCGTTAAAAACTCGTCGCGGTTGCGCGCTTCACGCAGCGTTTGGGTGGCAACCGCCCTGACCTGTAGTTTGTCAAAGCCCGCGAGCCGCTCGGCAAAACGCGCCAGGCAGTCCCAGCCGCGTTGCATCGCTTCCAGCGTCAGGTTGCGGTCTGCGTCGAGTCCGTTGCCCTGGCGGACGGTTTCCTTGAGGTATTCGGTGCGGTGAATGCGGCCGTGGTCAAAGCGGCCAATTTCAAGGCGAAAGCTGTTGGAGCCGAGGTCCACTGCAGCCAGTAAGGTTCCATTTTGCATGTCTGATTTTCGTTTTGCTGCATCAGCATAGCATTCACGACCTACCTTCATTAACATGCGGACGCCCTGGTCACAAGGGGTTAGCCAATGAGTCTGCCGTCCACCGAGATCATGCTCTGTGTCACGTAGGTACTGCTTCTGCGTTGTGGGTTAAAGCTGACGGCGAAACCCCCGATATCCATGCTGCTGCGTCGCTGAAAGGCGCTCAGTGCGCTTTGCCGCGTCAACGGGACTTCCGCGTCGTTCAGTACTTCATAGGTGTAGCGGGCGGCAATAAAGCCGGCCAGGCTGAGCGAGGTGGGCGGTTCGTCAAACAGCTTTGCAAGCGTTTCGCGGTAGGCGCGTACTACCGGCAAGCGGGCATTGACCATGGGTACCGGCTGGGTTGCAATCACGGGCGTGTTGCGGGCAGCGCCCATTTGCTGCATGGTTTGCAGGTTGACGTCGGCCAGGGCCACGATGTAGCGCTGGCGTGCCTGTTTTTCGAGGCCTTGCGTAAATTCGGCCAGTTCGGGTGTGCCACCGACAAACAGGATGATTGCGGGCGTTTTGGGTGTCAGCTTCTGGCCAAGTGCCCGCGAATCCCCGTTGGCCGGGAACGACTGAAGCCTGAGCTTCATGTCAGTGGCGATACGCTCCACCTCGACGCGGTAAGCGCTGTAGTCTTGCGCTGTGGCGTAAACCACCCCGATTTCGCTCAGGCCCATGACCGAAAGCGTCTTGATGGCGTAGGCAATCTGCTCCTGGCGCGCCGCAAAAATGGGAAAGGTCTTGTTGTCGATTTCAAGACTGGAGTTTTGCAGCCAGGGCGCCACGTGGGCCATATTCAGGCCGCCCTGGCGGGAAATCTCGACAATCTGGCTGGCAACATGGTCGCCCACGGTGCCCGACAAGACGACCGCGGACGGATTGTCCCTGACGGAATCGAGTGCCGCGCGTACGCTGGCGGGCGTTCCATCGGTCTCGACGGCAAGATGCAGCACCTGTTTTCCGCGAATACCGCCGCGCGCGTTGATGTCTTGCCACGCCGCACGCGAGCCGATCAGGAAGTCTTTGGACACATCCTGCTGGGCCTGCGAGAAATCCACAATCTGCGCCACGACCAGGCTGCGTGATGCCGCACCGGGTTTGCCAGGTTGCGCCCAGCCAGGCAGCGCAGCGCCTGTAGCCAGTAAGCTGGCGCCTTGCAGCAGTTGGCGGCGGTTAAAAACCTGTTTGTGTAGTGGCATGGAAAAGTCCGGCGCAGGGAAACCCCGCAGTCTGGTTGAAGAGATGCTATGAAATTAATAGCTGCTTGCGCCCGTGTTTATTGGGCGAAACATCAAAATAGCTTAAGAAAACACTGGAAACTTGACGCCGGGCCCTGGGGGCAGGGCATGCCGCGGTGGCTCAGGGCGCGCGGGCGGGCCAAAGCGGCAGAGTGCGCCCGGCCCGCAGAGGGTCAGCGGGTGGCTGGCGGAATCAGGACGCTGTCCACGATGTGGACGACACCGTTGGTGGCGGAGATATCGGCGGTCTGAACCAGGGCGTCTTCAACCGTGACGAAATCGCCGGCCCTGGAAAGCGCCAGATTGGCGCCATTGACGGACTTGACGTTGCTGTTCTTCACGTCTGCGGCCATGACTTTGCCCGGAACGGCATGGAAAGTCAGGACTGCCTTGAGTTTTGCGGGGTCTTTGGCCAGTTCGTCCATGGTTTTGGCGGAAACTTTGGCGAAAGCCTCGTTGGAAGGGGCAAAAACGGTGAAAGGACCGCTTCCCTTGAGCGTATCGGTCAGGCCTGCCTTGACGACCAGGCTGCTCAGGGTGCTCAACTCGGGTGTGGCGGCAAGGGTTTCGGCAACCGACACGGGCTTGGATGGGGTGGCGCAGCCGGCAAGCATGGCAACGGTGACGGCAGCGAACAGAAAACGGCGATTCAGCATGAAGGTTTCTCCTGATTAAGACAGCGCCAAGCGTAGGAGAGATCAATGACAAAACCGTGACAGTTCATTGAATGTTTTGTGACATGGGGCCAAACTGCCAAACACCGGGCCTGGAGGGTGGGTTTGTCATGTCTTTGTCACACAAGACTTCTAAAGTAATGCTACTTTCCCTATCAACCCAAGAGGTGTATCCATGAATATGCGTTTCAAATTGTCGCTGGCAAGCGCGGTCGGCGTTGTCGCCCTGTCTTTTGCCGGTCTGGTCTCTGCGCAGGAAATTACGGGCGCTGGCGCTACTTTCCCGGCCCCTATCTATTCCAAGTGGGCGGCAGACTACAACAAGGCAACGGGCGTCAAGGTCAATTACCAGTCCGTTGGTTCGGGTGCCGGTATCAAGCAGATTGATTCCAAAACGGTGGATTTTGGCGCGTCTGACATGCCGCAAACCGATGATGTGTTGGCTAAAAAAGGCCAGATGCAATTTCCGGCAGTGATTGGCGGCACCGTGCCGGTGATCAACATCAAGGGCATCAGCCCTGGCCAGATGAAGCTCGACGGCCAGGTGCTGGGCGACATCTTTCTGGGCAAGATCACCAAATGGAACGACCCGGCCATCAAGGCCCTGAACCCCACATTGCCCCTTCCGGACGCCGCCATTGCGCCCGTTCGCCGTGCAGACGGTTCGGGTACGACGTTTAACTTCACCAACTACCTGAGCCGCGTGCACCCTGAGTGGAAAGCCAAGGTAGGCGAGGGTACAGCGGTGAACTGGCCAGTGGGTGCGGGTGGAAAGGGCAATGAAGGCGTTGCCGCGTTTGTGGGCCGTTTGCCCAACTCCATCGGCTACGTAGAGTATTCCTACGTCAAGCAAAACAAGATGAACTATGTCTTGATGAAAAACCGTGACGGTGTTTTTGTTTCGCCTGACGAGACTTCTTTTGCCGCAGCGGCAGCGGGTGCGGACTGGAACAAGTCGTTTTACCAGCTCATCACCGACCAGCCTGGCAAAAACGCATGGCCTATTTCAACAGCCACCTACATCCTGATGCAACTCAAGCAGGACAAGCCTGCTGCAGCGGCCGAAGTGTTCAAGTTTTTCAGCTGGGCCTATAAAAACGGTGACAAAACGGCTGCTGCACTCGACTACGTGCCCATGCCAGACAGCGTGATTGGTTCCATCGAGAAGTCATGGTCAAAAGTGACCGATGCTTCCGGCAAGCCTATCGCCTACAAATAAGAAGCCGGACCTACCCCGGATTCGGGCCACCTCTTTAGGAGCAGATACGTGTCGACTACACTTCCGGCGAACGAGATATCTTTGAACCCCTCTATCAAGTCCTCCGGACGTGTTATGACCAAACCTCCTTCGCCCAAGAAGGCCCGCTCGGGCCCGATGGCAGACCGTATCTTTGGCTGGCTGGCCAAGGGTGCGGCCATATTTACCCTGGTGGTGTTGATTGCGATTCTGGTATCGCTCACCATCAGTGCCTGGCCAGCCATCGAAAAATTCGGTTTCGGATTTCTCACCAGCACCACCTGGGATCCCGTCAAGGAGGATTTTGGCGGGCTGGTGATGATTTACGGCACCCTCATGACCTCGTTCATCGCCCTGCTGATTGCCGTGCCTGTCAGCTTCGGGATTGCCCTGTTCCTGACGGAGCTTTCTCCGGCCTGGCTCAAACGCCCCCTGGGTACGGCAATCGAATTGCTGGCTGCGGTGCCATCCATCGTCTACGGCATGTGGGGTTTGCTGGTGTTCAGTCCGGTGCTGTCCACGTACGTGCAGCAGCCCTTGCAGAAAGCGTTTGGCGACGTGCCGTTTCTCGGCACACTTTTTTCTGGTGCGCCGGTAGGCATCGGCATTTTGTCGGCCGGCATCATTTTGGCCATCATGATCATTCCGTTCATTGCATCGGTGATGCGGGATGTTTTCGAGGTGACGCCCACCCTTTTGAAAGAATCAGCTTACGGCCTTGGGGCCACCACCTGGGAAGTCGTTTCCAAGGTGGTGTTGCCTTACACCAAGGCAGGGGTCATTGGCGGCATCATGCTGGGCCTGGGCCGGGCGATTGGTGAAACCATGGCCATCACTTTTGTGATCGGCAACTTCAACCAGCTTGATTCGCTCAGCCTGTTTCAGGCGGCCAACAGCATCACTTCGGCGCTTGCCAATGAGTTCGCCGAAGCCGGTGAAGGCCTGCACCAAGGGGCGCTGATGTACCTTGGGCTGGTTCTTTTCTTCATCACATTTGTTGTTCTGTCCTTGTCCAAACTTTTGTTGGCCCAATTGCAGAAGAACGAAGGAGCAAAAACTTGAGCGCACTCATTGCTTCGTCCGTTGACGGCCGCGAAGCCAAATACGCAAGACGCAAGTTCATCAACCGCCTGGCCATTTCGCTCGCCATGGCCGCCATGGCCTTTGGCCTGTTCTGGTTGTTCTGGATTCTTTTTGAAACCGTACGCCTGGGCATTGGCGGTTTGACGGTCGATACCCTGACGCAAATGACACCACCGCCCAACGATGCGGGTGGCCTGGCCAATGCCATTTATGGCTCGTTTCTGATGGTGATGATCGCTACCTTTCTGGGTACGCCGATAGGCATCATGGCGGGTATCTACCTGGCCGAGTTTGATACCAAGAGCTGGCTTGCCAGTGTGACGCGCTTCGTCAACGACATTCTGTTGTCCGCGCCGTCCATCGTGATTGGCCTGTTTGTGTATGCGGTGGTTGTGTCACGTTTTAAATCCTTCTCGGGCTGGGCCGGCATTATTGCCCTGGCACTGATTGTGATTCCGGTGGTAATACGAACCACAGAAAACATGCTGCAACTGGTACCAGCCGGTTTGCGTGAAGCTGCCTACGCCCTGGGCGCACCGAAGTGGAAAGTCATTCTGAGTATTACCCTGAAAGCCGCCCGATCTGGCGTTGTCACTGGCGTCATGCTGGCCGTTGCCCGCATTGCCGGTGAAACCGCACCGCTGCTGTTCACGGCCTTGAGCAACCAGTTCTGGACATCCAGCCTGACCGAACCCATGGCCAGTTTGCCCGTCACGATTTTCAAGTTCGCCATGAGTCCCTACGAGAACTGGCAGCAACTGGCATGGGCAGGGGTTCTGCTGATTACGGTTGCGGTGCTTGG
>JANNXF010000098.1:0-3124 GCA_031409395.1 Polaromonas sp.
TGCACCACGCCGCGCTGCACCAGGTCTGACGGCGACAGGTTTTCAATGCGTTCGCCCCGCAGCTCGATCGAGCCCTTGGTGACCTCGCCGCGTTCGCCCTTGAGCAGGTTGGAAATGGCCCGCAGTGTGGTGGTTTTGCCCGCGCCGTTGCCGCCCAGAATGGCCACAATGCGGCCTTCGGGGACTGGCAGCGAGACACCCTTGAGCACCAGGATGACGTGGTTGTAAATAACCTCGATGCCATTGACGTTGAGAACGATGTTGTGTGTGTCCATAGGTTTTGCCGGAGTGACCAGGTGAAAAACCAGCCCTGTGATGGTTTTTCACCTGGCGGCTCGTGAGAGCCGACAGAACTCCCGCACGCGGCGGGAGGGCGGAGAGTCAGCCTTTAAGACTGGCAGTCAGCCGGGGTGCGGGCGGTCAGTTTTTTCTCGGTGGCGTACTTGGCGGCGGTCGCTTTTACCAGCGGCTTGATGATCTGTTCATCGGCCTGCAGCCAGTCCGAGGTGAATTTCCAGGCCTTGCCATCCCAGGTGTGAATGCGTGCCCAGGCCGCGCCCATGTGGTCAACGCACGAGGTGCTGATGGGGCGCATCACGCCAGCAAAACCCAGGGCATCAAGTTTGGCCTGCGTCAGGTTCAGGTTTTCCAGACCCCAGCGAACCTGCTCGCCCGTCATGACCTTGCCCTTGCCGAAACGCTCTTGGGCCGCGCGTATACCCTCCACGCCCAGCATGGCGCTCATGGCCCCGCGCATGTAGAGCACCTGGCCGACTTCGTCTTTGGGTCCTGTGCCCTGGCCTTTGGCGTGCACCATGGCCAGAACATCTTTCACCAGCTTGGAATCAGGCTCTGCACCATGCTGCATGGTTACGGCGTTGTAGCCTTTTGCACCATCAGCCACGTCTTTCACGTCAGGTTCGGCGCCGGCCCACCAGACGCCGTACATTTTTTCACGGGGATAGCCGGTGGCCTGGGCTTCCTTGATAGCGGTTGAGTTCATGACGCCCCAACCCCACAGTGCCACGTAGTCTGGTTTGGCCTGGCGAACCTGCAGCCAGGTGGCTTTCTGCTCGACGCCCGGTGCCGTGACCGGCAGCAGCTGCAGCTCGAAGCCGTGCATTTTGGCGCGCTCCTGCATCAGGGGAATCGGCTCCTTGCCATAGGGGCTGTCGTGGTAAACCAGCGCGATTTTCTTGCCCTTGAGCTTGTCAAAGCCGCCTTCTTTCTTGGCGATGGCCTGCAAAATGGCATCGGCGGCGACCCAGTAGGTGCCGGCAATCGGGAAGTTCCACTTGAACACCGAACCGTCCGCGCTCTCGCTGCGGCCATAGCCGATGGTGACCACCGGAATCTTGTCGATGGGGGCTTTTTCCGTGATGGCGAAAGTGGCGCCGGTCGACAGGGGTTGCACCAGCGATGCCCCCTTGCTTTTGAGGCGCTCGTAGCACTCCACGCTGCGGGCGGTGTCATAGCCGGTTTCGCATTCCTCGAACGACAGCTTGACGCCGTTCAGCCCGCCGCGTGCGTTGACCAGCTTGAGGTAGTCCACATAGCCGTTGGCCCAGGGCGCACCGTTCGGGCCGTAGGGCCCGGTGCGGTAGGACAGCACCGGAATGAACTGCTCCTTGGCTTGAGCAAAGGCGCTGGTCGATACCGACGCTGCGCCAGCGGCCACCACGGCCACCGCCAAAATCAGATTACGAACTTTCATGGTTGTCTCCTAAAAAATTAAAAGCAGAACACCTAAACACTGACACTTCAGTAAACGCAAAAAATCATCAAAAAAGCATTGGCCGTTGCGCGTCATCCTGTCCCTTTGCAGGGGCCTGGCAGGCGCGTCACGTCAATGGGGAAACGGCCACAAACGCATTTTCTGTTTGCCGATGGACCATAGCCTGGCCAGCCCATGCGGCTCGACAATCAAAAACCAGACGATCAGACCGCCGAAAATCATCAGCTCCGCATGCGACACGCCTGCCGTTGAGATCTCGATGCCAAATACCCCCAGAAAGACCGGCAGAAACTGGTTCAGTGCGATGGGCAGCACCACAATGAAGGCGGCGCCGAAAAAGCTGCCCATGATGGAACCCAGCCCGCCAATAATGACCATGAACAGCAGTCGAAACGACTGGTCAACCGAGAAGGCGGCGGGCTCCCACGCGCCCAGGTACACAAACGCCCACAGCGCGCCGGCCACGCCAATGATGAAAGAACTGACCGCAAACGCGCTGAGCTTGGCGTACATGGGCCTGATACCGATGACGGCTGCCGCCACGTCCATGTCACGGATCGCCATCCATTCACGGCCAATCGCCCCACGCACCAGGTTTTTGGCGAGCAGCGCGATGACAGCCAGCACCGCCAGACACAGCAGGTAGCGGCTCACGGCGCTTTCAATGGGCAAGCCGAACACCTGCAGGTTGGACACCGACACCGAGCCGGACGGCGTGTCCAGGGTGAACCACTTGATGCGCAGAAACATCCAGTCGCTGAAAAATTGCGCGGCCAGTGTGGCGACGGCAAGATACAGCCCTTTGACCCGCAGGCTGGGCAGGCCAAACAAAATGCCGAACGCGGTGGCGCACAGGCCGCCCAGAATCAGGGCCGGAATCAGCGGCATGCCGGGAATGCGCACAAAGAAGTTGTAGGCGCCATAAGCCCCGACCGCCATGAAAGCGCCAGAGCCCAGCGATATCTGCCCGCAGTAGCCGACCAGAATGTTCACACCCAGCGCCGCCAGTGACATGATGACAAAAGGAATCAGGATGGCGCGAAACAGGTAGTCGCTGGCGAGCAGGGGGACTGCCACGAAAGCCACCACCAGCAGCAATGCGATGGCGATGCGGTCTTGCAGAATGGGAAATATCTGCTGGTCCGCCCGGTAGCTGGTTTTGAATTGGCCGTTTTCTCTATAGAACATGATTTCGCTCAGACAGTGGGTGGCAATGCAGTAACAGGAATGAACGCGTCAGTCGCCAGCGCAGTACGCGCAGTGGAGCGCGTGGGGGCCACGAACGAAGCGCAGGGCCACCCCAAGCGGAGTTCAGCCCCCTCGGGGGGCAGCGAACCGCACGAAGTGGGGAGCGTGGGGGCCACGAACGAAGCGCAGGGCCGCCCCAAG
>JANNXF010000099.1:0-13756 GCA_031409395.1 Polaromonas sp.
GACCACGGCCAGAACCAGCAAGGAAACCAGAATCCGCTGGTGCTGGCTGATGGTGCGCCGGCCGAGCACCGGCAGCGACATCAGGTCCGGATTTTCAACCGGAAGTTCATCGTCCGCGGTCGCCATCCGGCTGGGCGGAAAAGCATCATCTTCTTCAACCTGCGCCACAGCCACCGTGCTGGTGGGCGGCTCGTCCATCGCGACCGTTGCTTGCGGGTCACCCGGCATGCCTAGGGAAGCCATGTCCATGCTGTCGGCAGCAGGCGCAGACTTGGTTTTAAATAACTTCTGGATATTTTCAATAACAGACATGGTGAGCCTTCTGGGAGAAACGGGGTGACAGGTTGCGCTATGCGCCTATCGTCAAGAAATGAGCTTGCTGGGCCAGCAACTGGAGGTTGATTTCCTGCCAGCTTGCACCGTTGAGGTCGACATACTGATTGCCAAAGTACGCAGGCGCGTCCGGCGCTCTTTCAGAGAAGTCGCTGAAAGACTCCTGGTTGCGCAGCCCTGACAGCTTGTCAATCAGCAAGGCGCAGTTGACCTCGAGCGCGCTGTTGAGCGCCACCAGCCTGGAATCCGAACGCGCCAGTTCGGTTTTGGGGAGCGCTGGCTGGCCGCTCACGTAGGCGGCCAGATCGACCACACCAAACAGCCCCCCCCGCAAATTGGCCACGCCGGCAAACCAGGGCAAGGTGTACGGAACAGCCTGCATGCTGACCCACGGGAAAATCTCACCGGACTGACTCAGGGGAAACAGGTATTTTTTGCCACCCGCTTCAACCGCCAGCCAGGACGCCGCGACACCCTGTGTCCGGGCAATCTGCAGCCGTTCAGCCAGTCGGGTTTGAAGTTCTCTGAGGGATTGTCTGTTCGCCATGCTTTGGTTTATGCCGGTAAATCAGCCGAGGGCCTTGATCTTGGCCATCAATTCATCAGCATTAACGGGCTTGGTGATGTAGTCCCGAGCGCCCTGTCGCATGCCCCAAACACGATCAGTTTCCTGATTCTTGCTGGTGCACATGACGATGGGAATGTCAGAATAAAGCGGGTCGCGTGAGATGGCGCGCGTGAGCTGAAAACCGTTTTGACCTGGCATCACCACGTCCATCAGGATCAGCTCGGGCTTGTCTTCTGCCAGGCGTCGGAAAGCATCCTCGGCATTTTCAGCCGTCTTGACCGAAAAACCGTTTTTGGTCAGCAGATCGGTCAAAAACATCAATTCGGTTTTTGAATCGTCCACTACCAGTATTTTTTTAATTGCCATCACACTAATCCTTGTTTTGCGCTGCCGAGCGTCTGAACGGTCTGCAGCAGCTGGTCTTTGGTAAAAGGCTTGGTGAGATAGTCTTGCGAGCCGACCATACGTCCCCGCGCCTTGTCGAAAACACCGTCCTTGGAGGACAGCATCACAATGGGGACCCCTGAAAATTTTGCGTTACGCTTGATGATGGCGCAAGTCTGGTAGCCGTCCAGGCGAGGCATCAGGATGTCACAGAAAATCAGGTGCGGCTCGTAGTCGTTGACCTTTGACAGGGCATCAAACCCGTCTTCGGCCAATAACACTTCGTGCCCGCCCTGCTTCAGAAAAATCTCTGCGCTTCGCCTGATGGTATTGCTGTCATCGATAACCAAAACCTTCAATCCGGAACTGGGAATACTCACTACCTATGCTCCTCTTTTTGCAGGCCTTGATGGCGCAATGGGGTCGGTGGCCAGGTGGCCCGAAGCCCCAGGCTTATATCTGAACCATTTCAAAATCTTCCTTGCGTGCGCCGCACTCCGGACACGTCCAGTTCATGGGTACCTGGGCCCAAAGCGTGCCCGGTGCAATCCCGTGATCGGGCGCTCCTGCAGCTTCGTCATAAAGCCATCCGCATATTAAACACATCCACGTCGTTGATTGAGTCACAGCTTAAATTGCCTTCGAATAGAATGCAACGATTGTATCTAGCCACCGTTGCTTATTCGCGTACAAAGCACAATCGCAGCTTATGGCAAACCCCAACATCCCCCCACTCGACCCCCGGCAGCTCGCTGCTGAAGAGGCTGATTCGTCGCCGGCGTGCGTGATGACGTTCAATGCCAACGACCCAAGCGGTGCGGGCGGGCTGAGTGCCGACATCACCGCCATTGTCTCGGCTGGCGCCCACGCGCTGGCCGTGGTCACTGGCGCCTACGTGCGCGACACCGCCGAGATTTTTGACCACTTTGCGTTCGACGAAGAGGCTGTGACCGACCAGGCCCGTTCAGCCCTGGAAGACATGCCCGTGGCCGCCATCAAGGTAGGATTTGTCGGCAGCCCCGAAAACATCAGCACGATTGCCGAGATCGCCTCCGACTACGCCGATGTACCTCTTATCGCTTACATGCCCAGCCTGTCCTGGTGGGATGAAAGCGAAATTGACAGCTATCTTGATGCGTTTCGCGAACTGATGCTGCCGCAAACCACCGTGCTGGTGGGCAACCACAGCACCTTGTGGCGCTGGCTGCTGCCCGACTGGTCGGGTGAGCGCAATCCGTCGGCGCGCGACATTGCCAAGGCCGCCGCAGATGTGGGCGTGGCCTACACCCTGGTCACTGGCATTCCCCAGCCCGAGCAGTTCATCGACAACGTGCTGGCCACGCCGCAATCGGTGCTGTACAGCGAGAAATTTGAGCGCTTTGAAGCTGTTTTTTCAGGGGCAGGCGACACGCTCTCGGGCGCCCTCGCGGCCCTGCTGGCCAACGGCCATGACCTGCAGTCGGCCACAGCCGAAGCGCTGACCTTTCTGGACCACAGCCTGGACGCGGGTTTTCACCCTGGCATGGGCAATATCGTGCCCGACCGCCTGTTCTGGGCACAGGCCGATGTCGATGACGAGGAAGACCATGAAGACGGCGACAGCACCGACGACGCCGCGCTGACGTCAAACCCGGTCTTTGACCTGCCCCCCAACGGAACCACCAAACACTAGGCCCCGGACACCCGTGAACACATCGCGCAACACCGCTCTGTTTGAGCGCGCCAAAAAACTCATTCCCGGTGGTGTCAATTCGCCGGTTCGTGCCTTCAAGGCCGTGGGCGGCACGCCGCGTTTTGTGCAGCGCGCGCGCGGCGCCTACTTCTGGGACGCCGACGGCCAGCGCTATATCGACTACATCGGCTCCTGGGGGCCGATGATCCTGGGGCATGGTCACCCGGCGGTCGTCGAAGCGGTTCAAAAAGCAGTGCTTGAAGGCTTCTCATATGGCGCGCCGACCGAGCGCGAAGTGGAACTGGCCGAAGAAATTGTGCGCTTGGTGCCCTCCATCGAGATGCTGCGCCTGGTGAGTTCGGGCACAGAAGCCGCCATGAGCGCCATCCGGCTGGCGCGTGGCGCCACCGGCCGCAGCAAAATCATCAAATTTGAAGGCTGCTACCACGGCCACTCCGACGCGCTGCTGGTCAAGGCAGGCTCGGGTCTGGCCACCTTTGGCAGCCCCACCAGCGCCGGCGTGCCGCCCGAAGTCGTGCAGCACACGCTGGTGCTGGAGTACAACCACATCGCCCAGCTCGAAGAGGCTTTTTCAGTGCACGGCAGCGAGGTCGCCTGCCTGATGATGGAGCCGATTTGCGGCAACATGAATTTTGTCCGCGCCAGCGTCCCCTTCATGAAACGCTGCCGCGAGCTGTGCACGCAATACGGCGCCCTGCTGATCTTTGACGAAGTGATGACCGGTTTTCGTGTGGCCCTGGGCGGCGCACAAAGCGTGTACGCCAAAAGTATTCCCGGCTTCAAGCCCGACATGACCGTGCTGGGCAAGGTCATAGGCGGCGGCATGCCGATGGCGGCTTTCGGCGGAAGCCGCGCCGTGATGGAGCAACTGGCGCCCCTGGGCGCGGTCTACCAGGCCGGCACCCTGTCGGGCAACCCGATAGCCACGGCCTGCGGTCTGGCCACCTTGCGTGAAATCAGCCAACCCGGCTATTACGACGCGCTGGCCGACCGCACACGCAGCCTGGTGACGGGCCTGACGCAGGCCGCCAGCCAGGCGGGTGTGCCTTTTTGCGGTGACAGCGAGGGCGGCATGTTTGGTTTCTTTTTGATGGACAAGCTGCCGCAAAACTACCCCACCGTCATGACCACCGACAGCCCGGCGTTCAACCGCTTCTTTCACGGCATGCTGGACCGGGGCGTTTACTACGCGCCCGCCCTGTACGAGGCTGGTTTTGTCAGCTCGGCGCATACGGCCGAGGACATTGACACCACCGTGGCCGCAGCCGCCGCGTTTTTTGCGGGCCGCTGAACCGCATCTGCTATTGAATCAGTAGCTGCCTGCGCCCAAATCTATTGGGCTGCAGGCATTTTTCTTTCACAGATTCAGCCAGAGGGCGGGTTTCAGTGCCTGAAATGCCGCACGCCGGTCAGCACCATCACCACGCCGCGCTCGTTGGCGGCGTCAATCACCTCCTGGTCGCGCATGCTGCCGCCCGGCTGAATCACGCAGCTCGCACCGGCGTCCACCACCACATCCAGTCCGTCGCGGAAAGGGAAGAAGGCGTCACTGGCCACGGCCGAGCCGTCCAGCGTCAGGCCCGCATTGGCGGCCTTGATGGAGGCAATGCGGGCCGAGTCGATACGGCTCATCTGGCCTGCACCGACGCCCAGCGTCATGCCACCGGCGCAAAACACGATGGCGTTGGACTTGACGTATTTGGCGACTTTCCAGGCGAACAGCAAATCCTGCAGCTGGGCAGGCGTGGGTTGCAATTTGCTCACCACCTTCAGGTCGGCCAGGGCCAGTTCATGGTTGTCGGCGGTTTGCATCAGCAGGCCGGAGCCGACAATCTTCACGTCCACCAAATTTCGACCCTGCTTCCAGGCGGTGTCGCCGCCAGGCGGCAGGTCGATCTGCAGGATGCGCACATTGGCTTTGCTCTTGAAAACTTCCAGCGCTTGCGGCGTGAAGGCCGGTGCCATCAGCACTTCGACGAACTGCTTTGAAATTTGCAGCGCCGCGCGCTCGTCCAGCGGGCAATTCAGGGCAATGATGCCGCCAAAGGCCGAGGTCGGGTCGGTTTTGAAAGCCTTGCTATAAGCCTCCAGCGCATCGGCCCCCACCGCCACGCCGCAGGGGTTGGCATGCTTGACGATGACACAGGCTGATTCGGTAAAACTCTTGACGCATTCCCAGGCGGCGTCAGCGTCGGCGATGTTGTTGTAAGAGAGCTCCTTGCCCTGCAACTGCGTGGCCGTGACCAGTGAGCCCGGCGCGGGGTGCAGGTTGCGGTACAGCGCCGCCTGCTGGTGCGCGTTTTCGCCGTAGCGCAGGTCTTGCACCTTGATGAAGCGGCCATTGGCCTGTCCGGCAAACAGCGCATGGCTGCCGTCGGGCTGGATGCTGGACAGATAGTCGCTGATCGCGCCGTCGTACTGGCTGATGCGGTTAAACGCCGCTACTGACAGGGCGAATTTGGTTGTGTCGGTCAGCTTGCCATCCGCCTTGAGCTCTTCGAGCACACCGGCGTACTGCGATGCATCGGTCAGCACCCCCACGTCTTTCCAGTTTTTGGCCGCAGAGCGCACCATGGCCGGACCGCCGATGTCGATGTTTTCAATCGCGTCTTCGAGCGTGCAGCCGGGCTTGGCGACGGTGGCCTCAAACGGGTAAAGATTCACCACCAGCAGGTCAATGGTGTCGATCTGGTGCGCTTTCAGGGCCGCCATGTGCTCAGGCACATCGCGCCGGGCCAGCAGGCCGCCGTGCACCTTGGGGTGCAGGGTCTTGACCCGGCCATCGAGCATTTCAGGAAAACCGGTGAGCTCGGCCACTTCGGTGACGGGCAGGCCGGCATCTGCCAGCAGCTTGGCGGTGCCGCCCGTGGACAGCAGCTTGATGCCCAGGCCATGCAGGGCCTGCGCGAATTCAAGGATGCCGGTTTTGTCGGAAACAGAAATCAGGGCGTTCATTTTTTATCTTTTCAATGAGAGGCAGGGAATGCGGTCAGAAATACGGTCAGAAATACAGGCAGGAAGCGGACAGGCACGGGAACGCCGTGCAGCACTGCGCCCTACTTGATGAGCTTGTGGTCCAGCAGCTTTTTGCGCAAGGTGTTGCGGTTCAGCCCCAGCCATTCGGCGGCCCGCGACTGGTTTTGCTCGGCGTGCTGCATGACCACTTCGAGCAGGGGTTTTTCAACCACGCGCACCATCATGTCGTACATGCCATCGGGGTCGGTGCCGTCGAGGTCCTTGAAATAGCCCTCCAGGCTGGTGCGTACGCACTCTTCTATGTGTTTCTTGCTCATGCAGCCGTTTCCTCCTGATTTTTTTCTTTGTGAATAATTGTCGAAACCCATGCGTCGCCGCCCGCTCCCACCGTTTGCGTTTGGTCGTCTTGGCCTGCGGGCACGCGGTCCATGCACTCGCCGAGGCTGTCAAAAAACTGGCCGACTGCCCGCAACTGATGGTCACAGTCTTCGAGCAAATTCATCTGCGCGCGAAAGGCCTCCCCACCGGGCAAGGATTTCACGTACCAGCCGATGTGCTTGCGGGCCGTGCGCACCCCGGTGAATTCGCCGTACAGGGCGTAGTGGTCCAGCAGGTGGTCCAGCAGCAGGCGTTTGACCTCAACCACCAGCGGCGGCGCAAGATGTGTGCCGGTGGCCAGAAAGTGCACCACCTCGCGAAAAATCCAGGGCCGGCCCTGGGCAGCGCGGCCAATCATCACGGCATCGGCGCCGGTGTAGGCCAGCACGTCGCGGGCTTTTTCAGGGCTTGTCACATCGCCATTGGCGACCACCGGAATGCGCAGCGCGGCTTTCACGCTGGCCACGGTGTCGTATTCGGCCAGGCCCTTGTAGCCCTGCTCCCGCGTGCGGCCATGCACCGTGAGCATCTGCACCCCTGCGCTTTCAAACGCACGGGCCAGGCTCAGGGCATTTTTGTGCGCCTGGTCCCAGCCGGTACGCATCTTGAGCGTCACCGGCACCTGGTGCGGCGCGCACGCGGCCACCACCGCCTGAACAATTTGCAGCGCCAGCGTTTCGTCCTGCATCAGCGCCGAGCCGGCCCATTTGTTACAGACTTTCTTGGCCGGGCAACCCATGTTGATGTCAATGATCTGCGCGCCCCGGTCGATGTTGTAGGCGGCGGCCTCTGCCATCATGGCGGCGTCGGTGCCGGCAATCTGCACGGCGATCGGCGCGGCTTCGCCCTCATGGTTGGCGCGGCGCGAGGTCTTCAGGGTGTCCCACAAATCGCGGCGGGACGTCACCATCTCGCTCACCGCATAGCCCGCCCCCAGTTGCTTGCACAAGTGGCGAAACGGCCGGTCTGTGACCCCCGCCATGGGCGCGACAAACACATTGTTTGCCAGAGCGTAGGGGCCGATGTTCATGGGAAGTGGGGAGAGGGGGGACTGGAGATTGCTGAAAAAAGAAGCACGATTGTAGCTGCCCAAAATTTCAGCAATTGAAATCTGGTGAAATTTTCTGCCCCTTTTGCAGACCCCCCTCTGCCGCGGCCAAACCGGGGCAGACGCTGATGCCTGCTTCCCTATACTCAAACACCTATGAATGACTGGATTCAACACCTGATCGAGCTGCTGGCCCTGCCCCAGTTCGGCCTGAGCACGGTGTTTCTGGTGTCCTTCATCTCGGCCACACTGCTGCCGCTGGGCTCTGAACCGGTGGTGTTCGGGCTGGTCAAACTCAACCCGGCCCTGTTCTGGCCGGCCGTGCTGGTGGCCACCGCCGGCAACACGCTGGGCGGTGCGCTGGACTGGTGGCTGGGCTACGGCGCGCACAAGGTGGTCGACAAATACAAGCATTCGTCGCACCACGGCCGGGCCGTGCAGTGGCTGGAAAAACTCGGCCCCAAAGCCTGCCTGCTGGCCTGGCTGCCGGTGGTGGGCGACCCGTTGTGCGCGGTGGCAGGCTGGCTCAAGTTTCCGTTCTGGCCCTGCCTGGTCTACATGGCCATCGGCAAGTTTGCGCGTTACCTGTTGATGACCGGCAGCCTGATCTGGGCCTTTCCCGGGGTGATCGGGGGCTAGGCCACGGTGGTGTTTCGACGGGTTGACCCGCAGTATTTGCTACTTATTTAATAGCTGCTTGCGCATGTATTGATTGGGCTGAAAGCCATTTTCATCTGCAAGAAAACACTAGAAGCGTTCGTGCGCCGAAAGATAGCGCCACTGTCCGGGCGGCAACTGGCTCATGGGCACGCGGCCGACCCGAATGCGCTTCATCGCCAGCACCGTCAGGCCCACGCTGTCACACAGGTAGGCCAGTTGCCCCGGCACCTCGCCCTTGAGCGCAAAGCGCAGCCGGTTCTCGCTTTGCCAGCTCACCTTGGTCGGCGGCAGCAAGGCACCCCGGTAGGTAAAGCCGTGGTCCGCGCGGTTCAGGCGCTCCAGCCCGCCGGGCTTGATGTCACCAGCCACTTCCACCACCACCTCATGCTCCAGCACCCGGGCGTCTTCGCGCAGCTTGCGCGCCACCCGCCAGTCGCTGGTGAACACCACCAGACCGCTGGCGGCCGTGGCCAGGGGTGTGACCAGTTCCGACGCCGAGAAATGTTTTTTAAGCGGCTGGATGCCCGAACGGTCATCGCGCGATCGGCTGGCCGCCGACAGCAGCGCCAGCGCAGCGCTGTCCTCGCAACCGGCGGGCTTGTGCAGCAGCAGCGTGACCGCTGTTGTGGCCAGCAGGCTGGCGTCTTTGCTCAGGGCGATGGTCTGATGCAGCACGCGAAACTGCGGTTCCTCGACCACCACGCCATCGACCGTGACCCAGCCGCCCTCGATGTACTGCTCTGCCTCGCGGCGTGAGCAGGGCAGCATTTCGGCCAGGCGCTTGGCCAGACGTTGGTCGGGGCGGGACGGTTCTGTCATGGCAATGAATATCCTGTGAATCCGGTGGAAAGAAAAATAACAGGAAATGACAGGAACCGCTCTTGCTTTGCTATTATTTCAATAGCTGCTCGCGCCCGTATTTGTTGGGCTAATGGCACTAACTGCCAAAAACCCCAAGCCCTCAGCTGCTGAACAGAAAGTTCATCACATCGCCGTCTTTCACGACGTATTCCTTGCCCTCGGCGCGCATCTTGCCGGCGTCTTTGGCGCCCTGCTCGCCCTTGAAGGTAATAAAGTCGTCAAACGCGATGGTCTGGGCGCGGATGTAGCCCTTTTCAAAATCGGTGTGAATCACGCCCGCAGCCTGCGGCCCGGTGTCGCCGACATGGATGGTCCAGGCGCGGACTTCTTTCACCCCGGCGGTGAAGTAGGTCTGCAGCCCCAGCAGCTTGTAGGCCGCACGAATCAGCCGGTTCAGGCCGGGCTCGGTCTGGCCCAGTTCTTCAAGAAACATCTGCCGGTCTTCGTCGTTCATTTCCGACATTTCGGCTTCCATCTTGGCGCTGATCGCCACCACAGGCGCATTTTGCGACGCCGCAAACACCTTCAGGCGGTCCAGGAAGGGGTTGTTCTCAAACCCGTCTTCGGCCACATTGGCGACAAACATGGCGGGCTTGGCGGTGATCAGGAAAAACTGCTGCAGCAGCGGCTGCTCTTCCTTGCTGAACTCCAGCGTGCGCACCGGCTTGGCTTCGTTCAGCGCCGCCTGGCATTTTTCCAAAATGGCGACCAGCTTGACAGATTCCTTGTCGCCCGAGCGGGCCGTCTTGGTAACCCGGTGCAGGGCTTTTTCAACTGCCGTCATGTCGGCCAGGCACAGCTCGGTCTGGATCACCTCAATGTCAGAAATCGGATCCACCTTGCCGGCCACGTGAATCACGTTGTCGTCTTCAAAGCAGCGCACCACATTGATGATGGCGTCGGTCTCGCGGATATGGGCCAGAAACTTGTTGCCCAGGCCCTCGCCGGTGCTGGCACCGGCCACCAGGCCGGCAATGTCGACAAACTCGACAATCGCCGGAACAATGCGCTCGGGCGAGATGATTTCGGCCAGCTGCGCCAGCCGCGCGTCAGGCAGCTCGACCACGCCCACATTGGGCTCAATGGTGCAAAACGGGTAGTTTTCTGCCGCAATGCCTGCTTTGGTCAGCGCATTGAACAGGGTGGATTTTCCGACGTTAGGCAAGCCTACGATGCCGCACTTCAAACTCATGACAAACCTTCAAAATGAGGGGTAGAAGTGTATTCGATGCGCACCGGGCTAGTCGAACCGGTAGTTGGCGCTCACGCGCTGGCCGACCTTGAGCACATGCTCGACGCCCTGCAGCACGATGGCATTCATGCCAAAGGTCAGCGCGCCGTTCACCCGGGCGTCCTGCCGGTAGGTCTGCAGCATGTCGCCCACCTCGGGGCTGCTGGTGGCGGTGGCCGGGTCGATATTGGGCATCGGGCAACGCGGGCAGGGCTTGACGGCCTTGAGCTGCGCGGCGCCCTGCTCGGTGGCGATGTGCAGCACATCCAGCCGGTCTTCATCGTGCGCGGCCACTTCGGGCGAACCACTGGCATGCGCCAGCACGATATTGGGCCGAAAACGCGCCATGCCTACGCGCGCAGTCCCCGCCGCTTCCAGCTTGTCGTTCAGGCTGTCCAGTGATGCTTCGCTCAGGACCAGCAGCGAAAACCCGTCGCTGAACTGGTTCAAGGCCTCCACACCGCCCGTCCAGGCCGGGCTGCAGACGCGTTTGTGCTCCGGGTCAAACCGCACCATGCGGGCCGGCGTGCCCAAAAAGTCGGTGAACCACTGCGCTGCAACCGGGCCCATGTCGTAGGCCGCCACCTCGTCGTCCCATACCCGCACGCGCACCGGGGCTTCCACCTGGTCCAGCGCAATGTGCAGGGCCAGCATGCCGGGGGCGCGCAGCACCATGTCATAGTGCTTGAGCTGCGGCTTGATCAGGGCCATGCGCGGCAACTCGCGCTGGGTCAAGAATTCACCGCTGGCATCGACCACCATCCAGGCGCGGTCAAATTCAAGACCGGTTTCCGTCAGGATGGCATCGCGTACCGCCACCCCGGCGCAGGACTTCACCGGGTACACATAAAGCTGCGAAATTACCGCTACCAGGTCACTGGGGCTGTCGCTTAAGGGGTTGTTCATTCAAAAATTCTCTGTGAGTCCAGCCAAGCCAATACAGGCGCCAACAAGTGGACATGACGCCCAGCCAAGCCTGAATTTTGCACTGCCTTCTAAAATAAGCCATGTCCAAGTCTTTTGATGTCTGTATTCGCGGCGACGGGGTGGTGGGTCGCACCCTGGCGCTGCTGCTGGCTCGCGAGCGCCTGCGTGTGGCGCTGGTCACCCACCCGGGCAGGGCCGCGCTGCCAGCAGCGGCGGCTGATGCTGGCGGCGACGTGCGCGCTTACGCCCTGAACCGCGCGTCACGCACCCTGCTGGAAACCCTGCGTGCCTGGCCGGAGCCGGCTTTTGCCACGCCGGTGCTTGAAATGCAGGTCTGGGGTGACGACGGCGGCAAGCTCGACTTCAGCGCGCACAGCGTGGCGCGGGACGCGCTGGCCTGGATTGTCGATGTGCCCGCGCTGGAACAGCAACTGATTGAAGCGGTGCGCTACCAGCCGCACATCGAGATCGTGGCAGCGCCGGTGGATCCCGCCAAGGTCGCCCTGAGTGTGATTTGCGAGGGCGGCAGCAGCCGCAGCCGTGACGCCATCCAGACGCAATGGACCATCAAGCCGTACCCGCAAAGAGCGATTGCCGCCCGCCTGACCTCTGACAAACCGCACCGCGGCGTTGCCCGGCAGTGGTTTTCAGGCGGTGAGGTGCTGGCACTTTTGCCCTTGTCCAGCCCGGATGGGAACTTTATGGCGCTGGTCTGGTCAGTCTCGGTAGAGCGCGCCAGTGCCCTTGAAAAACTCTCGCCCGCAGAATTTTGCATGGCTTTACAGGCCGTCTGCGGCGACGAAGCGGGTAGCTTGTCGCTGAGCAGTGAACGCGCCAGCTGGCCTTTGGCACTGTCGGGTGCCGACCACTGGGTCGGGCCGGGATGGGCGCTGGCGGGTGATGCAGCGCACACCGTGCATCCGCTGGCGGGCCAGGGTTTGAACCTGGGCCTGGCCGACGCGGCCTGTCTGGCCGAGGTGATTGCCAAGCGTGAATACTGGCGCGAACTGGGTGACGAAAAGCTGTTGCGCCGCTATGAGCGGGCGCGCAAGGCCGATGTGGCGGCCATATCGGCGGTGACTGACGGCCTGCACGGCCTGTTTGCCCAGACCGACGGGCGCTGGCAGGCGCTGCGCAACTGGGGCATGAAGGGTTTTGCACGCAGCGGCGCTCTCAAGAGTTGGGTGGCCGAGCGCGCTGCGGGTGGATAGACAACGGGGCATCGCCCCACCAACAGGAAACAGGAAAACTACGGATGAAATTGATCAAACTGATTGCTGTGCTGGGCCTGATGGTCTGCGGCCTGGGCTCTGCAGCGGCGCAGGAAGCGGCTATTCGCAAAAACCTGGCAGAGCGGCTGCCGGCTTTCTCAAAAATTGACGAAGTCAGCAAAACCCCGATGAACGGGCTGTATGAAATCCGCATCAACGACAGCGATATTTTCTACACCGACGCCGACGGCAACTTTCTGATCCAGGGCAACCTGATTGACACCCGCGCCAAGCGCAACCTGACCGAAGAGCGCGTTGAAAAGCTCAGCACCATTGACTTCGAGGCCCTGCCCTTCAAAGACGCCTTCACTGTGGTGCGCGGCAATGGCAAACGCCGGATGGCGGTGTTTGAAGACCCCAACTGCGGCTACTGCAAGCGCTTTGAGCGCGATTTGCAGAAGGTGTCGGATGTGACGATTCACATGTTTTTACTGCCCATCCTGAGCGCGGATTCCACCGAGAAGTCCAAGCACATCTGGTGCGCCAAAGACCGGGGCCGTGCCTGGCAGGACCTGATGCTGAAAGACCAGCCCGCCGCCAAGGCCAGCTGCGACACGACCGCACTGGAGCGCAACCTGGGCTTTGCCAAAAAGCACAAGATCACCGGCACGCCCACCATCTTTTTTGCCGACGGGTCGCGGGTGCCTGGCGCCATTGACGCCCCGCAGGTCGAAAAATTGCTGGCCAGCGCCAAAGCGCCGTAACAAGGCGCGCCGGCAGCGGCCAGCAGGCAGGCTGCCGGATTTTGCTCAAATCATGCCCTGACCCAAACAACACGGGCGCGACCAGCTACTTTTTTAATAGCAACTCCCGCACTCATGCCGGCTTGCATGGCGTAGCCAGTGACCGCCAGTGCGACAAATCTGGAGTATTCTCTGCCCGACATGCCACGCCCTGACGCCCCCCGCCGCTTGCCCGCCAGCACGCCCGCCGCCCCTGGCGCCGTTGCCTACCGCGTCGAGATCGGCGACCTGCACGCCCATCTGTTTCGCGTCACCTTGACCATAAGGCAGCCGGCAGCCCTGCAGCAGGTGTCTTTGCCGGTGTGGATTCCGGGCAGCTACCTGGTGCGCGAGTTCTCCAAAAACCTGCAAAATTTGCAGGCCTGGCAAGGCCTTGGCAAGGGCGCCCGCCAGCCGCTGCCGGTGGTACAGCGCGACAAATGCAGCTGGCAGATTGACTGCACGCCCGGCCAGCCGCTGGTGCTGTGCTACGAGGTCTATGCCAACGACAACTCGGTGCGCACCGCCTGGCTGGACGCCCAGCGCGGCTTTTTCAACGGCACCAGCCTGTGCCTGAAAGTTGACGGGCAAGAAGACGCACCGCACCGGCTGGAACTGGTGGCCCCCAAAGCCACCGCAGCGATGGCGGGCCCGGGCAGATGGTCAGTGGCCACCGGCCTAAGCCCCCAAAAAATCAATGCCCG
>JANNXF010000100.1:0-6373 GCA_031409395.1 Polaromonas sp.
GGGTTCTGGCTGTCGTTTGTCGCGGTGGGGGTGTTGTTTGCTACAGATTCAGGAGCGCACGATGACCGTCATTCAAGGGCTGATGGCCAATTCCCCTTGAAAGGCTTAGGTACAACCAGCGAACGCAGCGAAGGGCCGCCCCGGGCAGGTTCAGCCCCCTCGGGGGGCCGCGCACTACGCGTCGCGACAAGCGTGGGAGCCATGTTTCGCGAACAGTGGGTGGTCACGCTGGCGCTGACGCCACTGTCGCTGCTGCTCTTCAACCAGATGTCTCTGGTCGGCCTGCTGGCCAACGCCTTGGCGATTCCGTGGGTGACCTTGCTGGTCACGCCGCTGGCGATGCTGGGCGTGCTGTGGGCACCGTTTTGGGACGGGGCGGCTGCGTCGGTGAGCGTACTGGTGGTGGTTTTGCAGTGGCTGGCCGGCTGGCCGCTGGCTTCTGTCAGTGTGGCCGCTGCACCGTTATGGTGTGCTGTGGCCGGGGTGGTGGGCGGCGGCTTGCTGGTCATGCGCCTGCCTTTGCAGTGGCGCGCATTGGGCATCCCGCTGCTGCTGCCGGTGCTGCTGTGGCAGCCGGCGCGCGTGGCGCCAGGGCAGTTTGAGCTGCTGGCCGCTGACATCGGCCAGGGCAATGCGGTGCTGGTGCGTACCGCCAGCCACACGCTGCTGTACGACACCGGTCCGCGCTTTTCGCGCGAAAGCGATGCCGGGCACCGGGTGCTGGTACCGCTGCTGCGCGCATTGGGGGAGCGGGTCGACATGCTGGTGCTCAGCCACCGGGACATTGACCATGTGGGCGGCGCCCCTGCCGTGCTGGCCATGCAGCCTCAGGCAACCCTGCTCAGTTCGATTGAGGAAACCCATGCGCTGCAGGCGCTGCGCAAGGCCAGCCGCTGCATGGCAGGCCAGCGCTGGGAATGGGACGCGGTGACTTTTGAGGTGCTGCACCCGCCCGCCGCTGACTACGACGCGGCCCACAAATCCAACGCCATGAGCTGTGTGCTTCGCATCTCGAACGGTCGCCAGACGGCACTGCTGGCGGGTGATCTGGAGTCACCGCAAGAGCTACGGCTGGTGGCGGGTGCTGACAGACCGCTTTTAAAAGCCGACTTTTTGCTGGTGCCGCACCATGGCAGCAAGACTTCATCCACAGCGCAATTTCTGGACGCGGTGCAGCCGCAGCTGGCGCTGGCCCAGATGGGCTACCGCAACCGTTTTGGGCACCCGGTTGAATCGGTGGTGGCCCGTTACCGGGAGCGCGGTATTCCCATGGTCCGGTCGCCGCAATGCGGCGCTGCCACCTGGAAAAGCCTGAAGCCGGCCGAGATGAGCTGCCAGCGGCTGGACGGCCTGCGCTATTGGCATCATTTGCCATCCCCTTAGTACGCCTTGGTACGCCATAGTACGCCTTGGTGCGCCCTGGCTTGAGTGGCTTGGCCCCACGCCGGCGTTTGGGCTTGTGGGGGCAAAAAAATTGTTGCATGCACCGACTTGGCGCACAACTTGCTAAGCTATGCTCGGGATAAAACATGCGCCAACCTTGCTGGAGACCACGTCAATGAGCCGACCGATGTTTGATGAAATGAACGCCACGGCGACCAGCGTCCGTGAGCACTACCAAAGCTATCAGCGGTGGCTGGCCCGGCAACCCGCCGACATGATGCAGGCCCGACGCGCCGAGGCGGAGATGATTTTTCGCCGCGTCGGCATTACCTTTGCGGTCTATGGTGACAAAGACGAAGATGGCGCCGGCACGGAACGGCTTATCCCGTTTGACCTGATTCCCCGCATCATTCCGGCGCACGAATGGGCCAGCATGGAAAAAGGCCTGGTGCAACGTGTCACCGCGCTCAACCGCTTTATTCACGACGTCTACCACGGCCAGGAAATCATCAAGGCGGGCATTGTTCCGTCCGAGCAGATTTTTCAGAACGCGCAGTTTCGCCCCGAGATGATGGGCGTCGATGTGCCTGGCAATATTTACTCGCACATCAGCGGCATCGACATCGTGCGCGCACCCAACGCGCAGGGTGAGGGCGAGTACTACGTGCTCGAAGACAACCTGCGTGTGCCCAGCGGCGTCAGCTACATGCTGGAAGACCGCAAGATGATGATGCGGCTGTTTCCTGATCTGTTCAGTGAAAACCGCGTGGCCCCGGTGGCCCATTACCCCGATTTGCTGCTGGAGACCCTGCGCGCCTCGGCACCGCCCGCCACGGCTGACCCGACCGTCGTGGTGCTGACTCCCGGCATGTACAACTCGGCTTATTTTGAGCACGCTTTTCTGGCCCAGCAAATGGGCATCGAGCTGGTGGAGGGGCAAGACCTCTTTGTCAAAGACAATTTTGTGTACATGCGCACCACGCGCGGCCCCAAGCGGGTTGATGTGATCTACCGCCGGGTCGATGACGATTTTCTGGACCCACTGGCGTTTCGCCCCACGTCAACACTGGGCTGCGCGGGCCTGCTCAATGTCTACCGCAGTGGCAATGTGGCCCTGTGCAACGCCATTGGCACTGGCGTGGCGGACGACAAGTCGATTTACCCCTATGTGCCCAAGATGATCGAGTTTTACCTCGGTGAAAAGCCCATTCTCAAAAACGTACCGACCTACATGTGCCGCAACAAGGAAGACCTGCAGTACACGCTGGCCAACCTCAAGGACCTGGTGGTCAAGGAAGTGCATGGCGCGGGCGGCTACGGCATGCTGGTCGGCCCGGCATCGACGCAGGCAGAAATCGAGGCGTTTCGTGCGGCATTGATTGCCAATCCAGCCGGCTACATTGCCCAGCCCACGTTAAGCCTGTCAACCTGCCCAACCTATGTGGAAAGCGGCGTGGCGCCGCGCCACATTGATTTGCGGCCCTTTGTACTGAGCGGCAAGGAAGTCCAGATGGTGCCCGGCGGCCTGACCCGCGTGGCGCTCAAGGACGGCTCTCTGGTGGTTAATTCGTCGCAGGGCGGCGGTACCAAAGACACCTGGATTTTGCAGGGCGGGCCGACTGCACCCATGCAATCACAGTCTCAGTCGCAAAGCGGGGGAATCTGATCATGTTATCGAGAACCGCTGACCACCTTTTCTGGATGTCCCGTTATACCGAACGGGCCGAAAACACCGCAAGAATGCTGGATGTCAATTACCAGACTTCCTTGCTGCCGCAGTCTGACGCTGTGGTGCAGGTGGGCTGGGAAGGCCTGCTGAGCATCAGCGAACTGAAGCCCTCGTTTGCCGCCAAATACGGTGACATCATCAATCCGCGCGACGTGATGGACTTCATGGTGCGTGATGAGAAAAACTCGTCGAGCATCATCTCGTGCCTGCAAAACGCCCGTGAAAATGCCCGGGCGGTTCGTGGCTCCCTGACCACCGAGGTCTGGGAAACACAAAACCAGACCTACCTTGAAATCATCCGCATGCTGCGCAACGGTGACTTCGAGCGCGACCCGGGCCAGTTTTTTGAATGGGTCAAATTCCGTTCACACCTGTCGCGCGGCGTGACGGCCGGCACCATGCTGCAAGACGAAGCCTTTCATTTTTTGCGCATGGGCACTTTTCTGGAGCGGGCCGACAACACCGCCCGGCTGATCGATGTGAAGTTTCATGCGGTTCAAAGTGACTTTCTGGGCGGTGCCAATGAGCAGGACCTGGAGTTTGACTTCTACCACTGGAGCGCCATTTTGCGCAGCGTTTCGGGCTTCGAGGTCTACCGCAAGGTGTACCGTGACGTCATCAAGCCGGAGCGCGTGGCCGAGCTGCTGATTTTGCGGCCCGACATGCCGCGCTCTTTGCTGGCCTGCCTGAACGAGCTGATGAGCAACCTCCACATGGTGACCAGCGACAGCGCCAGCGAAACACTGCGCCGTGCCGGCAAACTGCGGGCCGATTTGCAGTACGCCCGAATTGATGAAATCCTCGCCACCGGTCTGCATGCTTTTCTGACCCAGTTTCTCGACCGGGTCAACGAGCTGGGCGCACACATCAGCCGCGAGTTCCTGGTTCCGGCCACAAATTGATGAGACCCACGGTCGTTCATTTCGTGTAACTCCCTGCCCCTCGAGGGGGCCGCTGCGCCTGCAGCCCGGCAAAGCCGGTTCTGCGGCCCCTGTTTGAAGGGACTTCTCTTGGCAGCCGGGTTTGCGTGTTTTTCGCTCCGAAATGACTGTGAATCGATGAAACTGCATATCCGCCACACCACCGACTACCGCTACACAGAGCCCCTGCGGTATGCATTGCAGACGCTGTGGCTGACGCCACAGACCGGCCCGGCGCAGACCGTGCACTTCTGGAGCCTGGGCGCGCCGGAAAAGCTGTTTACCCAGCGTGACGCTTTTGGCAACACCATCAGCTCTTACACCTTTGTGGGCAAGGTCAGCGACAACGTGCGCTGGAGCCTGGTCAACGCGGCGGGCGATGTCGAAACCTTTGGTGTGGCCGAGTTTCAGGATGCAGACAGCCTGCCGCCACCGTACTTCTTTCTGCGGGCCACCGACCTGGCTGCGCCGCACTGGACGCTGGCGGAGTTTGGCCGGCAGTTCATACCGCAAAGCCTGGACGGACGCGCCAGCTTGTCAGCGCTTTTGGCTCTGAGCCAAGGCGTTTCCAGTGCGGTCAGCTATCAAAAAAATAGCACCAACGTTACTACCACGGCACTGCAGGCGTTTCAGGCCGGTAGCGGTGTGTGCCAAGACCAGGCCCATGTGATGGTGGCCATCTGCCGCAGCCTGGGCTACCCCGCACGCTATGTCAGCGGCTATTTTTACGCCGCCAACGAACCCGACCTGGCCAGCCACGCCTGGGTGGATGTCTGCCTGGACGTGGCCAACCGGCGCTGGGTCAGCATTGATGTGACCCACGCCTGCCTGATAGACCAGCGCCATGTGCGCCTGGCCATGGGGACTGACTACAACGCCTGCCCCCCCGCCAAGGGTGTGCGCCAGGGCGGCGGGCAAGAGTCGATGACGGTGGACATCACGATTGAGCCGGTGTGAGGCACTGGGTTCGCGCCGGCCCACCCAGCTTTGCAGACCATCAGACGCTATGTTTTTCATAGCTGCTTGCGCCCGTAGTTATTTGGCTAAAGCCATTTTTCATCAGAAATAAACAGCGTGCCAGCCTGGCGCAACCCCGAACGGCACCTTTCGCCCGATGATTCCCTGATGACCTCTACACCGCTTCCAGGGGCTGCCAGGCGTTTGCGCTGCGCCGTCTGCCTGCGCGCGCAAAGCGCTTGCATCTGCCAATGGATTAAGCCTGTGCAGCACCAGGTCGAGGTGCTGATCCTGCAGCATCCGCTGGAGGTGGGCAACGCCAAAGGCAGTGCGCGGCTGCTGCACCTGAGCCTGCCCGGCAGCCAGCTGCTGACGGGCGAGGTGTTTGCCGACCAGGCCTTGCTGGGCGTGACGTCCCAGCCCCAAATCGAAGTGCCACACGCCAGGCACACGCTGCTTTTGTACCCCGACACGCCCAACGACACGCTCACAGACAAGGCCTTGACGCTGGCTGCGCCGCCTCTGCTGCCGCCCGGGTGGCTGCGTGATCCGTCGCATCTGCGCCTGATCGTGCTGGACGGCACCTGGCGCAAGAGCCGCAAGATGCTCTACCTCAACCCGCTGCTGCAGCGCCTGCCGCGGCTGTCATTGCAGGATGTACCGGCTTCAAATTACCGGATCCGCAAGGCTCACCGCCCTGACCAGTTGTCAACGCTGGAGGCGACCTGCGCGGCGCTGATGCAGCTCGAAGGCAGCGTCGAGCGGTTTCAGCCACTCTTGACAGCCTTCGACGGTTTTGTGAACCAGCAATGGGGGTATCTGGGCCGGCAGCCGGGTCCGATGGGGCCTGCCCCCGATTCCGCATGACCCCTTCCCCCAGCGGGGGAAGGCAGGGATGGGGGATGGTCGTCCTGCGTGCGGTCGTCTAGCTCGCTCCGTATTGACCAGCCCCCACCCCGACACTCCCCCGCTGGGGGAGGCGGCTATGCGTGTTCAGGCGCTATTGATTTAATAGCTGCTTGCGCCCGTGATGATTGGGCTAGAGGTCTTTTTTGCCCTGAAAATAACGGGGTGACTGCCCCATGGCCGCCTTGAACATGGCTGAAAACGCGCTGTCGCTGGCGTAGCCGGTGGCGGCAGCCACAGCGCTGATGGGCAGGCCGCGCGTCAGCAGCGGCAGGGCGTGGGCCAATACGGCCTGCTGGCGCCACTGCTGGTAGCTCATGCCCAGCTCGTCACGAAACAACCTGGCCACGGTGCGCTCGCTGGCACCGACATCTGCCGCCCAGCCGGCCAGCGTGGCGCGGCGTGCGGGGGCTTGCAGCACCGCCTGGCACAGGGCGCGCAGCCGCTTGTCGCCGGTTTGGGCGTGGGGCAGGGGTAC
>JANNXF010000101.1:0-4764 GCA_031409395.1 Polaromonas sp.
CTCGCCGCAGCCGCTGACCGGCCAGCACACGCTGGCCCTCACGCGCGCGGTGATGAACGACAAGCAGGCGGCCGAGTTCGAGCGCACCAAGGAAAGCAACTTCGCGATCTCGCCGCAGGGCGTGGGGCGCTTTCGCGTCAACGCCTTCGTGCAACAGGGCAACGTGGGCCTGGTGTTGCGCACGATCCCGAAGACGCTGCCGACCATCGACGGGCTCGGCCTGCCGAAAATCCTGAAGGACGTGGCGCTCTCCAAGCGCGGGCTGGTGATCTTTGTCGGCGCCACCGGCTCGGGCAAGAGCACCTCGCTGGCGGCGATGATCGACTACCGCAACGAGAACTCTTACGGCCACATCATCACGATCGAAGACCCGGTCGAGTTCGTCCACCCGCACAAGAACTGCATCATCACCCAGCGTGAAGTGGGCATCGACACCGACGGCTGGGAGCAGGCGCTGAAGAACACGCTGCGCCAGGCGCCCGATGTGATCCTGATGGGCGAGATCCGCGACCGCGAGACGATGGAGCACGCCGTCGCCTTCGCCGAAACCGGCCACCTGTGCATGGCCACGCTGCACGCCAACAGCGCCAACCAGGCGCTCGACCGGATCATCAACTTCTTCCCGGAAGAACGCCGCTCGCAACTGCTGATGGACCTGTCACTCAACCTCAAGGCACTGGTGTCGCAGCGCCTGATCCCCAAGCAGGACGGCAAGGGCCGCTTTGCGGCGGTCGAGATCATGCTCAACTCGCCCCTCATGTCAGACCTGATCTTCAAGGGTGAAGTGTCCGAGATGAAAGAAGTCATGAAGAAAAGCCGCAACATGGGCATGCAGACCTTTGACCAGGCGCTGTTTGATGCCTTTGAGGGCAGCCACATCAGCTACGAAGACGCCTTGCGCAACGCCGACTCCGTGAACGATTTGCGCCTGCAGATCAAGCTCAATTCGCAACGCGCCAAGTCCACCGACCTGGCCGCAGGCACCGAGAACTTCGCCATCGTTTAAAGGCGGGCTGCCGGGCGCACCGCCGCCCTCGCTCCACCTGTCGTTTCATCCGCCCTCTGTTTCAGCCACACCCCCTGCCCTACGCCATGTCCAGCACCCACCCCAAAACTTACGAAGCAACTCACCCCCGCCAGGTCGCCTTTCTGGGCCTGGGCGTGATGGGCTACCCCATGGCGGGCCACCTGGCACTGGCCGGGCACAGGGTGACGGTGTACAACCGCAGCGCCGCCAAGGCGCAGACTTGGGCCGCTGAATACAAGGGCAAGGCGGCAGCCACCCCGCGCGAGGCTGCGCTGGGCGCTGACATCGTGTTTTGCTGCGTCGGCAATGACGATGACTTGCGCGCGGTCACGCTGGGTGCCAACGGCGCCTTTGCCGGCATGGCACAGGGCGCTGTTTTTGTTGACCACACCACCGCCTCAGCCGACGTGGCCCGCGAGCTTTATGCCGCCGCCAAAACCATCGGGCTGCATTTTGTCGATGCCCCCGTGTCGGGCGGCCAGGCTGGCGCGCAAAACGGCGCGCTCACGGTGATGTGCGGCGGCGACGCAGCGGCGTTTGACGCCGCCAAACCGGCTGGCATGGCGTTTTCGAAGGCGTTTACCCTGATGGGCGAGAGCGGCGCCGGCCAGCTCACCAAAATGGTCAACCAGATCTGCATTGCCGGCCTGGTGCAGGGCCTGAGCGAGGCGATCGCCTTTGGCCAGAAGGCCGGTCTGGATGTCAACCAGGTGCTGGACGTGATTGGCAAGGGGGCGGCGCAAAGCTGGCAACTCGACAACCGCGGAAAAACCATGGTGGCCGGCCAGTTTGATTTTGGCTTTGCCGTGGACTGGATGCGCAAGGATCTGGGGCTGGTGCTGGACGAGGCCAAACGCAATGGCGCCCGTTTGCCCGTCACCGCGCTGGTAGACCAGTTTTATGCCGATGTACAGGCCTTGGGCGGCCAGCGCTGGGACACCTCCAGCCTGATCAAACGCCTGAAATAAGCGCCGCAAGTCAGCGCAGGACCAACGCGCCCTAGCCGCCGGCGGGCGAAGGCGCTGCCGTTTTAGGTTTGGCGGGCGGTGCCGACTGGATGCGCGCCAGTTCGTCTTCGCTGATGATCTCGAAAATCCGGATGACTTTCTCGACGCCAGGCGTGCCGCGAACCACGTCGGTGGCCCTGCTCGCCTCGCGCTGGGTCACCCGCCCCATCAGAAACACCGTGCCGCGCTCGGTGACCACCTTGAAGGCATTCGACTGCAGATCGGGGGCGTCCAGCAAATTGGCCTTGACGCGGCCGGTGACCAGGGTGTCACTCGAGCGCTGCGTCAGGCTGGAGGCGCTCATCACCGCCAGTTCATTGACCACCGAATTGACGTTTTCAACGCCCTGCACAATCTTCTCGATCAGCTGCCTGTCCTGCTCGGTGGGCACTTCCCCCGTGAGCAGCACCTGGCGGTTGTAGCTGGTCAGGTTGACATGCGCCCGGTCGCCCACGGTGCTGCGGATGCGGCTGAGCGCCCGCAGCTCGATGCCTTCGTCTTCCAGCTGGGCGCCCGAGGTGCGGCGATCGGTCGCCACCAGGGAACCGCCAACGGCTGCGCCGCCCACCACCAGCGGCACGCAGGCCGTCAGGGACCCCGCCAGCAATACCGCCGCAGCCGCCGATAAGGCCAGCCGTTTCATCGTGATACGTGTCATGTGGAAGACTCCTGGTCGCCAAGTAACTGGGTGTCCACACCGTCGCAAATGCAGTGAAGAACAAGAAGATGCACTTCCTGGATGCGGGCGGTGCGCTCATGCGGCACGCAAATGTGCACATCGGTTTCGCGCAGGGCATGGGTCATTTTTCCGCCGCCCCGGCCCGTCAGCGCCACCACGGTCATCTCGCGCTCGTGGGCCGCTTCAATGGCCGCCAGCACATTGGCTGAATTGCCACTGGTGCTGAGGGCCAGCAGCACATCGCCCGCGCCGCCGAGTGCGCGCACCTGCTTGGAAAAGATCACGCTGAAGTCGTAATCATTGGCAATGGCCGTGATGATGGAACTGTCGGTCGTCAGGGCGATGGCGCCCAACTCAGGGCGCTCACGCTCGTAGCGGCCCACAAACTCCGCCGCAAAATGCTGGGCATCGGCCGCCGAACCCCCATTGCCGCAGGCCAGCACCTTGCCGCCGCTGGTGACGCTGGCCAAAATGGCCTGCACCGCCGCCGCGATGGGTTTGGACAAAACCTGCGCCGCCTGGTATTTCAGGTCAGCGCTGTCGATAAATTGCTGTTCAATTCGTTGTTCAAGCATGCTTCAATGATACCGGGTCAAAAAAGCCCGTCCCCCCGGAAGGCCCTGATGGGCACCGCCCTGCAAGGTATGGTTACAAATTCGCCGATATCTGCGCAACTGGCGGGTTGCCGGCGTTGGGCGGGTCGTGCGGCTTGTCTCCGCGTGAGGTGACGCGCTACAGCCCTTCGGGTCATTCAACGCGCAGGGATCTGGCCGTTGCGCCATTTGCATGGGATGGGGTGTGCTGGATTGCCAGACCTGACCGCCATGCTTGCTTGAACTTGCTTGCATCACGGCTATTGCACTGCCCCAGATACTTGGGCGGTGTGTAAACTTTGTGGCTGACAAAAAGACACACCGGAGGTTCCCATGCACTGGACAAATATCACCGTCTGCCTTGCCATTGCATGCGCCGCGATTCCCGCCTCGGCGCAGGTACACCGCTGCAAGGACGCGACCGGCAGGACCATTTATGCGGACGTACCCTGTGCGGCAGGCCAAACAGGGGCCATGGTGGAGCGCCAAAAGTCCCGGGAGGAAATCCTCGAAGAGCGCTTGCAGGCCGCTGAAGCCAATGAGCGCAAGCTCAGGCAACAAGCCAATGAACAAGAAAGCCTGCAGCGCCTCAACCCCCCGGCCCCCGCCGTTCAGCAAAACGCGCAGCAGGACAAGGCTTCATCGTATGAGTGCAGGCTGGCTCAGCGTGAGCACGAGACGGTTTCCAGCATCCGTTCCGGTACTGAAGAAGGGCGCCGAAACCGGATCAACTCATCGACCCTGAAAGTCAATACGGCCTGCGGTCTTCAAACCGAGATGATCCAGCCGCCAGTTCGCATCATCAAAGAAAGAGCCATCCTCCGTTGAGCCAGTGCCGGGCGGCAAGGCCTGGACATGTCCGCCGCTGTCGCCCCGGGACCTGTTGCCGCTCTTAATTTAATAGCTGCTCGCGCCCGTGCTGATTGGGCAAACCCTCAAAAATAGCCTCAAGCCGCTGCCGCAGCCTGGCGGATCTCGTCGCGGTGCGCCTGCTGCTGGACATGGCGCCCCTGCCGCTCTGCCCGCAAGGCCGTAGCGGCTGCGGGCAAGGCTGGCCGCTCGGCGCGCAGCAGGGCCGCCAGGCACTGGGGCCGCCCCCGCGCCCCACTGGCCAGGTAGTCCGCCAGCAAGGCCGTGCGCACCGCGTCGTCTGGCAAACCGCGTACCGCGGTCAGGTGCCCGTGCAGCAAATCCACCAGTTTTTCCAGGGCAAACTCATGCGTCTTGCCGGTGGTCTGCCAGAGCCAGTCGCTGAAGGCCAAAAAGTGATGAAAAGCCGAACCGGGCGTCAGCAGCAGCTTCAGGCCAAGTGCAAAGCGGCCTGAATTGGCCACCATCTCCCAGTAGCGGGCAAAGCGGTTGATGCGCTGCATGGTGGCAAAGTCAATCGTCGAGTTTTGCAGAATGGTGTAGGGCGTCTGCGGGTCGTAGGCCATGGCAAAGTCGGCGGTGTGCCGG
>JANNXF010000102.1:0-11746 GCA_031409395.1 Polaromonas sp.
CGCAAGTTCGACATTCCGTGTGCACCTGTGTTTTCCATGAAGGAACTGCTGAACGACAAATCCCTGCGCGCGAGCGGCTCCATTGTTGAAGTACCGCACAAGGCTCGCGGCAGCTACTTTACCGTGGGCAGCCCGATCAAGTTCTCCGATCTCAAGCCTGAAATCACCGGCTCTCCTCTGCTGGGCGAGCACACAGACGAAATTCTGGCTGAGCTTGGATACAGTGCGGACGAGATCAAGGGCATGCACGCCGCCAAAGCCGTTTAAAGATGGTGATTTGAGACTCTGATTTTTATGGCTGGTACAGACGGCGTTCAAAATGAGCGCCGTCTTTGCTTAAAAGACCGTTTACCCACGCAAGGATCAGGCTCATGCAGTCCAATATCGACACAAAGCAGCTCATTGAAGCGGTTGGCGACGCCATCATGGCCTCCGACGCCAATGGTGCCATCACACTGTGGAACCCGGCGTCAGAGCGGATGTTTGGCTACACCGAGGCCGAAGCCATGGGCCAGTCGCTCGACCTGATCATTCCGCAACGCCAGCAACAACGCCATTGGGATGGTTATCACAAGACCATGGCGACGGGGGTGACCCGGTATGGCAACGACGTATTGCGGGTGCCGGCAGTACACAAGGACGGACACTCGCTGTCCATTGCGTTCACAGTCGCCTTGCTGCACTCGCCGGATGGCAAGGTCGACGCCATTGTTGCGGTCGTCCGCGATGAGACCAGTCGTTTTACCGAGGAGCGAGCTTTGCGCAAGCGCTTGATGGAAGTCGAAACCCAACTTGCAGCACGTTGATTAACATAGAGTTGATTTTTCAACTTTCCAGCAGGAACTTTCATGAGTAAAGCGTTAGACGGCGTCCGCATCCTTGACTTCACCCACGTCCAGTCGGGTCCGACTTGCACACAATTACTGGCCTGGTTCGGCGCCGATGTCATCAAGGTGGAGCGAGCTGGAGAAGGCGATGCCACGCGCGGGCAATTGCGTGACATACCAGGCGTGGACAGTCTGTATTTCACCATGCTGAATCACAACAAGCGTTCCATCACGCTGGACACCAAGAACCCAAAGGGCAAACAGGTTCTGGACACCCTCATCAAGCAATGCGATGTGCTGGTCGAAAATTTTGCACCAGGCGCACTTGATCGTATGGGCATTACCTGGGAGCATATTCAGCAGCTCAACCCGCGCATGATCGTGGCATCGGTCAAAGGCTTTGGCCCTGGCCCCTACGAAGACTGCAAGGTTTACGAAAACGTCGCCCAGTGCGCGGGTGGTTCGGCATCAACATCTGGCTTCGATGACGGCCCGCCCATGGTTACCGGCGCCCAGATTGGTGACAGCGGTACGGGCTTGCATCTGGCGCTGGGAATCGTTGCAGCGTTATACCAGCGCAATTCTACCGGTCGTGGCCAGAAAGTTCTGGCACCGATGCAGGACGCTGTGCTTAATCTGTGCCGAGTCAAACTGCGCGACCAGCAACGTCTGGAGCGGACCGGCACGATGCACGAGTACCCGCAATACCCGGATGGAAAGTTTGGCGAAGCCGTACCGCGCGCAGGCAATGCGTCCGGCGGCGGCCAGCCAGGCTCGATTCTGAAGTGCAAAGGTTGGGAAACCGACCCCAATGCCTATATTTACTTCATCACACAAGCCGCCGTGTGGCCCGCAGTGTGCAAGGTCATTGGCGAACATGGCTGGGTCGATGACGAGGCTTACGCCACCCCCGCTGCTCGCCTGTTGCACCTCAAACCCATTTTTGCGCGCATTGAGCAATGGACCATGACCAAGACCAAGTTCGAGGCCATGGAAATTCTCAACCAGTACGACATTCCGTGCGGGCCCATTCTCTCGATGAAAGAGATTGCCGAAGAACCCGCACTGCGTGAAACCGGCACGATCGTTGAAGTCGACCATCCCAAGCGAGGCAAGTACCTGACCGTGGGCAACCCGATCAAGATGTCGGACAGCGCCACCGAAGTCACGAGATCGCCCCTGCTGGGCGAACACACCGACGAAGTTTTGGCGCAATTGGGTTACAGCACGGAGTACATCGCTCAATTGCGAGCGGAGCGTGTGATCTGAAGCCTTCAGTCAACAGATCACGTTATCCGGTCGATTTGGCAATCCCACGTCAGCGAGAGCGCGATGTGGGCCTACCTTAGACACTGACTCCAGAAAAAACAGCAACCGTAAGCGAATCTCCATGAACTATCCCATCATTCCCATTGCGGTGCTTGAAGTTTCCAAACAACGAAAACGCGAAGCACCCAAGGGGCGCCGCGTGGACCCGGGCGCGCTGGCAGACGTGCAAAGGTTGCTGGGTTCCAGCTCACGCCAGCCTGACCTGCTGATTGAACACCTGCACAAAATCCAGGATCAGTTTGGTCACCTGTCCGCTGCCCACCTGGCTGCGCTGGCCCAGGAGATGCGCCTGGCACAAGCCGAAGTGTATGAAGTCGCAACTTTTTACCACCATTTCGACGTCGTCAAGGAAGGCGAAGCTGCACCGGCGCCGCTCACCGTGCGTGTCTGTGACGGTCTGTCTTGCGAATTGGCAGGCGCGCGCGATTTGCTGGCCAGGCTTCCCGCCCTATTGGGCCGTGAGGTGCGTGTGATTGCTGCACCCTGCATAGGCCGCTGCGAGCAGGCCCCAGCTGCGGTCGTGGGACAAAACCCGGTGCCGAACGCGACCGTAGAAACCGTCATGGCCACTGTCGCAGCCGGGGCCGTGCAACATGTACCCGCTGACTTTGTCGATTTGGCCAATTACCGAGCTACCGGTGGCTATGCGCTGCTCCAGCAGTGCCTGTCCGGTGGGCGCGAGATCGACTCGGTCATCAAGACCATGGAAGATTCCGGCCTGCGCGGACTGGGCGGCGCAGGCTTTCCCTCGGGCCGCAAGTGGCGCATTGTCCGGGCCGAAATAGGTCCGCGCCTGATGGCGGTGAACATCGACGAAGGCGAACCCGGCACGTTCAAGGACCGGGTTTATCTCGAGCGCGACCCCCACCGCTTCCTTGAAGGCATGCTGATTGCTGCCTGGGCGGTAGGCATCGAGAAGATTTATATCTACCTGCGTGACGAATACCACGGTTGCCGCGCCATGCTGGAGTCCGAACTGGACAAGCTCAGGCGGTCACCGATCATGGCCGGCATGCCTGCCATCGAGCTGCGCCGGGGCGCAGGCGCCTACATTTGCGGCGAAGAGTCCGCCATGATCGAATCGATCGAAGGCAAGCGCGGTATGCCGCGCCTGCGGCCGCCCTATGTGGCACAGGTCGGCCTGTTTGGTCGCCCGACACTGGAGCACAATTTCGAAACCCTGTACTGGGTTCGCGACATCCTTGAAAAAGGCGGTGAGTGGTTTGCCTCGCACGGCCGCAATGAACGCAAGGGACTGCGTTCATTCTCGGTATCCGGCCGTATCAGGGAGCCGGGCGTGAAGCTTGCGCCAGCCGGCATCACGATCCAGGACCTGATCGACGAGTATTGCGGTGGCATGCAGGACGGCCAGACTTTTTACGCCTACCTGCCCGGCGGCGCATCGGGCGGTATCCTGCCGGCCACGATGAACGACATCCCGCTGGACTTCGACACCTTGCAGCCCTACGGCTGCTTCATCGGATCAGCCGCCGTGATCGTACTTTCGGATCAGGACACGGCTTGTGACGCCGCACGCAACATGATGCGTTTTTTCCACCACGAATCCTGCGGCCAGTGCACACCCTGCCGCGTCGGCACGGCGAAAGCGTCTCACCTGATGGAGCAGCCCAAGTGGGATCTGCCCCTGCTGGCCGACCTGTCACTGGTCATGCGCGACGCATCGATCTGCGGCCTCGGACAAGCAGCGCCCAATCCCATGGACTGCGTCATCAAGTACTTCCCGCACGAGCTGTGAGCCCCCACGCATGTCACTTCGTGTACTACGCTGCCTCCCGAGGGGGCTGGCCTTGCTTGGGGCGGCCCGGCGCCGCGGCCCCGGCCTCACGCTGACCGTACGTCTTTAAGGATCCAACATGAATGCAATCACCCGACAAGAACTCGCCGAACTCGACGCCCCGCTCGTGAGCTTCAGCCTCAATGGCCGCGAAGTGACGGGCCGCGCAACTGAATCCCTGCTGCAAGTGGCCAAGCGCGAGGGGGTGGAGATCCCTCACCTTTGTTTCATGGAAGGCATGGAAGCCGTGGGCAACTGCCGCTCCTGCATGGTCGAGATCAATGGCGAACGTGTGCTGGCGCCGTCTTGCTGCCGGTCACCAGCGGCCGGCATGAAGGTCGTCACCAACAGCGAGCGCGCCGTCGCCTCGCAAAAGCTGGTACTCGAACTGCTGCTGTCGGACATGCCTGAAAAAGAGTACACCCGCAACAACGAGGTGGATCAGTGGGCCGCCAAAATCGGTGTTGGCAAACCACGCTTTGAGGCGCGCCAGCAGGTTCGCCAGGACCTGACGCACCCTGCCATCGCCGTGAACCTCGATGCCTGTATCCAGTGCACCCGCTGCCTGCGTGCCTGCCGCGACGAGCAGGTCAACGACGTGATCGGCCTGGCTTTCCGTGGCGACCAGGCCAAGATCGTCTTCGATATGGACGACGCCATGGGCGCCTCCACCTGTGTCGCCTGCGGCGAATGTGTGCAGGCCTGCCCCACGGGCGCGCTCATGCCGGCGCGTGAGGCAGCGCTCGCCGTGCCAGACAAACAGGTCGAATCCGTCTGCCCCTATTGCGGCGTCGGTTGCCAGCTGACTTACAACGTCAAGGATGACAAGATTCTTTTTGTGGAGGGCCGCGACGGCCCGGCCAACCACGGGCGGCTTTGTGTCAAGGGTCGCTACGGTTTTGACTATGCGCACCATCCACATCGTCTGACCAAACCGCTGATCCGCCGCGAAGGCATGCCGAAGACCGGCGACTTCAGCATGGACCCGGACCGCGTGATGGACGTATTTCGCGAAGCAAGCTGGGAAGAAGCTCTGGAGTTTGCGGGCGGCAAGCTGGCCGCGATTCGCGATACCTACGGCAAGAAATCGTTGGCTGGCTTCGGTTCTGCCAAGGGCAGCAACGAGGTAGCTTATCTGTTCCAGAAACTGGTCCGCACCGGCTTCGGCAGCAACAACGTGGACCATTGCACAAGGCTGTGCCATGCCTCCTCGGTTGTTGCCCTGCTCGAAGGCATAGGGTCAGGCGCCGTGTCCAACCCGGTCATGGACGTGACCAAGGCCGACGTGGTCGTCATCATCGGTGCCAACCCGACCGTGAACCACCCGGTGGCGGCCACCTGGATCAAGAACGCCATCAAAAACGGCACCAAGCTGGTGGTGCTGGACCCTCGCCGCTCGGACCTGACGCGCATGGCGCACCGCCATCTGCAGTTCAAGCCCGACACCGACGTCCCCATGCTCAATGCCATGATGAACGTCATCGTCACCGAAGGGCTGGTGGACCAGGCCTTTATTGACAGCCGCACCATCGGCTACGAGGAGTTGCGCAAGAACGTCGAAGGCTACACGCCCGAACTGATGGCGCCCATCTGTGGCATCGACGCCGACACGCTGCGCTATGTGGCGCGGCTGTATGCCACCTCCAAAGGTTCGATGATTCTGTGGGGGATGGGCGTGTCGCAACATGTGCATGGCACCGACAACGCGCGCTGCCTGATCGCGCTGGCGCTCATGACCGGCCAGATTGGCCGCCCCGGCACCGGCCTGCATCCGCTGCGCGGCCAAAACAACGTACAGGGTGCTTCCGACGCAGGCCTGATCCCGATGATGTTCCCCGACTACCAGCATGTCTCCAACCCTGCGGTACGCGCCAGCTTCGAGAAAGCCTGGGATGTACCGGCCGGATCGCTGGACGACACCCCCGGCCTGACGGTCGTCGAGGTGATGCATGCGATCAAAAAAGGCGGCATACGCGGCATGTATGTGCAGGGCGAAAACCCGGCCATGTCCGACCCCGACGCCAACCACGCCCGCGAAGCACTGGCGGCACTCGATCACCTGGTGGTGCAAGACATCTTCCTGACCGAAACCGCCTACCTGGCTGACGTGATCCTGCCGGCCAGCGCCTTCCCTGAAAAGGACGGCAGCTTCACCAACACCGACCGTCTGGTACAGATGGGCCGCAAGGCCATCAACCCGCCTGGCGATGCGCGCCAGGACTTGTGGATCATTCAGCAGATTGCCAACCGGCTGGGTTGCGACTGGCACTACAAACACGTCAGCGAAGTCTTCGACGAGATGCGTCACACCATGCCCAGCATAGGCGGCATCACCTGGGACCGGCTGGAGCGTGAGCACTCGGTCACCTACCCCTGCCTGAAAGAAGGCGATCCGGGCCAGTCGGTGGTGTTCGTGGACACCTTCCCGCGCGACACCGGGCGAGCCCGTTTTGTGCCTGCTGACATCATTCCAGCCAACGAGCGTCCAGACACCGAATACCCGATGGTCCTGATCACCGGCCGCCAACTGGAACACTGGCACACCGGCAGCATGACGCGTCGTGCCACCGTTCTGGATGCGATTGAGCCTGATCCGGTGGCACTGGTGCACCCGCTGGACTTGGCCGCGCTTGGCGGCAAACCAGGCGATGTGGTGACAATTGAATCCCGTCGCGGCAAGGTCGCACTGTATGCGCGCGCTGACGAAAGTTCGCCGCGCGGTGCGGTGTTTGTACCCTTCTGCTATTACGAAGCTGCCATCAACAAGCTGACCAACGCGGCACTGGATCCGTTTGCCAAGATCCCGGAGTTCAAGTACTGCGCAATCCGGGTCACGCTGGGTGGCGTTCCACCGGTACAAGACAGCTACGGCGGTGGCCAGGCGCTGGACAACGCCATCGCACGCGCAGCGGCCTGACGCTGCGATGTGCGTCCAGGCGGCGCCGGGCGCTCAGGTTGCCAGCGCCCCCGCCTGGAGCATCAACAAAATTGGGCTAAAGCCCATATATCACGGGCGTGAGCAGCTATTAATTTTATAGCAGCTATGCTGCCAGAGCAGTGCGCGGTGCGTGGTGCGTGCAACCGTACCGGGCGTCAGGCTTGCAGCGGCGGTGCCATCACAACCACACCATCGTCATCGGCATACAGCCAGTCGCCAGGGTAGATCCAGACACCCTGAATCTGTACCGCCACGCCGCACCGGCCTTCATTGCGCCTTTCCGTGGGCAAGGGCATGGCCGCCAGCGCACGAATACCGATGCCAAAACCAGCCAGTTCCAGCACATCGCGCACGCAGCCATCGATCAGCACGCCAGCCCAGCCGTTTTTGGCAGCAGCAGCACCGAGATTACCGCCCAACAGCGCTCGCCGCAACGACGCTCCGCCATCCACCACCAGCACACCGGGCACCAGACCCGCGGGGGTCTGCACCAGACCGCTGCCCTCGACTGCCGCCTTGACCTGCGAGTTGTCTTCAAAACACTTCACCGTGACCACCGGCCCAGAAAACCTTGCAACACCGCCGAAGTCACGAAAGACGGGCGGCAGCACCCGAAAGCGGCCCGAAGTGTCGCTCTTGTGAACATCGCAAAGATCGCAGGTCGCGAACGGAACCGAAGAGGATGTTGTCATTTTCCAGTGACTTTCTTGATGGTGGGTTTGATGTTTTCCCGTCGTGCTGGCAACACCGCAGCATTCTCGCGCGGCGCATTCAGCACAATACAGGTTGAGGTTTCAGCGACGATACAAAACTTGGACACCACAGCATCCAGGTGCGACACGTCTATCACGGCAATCTCCAGCACCCAGCTGTCCTGGCCGGTCACGTTGTAGGCGTTGATGATCTCGGGCGTCTGCTCTATCAGCCGGACGATTCTGGCGTATTCAGCCCGCCCAACGCGCACCAGGGCGCGAATGCCATAGCCCAGCCGCGTCAGGTCAAGCTCGGCACGGTAACCCTTGATCACCCCATTGAGTTCGAGCTTTCGCACCCGCTCAGTCACCGCAGGCTGGCTCAAATGAACGCGACGTCCCAGCTCAGCCATGGTGATGCGTGCGTCCTGCTGCAGTTCGGCCAGGATTCGGCTGTCATAAGAATCGTACTCGGCACTTTCGGTCATCATGGGTTTTACCGTTAAATAAAAATGTCAAAAGGCTTCCTGACCTTTATTTTTACATAATCCATGCGCCAGTGGCAACATCATCACGGTATTCACGACCTTCAAATTAACCGGTTGTTCCCAGCACTCAAATCTGCGCCTTGGCCGATACAGGTCCTGCGCCCATACCGCCTCAATGCCATTTTTTCTGGTGCCTTGCTAAGCGCAGAACCTGCCCCGGCGCGCGAGCAGATGGCCTTTGGCGTGACCCCGGGAGGCATTTTTTGATTTTCAGAGGTAAATCAACAACATTCACCGGTAAATAAAGTCGTTTTTCGCTAGGAAACTGCGTTTTTCTCCAGTAGCATCCGCAATGCCACAGGGAAGTAGTTATCCGGGTGGTGATTTATCAACTTCTAGAAGGAAAATAATCATGGCAACTGCGAAAAAAGCACCGGCTAAAAAAGCACCCGCAAAAAAGGCTGCTCCGGCAAAGAAAGTAGCTGCAAAAAAAGTGGCAGCTCCAGCGAAGAAGGTAGCCGCTAAAGCAGCCGCACCTGCGAAAAAGGTAGCCGCAAAGAAAGCAGCTCCCGCCAAGAAAGTTGCGGCCAAAAAGCCAGCAGCAGCAAAGAAAGCAGCGCCGGCCAAAAAGCGCACGCCCAATGCAGCGTTCATGAAAGCGCTGACCTTGAGCCCTGCATTGGCTGCTGTGCTGGGCGACAAGCCTTTGGCACGTACCGAGATTGTCAGCAAGCTGTGGGTTTACATCAAAGCCAAAGGCCTGCAGGACAAGATCAACAAGCGCATGATCAATGCCGACGAAAAGCTGCGTGCTGTTTTCGGCAAGGCGCAGGTGTCGATGTTCGAGATGGCTGGCCTGATCGGCAAGCACGTCAAGTAATCGGTTTTTACCGATTTCAAAAGGCCGGGGTTTCCCGGCCTTTTTTATTCATGCATCAAATTGGCATTTAGCCCAATCAACACGGGCGCGAGCAGCTATCACTTTCATAGCGACTCCACTGCCTGCGCCTCATTGACCGCGCTTCAGGGCGGTCTGGGTAATGGCCGACAAGGTGCCGCGTGTGGTGATGACTTCCGGGTCCAGCGTGACTTCAATCAGGGTGCCCTGCGGACGCGCCAGCGCCGCCAGCAGCTCGGCTTCAAACTGTGCCGTGTGCGTGATGCGCACCCCCACATAGCCGTAGGCGCATGCCAGCGCGGCAAAGTCCGGGTTGTGCAGGCGCGAGCCGCTTTCGTGCTCGGGGTACTCGCGTTCCTGGTGCATGCGAATGGTGCCGTACATGCCGTTGTTGAGCAGCACCACAATGCTTTTGGCACCGTGCTGCACTGCGGTGGCCAGTTCCTGGCCGTTCATCAAAAAGTCCCCGTCGCCCGCCATGGTGAAAGCGGTGCGGCCCGTGGTGATGGCCGCCGCTATGCCCGCTGGCACACCGTAGCCCATGGCCCCCACCGTGGGGGCCAGCTGGGTCTTGAAGCCCTTGACCAGGCCGTGGTGCCTGAAAAACCGGTGAACCCAGCTGGCAAAGTTGCCGGCGCCGTTGGTCAGCACGGCATCCGGCGGCAAGTGCTGTTGCAGCAGGTTGACGATGGCCGGCATGTCGATGTCACCCGGCAGCTTCGCCGTGGCAGTGGGCTGCAAATTGGCCAGGTAGTCGGCGTTGGCAGCAGCCGTCCACGCCTCCCACGGCACTGACACCGGCGCCGACAACACCTCCAGCGAGCGCGCAGCGGCATTCATGGTGGCGTTGATCGCCAGGTCGGCCTGGTAAACGCGGTTCAGCTCTTCGGCGCTGGCGTGGATATGCACCAGCTTCTGGGCCGGTCTGGGCGCTTGCAGCAGGGTGTAGGTGCCGGTGGTCATTTCGCCCAGACGCGGGCCAATGGCAATGATCAGGTCGCTGGCCTTGACGCGGGCTGCCAGCAAAGGGTTCAGGCCAATGCCGACATCGCCGGCGTACTGCGGGTGGTGGTTATCAAAGGTGTCCTGAAAGCGAAACGCATTGCCGACAGGCAGCTTCCAGTTCTCGGCAAAGCGCTGCAGCGCCTGCGCTGATTGCGGTGTCCAGCCGCCACCGCCGGCAATGATCAGCGGCTGCCTGGACGCCAGCAGCATTTCGCGCAGGGTACGAAGTGAACCCGGGTCGCTCCAGGCCTGTACCGCCTCGACACGGGGCAAGGGCTGGGCGGCGGTCATGTCGGTCAGCATGTTTTCGGGCAATACCAGCACCACCGGGCCGGGACGGCCGTTCATGGCGGTGGCAAAGGCACGTGCCACGTATTCAGGAATGCGCCCGGCGTCGTCAATGCGTTCGACGCGTTTGGCAAAGCCCTTGGTGCTGGGCCCAAAAAAGCTCGCGTAGTCGACCTCCTGAAAAGCCTCGCGGTCGCGGCAGTCGCTGGCCACATCGCCGACCAGCAGCACCATGGGGGTCGAGTCCTGAAACGCGGTATGCACGCCAATCGACGCGTTGGTGGCGCCCGGCCCCCGCGTGACCATGCACACGCCCGGCCGGCCTGTCAGCTTGCCATGGGCTTCGGCCATGAAGGCGGCGCCGCCCTCTTGCCGGCAGGTGATGAATTTGATCTGGTCGCGCCGGGCATGGAGCCCGTCCAGCACCGCCAGATAGCTTTCGCCGGGGACGCCAAAGGCGTGGGTCACGCCCTGGGCAATCAGGCAGTCAACAAGTAGGTGTCCGGCAAGTTGTTTTGTCATGCTGGCATTGTGCCGCGACTGACCACCCCGGTCTGATGCGCCGGGGAAAGTACGTGCGCCCAGCTACTCGGGGGTGCTGGCGTCGCCGTCGTCACCGCCCGCCTCCAGCGCCTGCCGGGCAAGTTCTTCGTCCGTCAGCGGCGGGGCGTCTTCCAGTGCCGCCAGTTCTTCCAGAAACTCCGGCGTGGGCTGCTCGTGGCCCAGCAGCACTTCCTCTAGCTTTTGCTGGCCTGTTTCGACATGCACTGACGGCGAATGAAGTTCGGTCGGTGGCACCGGAAACTTTTGCCCCAGCTCAAACTTCAGGGCCTCGGATTTTTCCTCGACCCAATGGGCGAAGTCACCGCTTTGCGGGGTGTTTGAAGTGCTCATGAAGGCCTCCTGAAGTTGCATGGTGCCGACCAGCAGCCCTGAATGTGCGCTGCGCAGCCCCAATGCATTGACTCTACTCCTAAGCCGCCACCCGTGCCGTGCGTCTGACCCGCCTGACATTGAAGGCGCTGACGATCAGCACGCACTGAACCGCCACCAGCCCCAGCAACACGCCCCGGTACTGCTGGTGGTCCATGAGGGTTCCAAACACCAGCGGCGCCAGCGCCTGGCCGATGTCCAGCCCGGCATACACCACGCCGTAGACCCGGCCACTGGCGTTTTCGGGCGTAGAGCGTTTGACCAGCAGGTCGCGCGACGGCCCGGCAGTGCCTGAGGCAAACCCCATCAGGCCAAACAGCACAGGCACCACCCACACCGACAGGCCGCTCAGGTCACCCAGGGCCAGCAGCAGCGCCACCAGCGCCGCTGCGCCAAAGCTCAAACCCACAATACGCTCGCAGCGCGCCGCATCAACCGCCAGAAAACCACCCAGCACCATGCCACCGGCGCTGCACACCATATAGATCGTCAGGCACATGGCCACCAGCGGCAGCGGCACACCGTGCAGCTGCCGCGCGGCCTCGGGCGCAAA
>JANNXF010000103.1:0-4045 GCA_031409395.1 Polaromonas sp.
CAACAAGGACCGCACCCAGGAAGAGTTCTTCAACGCCTTTGAGGCCTTGCTGACCAAAAAGTCGCACATTGTGATGACCAGTGACACCTATCCCAAGGGCCTCACGGACATTCACGAACGCCTGGTGTCACGCTTTGACTCGGGCCTGACAGTGGCCATTGAGCCGCCCGAACTCGAGATGCGCGTGGCGATCCTGATCCGCAAGGCCGACGCCGAAGGCGCGGTCATGCCGGAAGAGGTAGCGTTTTTTGTCGCCAAAAACGTTCGCTCCAATGTGCGTGAACTCGAAGGCGCACTGCGCAAAATTTTGGCGTACTCGCGCTTCAACCTCAAGGAAATCTCGATCCAGCTGGCACGCGAGGCACTGCGCGACCTGCTGTCAATACAGAACCGGCAGATTTCGGTTGAGAACATCCAGAAAACGGTGGCTGACTATTACAAGATCAAGGTCGCTGACATGTATTCCAAGAAGCGGCCCGCCAGCATTGCCCGGCCACGCCAGATTGCCATGTACCTGGCCAAGGAACTGACCCAGAAGAGCCTGCCCGAGATCGGCGAGCTGTTTGGTGGCCGCGACCACACCACCGTACTGCACGCCGTGCGCAAGATGTCTGCCGAACGCCAGCTGATGACCGAACTCAACCAGCAGCTGCATGTGCTTGAACAAACCCTGAAAGGCTAGAAATGACTCTTTTCGCAGCGTTTTCAGGGCTACCCCAAGGCCAGGCCGCCTTAAACTGCCCGCTCCGCAAACCATGGGGACAACTTTTGAACAAGCCATGACTTATCCACAGAAGCAGATGACAATCCAAAGTTGTTCACGCCGGACCCAAGACTTCAGGCGTCCCACAACACATGGTTAAACAAACGGCAAGTGGTTGATTTGAAAAGGGAAAATGGCACTGTCCACAGATGTTCGCCGCCCTTACTACTACTACTAATTTGAATTAAAGAATTAAAGATAAAGACAGAGGACCTCATGATCGTTCTGAAAGCCACCCAAGATAAAGTTTTGTCAGCCCTGCAGTCGGTCGCCGGTATTGTGGAGCGCAGGCACACGTTGCCGATTCTGGCCAATGTGCTGATTCGCAAAACAGGCTCGCAACTCCAGCTCACCACGAGCGATCTTGAAATCCAGATCCGCACCACGGCCGAACTCGACGGCGATGCCGGTGACTTCACCACGACGGTGGGGGCGCGCAAACTGATCGACATCCTGCGTTCCATGCCGAGTGACCAGACGGTGTCGCTGGAGTCCGCCCAGAACAAGCTGATCCTCAAAGGTGGCAAAAGCCGCTTCACCTTGCAGACGCTGCCCGCTGAAGACTTTCCGCTGGTGCAAGAGGCCGCCAGCTTTGGTCCCAGTTTTTCGGTGCCGCAAAAAGTGCTGAAAGAGCTGCTGAACCAGGTGTCGTTTGCCATGGCCGTGCACGACATTCGCTACTACCTCAATGGCATCCTGTTTGTGGCTGAAGGCAAGCAGCTGAGCCTGGTGGCCACCGATGGCCACCGCCTGGCGTTTTCGTCAGCCACCCTGGATGTGGAAGTGCCCCGCCAGGAAGTGATACTGCCGCGCAAGACCGTGCTGGAAATGCAGCGCCTGCTGAGCGACAAGGAAGGTGCGATCGAGATGCAGTTTGCCGGCAACCAGGCCAAGTTCAGCTTTGACGGCATGCAGTTTGTCACCAAGCTGGTCGAAGGCAAGTTTCCCGACTACAACCGGGTGATTCCCAAGAACCACAAAAACATCATCATGCTGGGCCGTGTGCCCTTGCTGGCCAGCCTGCAGCGCACCGCTATCCTGACCAGCGAGAAATTCAAGGGGGTCAGGCTCAACATAGAGGCTGGCACGCTGCGCGTGGCGTCCAACAATGCCGAGCAGGAAGAAGCCGTGGACGAGCTTGATATCGACTACGCGGGCGATTCGATTGAAATCGGTTTTAACGTCACCTACCTGATCGATGCGCTGGCCAATATGGACCAGGACATGGTGAAGATCGAGTTTTCGGATTCCAACAGCTCTGCGCTGCTGACCATTCCGGACGACGCCGCCTTCAAGTACGTCGTGATGCCGATGCGAATTTAAGCTTTTACCAACGCCAAAAAGCACCCAGACCCGCGCACATTCGCGGGTTTGGTCATTCAAGCGATTGACGAGATCAAGAGAAATTGGGAAACGTGGGCCATGACTGAACAGAACAAACCGAACGAAGCCGAGCCAGTGAACGTCAATGAGGGTGCGGCTGGCGAAGAAAGCTCCAACTTTCAGCCCAAAATCGACACCAACCAGGCGGGTGCCTCTGAAGCCTATGGGGAAGGCTCCATCCAGATTCTGGAAGGCCTGGAAGCCGTGCGCAAACGCCCCGGCATGTACATTGGCGACACCTCTGACGGCACCGGTTTGCACCACCTGGTGTTTGAGGTGGTTGACAACTCGATTGATGAGTCTCTGGCCGGCCACTGCGACGACATCGTGGTCACCATCCACACCGACAACTCGGTCAGCGTGACCGACAACGGCCGCGGGATTCCGACCGGCGTGAAAATGGACGACAAGCACGAGCCCAAACGTTCAGCCGCTGAAATTGCCCTGACCGAATTGCACGCCGGCGGCAAGTTCAACCAGAACAGCTACAAGGTGTCGGGCGGCTTGCACGGCGTGGGCGTGAGCTGCGTCAACGCGCTCAGCAAGATGCTGCGCCTGACGATTCGCCGCGACGGCAAGGTGCACACCATGGAGTTCTCCAAGGGTTTTGTGCAAAACCGCATCATTGAAACCGTCAACGGTGTCGAGGTGTCCCCCATGAAGGTGATGGGCGACACCGACAAGCGCGGCACCGAAGTGCACTTTTTGCCCGACACCGACATCTTCAAGGAAAACAACGATTTCCATTACGAGATTTTGAGCAAGCGCCTGCGCGAGCTGAGCTTTCTGAACAACGGCGTAAAGATTCGCCTGAAAGACGAGCGCACCGGCAAGGAAGACGACTTTGCCGGCGCCGATGGCGTGAAAGGTTTTGTGGCCTTTATCAACAAGGGCAAAACCATCTTGCACCCCAATGTGTTTGCCGCCATGGGTGACCGCCAGAGCGACCAGGGCACCAACATCGGCGTTGAGGTTGCCATGCAGTGGAACAGCGGCTACAGCGAACAGGTGCTGTGTTTCACCAACAATATTCCACAGCGCGACGGCGGCACCCACCTGACCGGCCTGCGCGCCGCCATGACGCGGGTGATCAACAAATACATTGATGACAGCGAGCTGGCCAAAAAAGCCAAGGTGGAAGTCACTGGCGACGACATGCGCGAAGGCCTGTGCTGCGTGCTGAGCGTGAAGGTGCCCGAGCCCAAGTTCAGCAGCCAGACCAAAGACAAGCTGGTGAGCAGCGAAGTGCGCGGCCCGGTCGAAGACATTGTGAGCCGGCTGCTGCACGACTATTTGCAGGAGCGCCCGAACGACGCCAAGATCATTGTCGGCAAGATCATTGAAGCGGCCAGAGCCCGTGAGGCGGCCCGCAAGGCGCGTGACATGACCCGCCGCAAAGGCGTGCTGGACGGCATGGGCCTGCCCGGCAAGCTGGCCGACTGCCAGGAAAAAGACCCCGCCGGTTGCGAAATCTACCTGGTCGAGGGTGACTCTGCCGGGGGTTCTGCCAAGCAGGGCCGCGACCGCAAGTTTCAGGCGATCTTGCCCCTGCGTGGCAAGATTCTGAATGTGGAAAAAGCCCGCTACGAAAAGCTGCTGACCAGCAACGAAATTCTGACGCTGATCACCGCGCTGGGCACCGGCATTGGCAAGGGCGGCGGCATAGGCGGCACACCCGGCGCCGATGACTTTAACGTTGCCAAGCTGCGTTACCACCGCATCATCATCATGACCGACGCCGACGTTGACGGCGCGCATATCCGCACGCTGCTGCTGACCTTCTTTTACCGCCAGATGCCCGAGCTGGTCGAGCGCGGCCACATCTACATCGCCCAGCCGCCACTGTACAAGGTCAAGGCCGGCAAGGAAGAGCAGTACCTGAAAGACACGGCCGCGCTG
>JANNXF010000104.1:0-5382 GCA_031409395.1 Polaromonas sp.
ATCACGCTTGCCAAAAAAAGGGGTTGCCATGTGTTGTCCTTGAAAAAAAACAGATGGTAGGTCTGCACAAAATAAAAAGCTTGCGCCTTGTGCAAGAGAGGTAACGAAATTAATTCTTACATTCTGAGCCGGTGATCCGTCTGTTCCTTGAAGTCCAGTGCCTGCACCGCCAGGACGTTGGACTATTAGTGAAACTTGTCAGCCGCGCACTTGCATCAGGGTTTATTCTGTGCCAGAGTCATAGTTATGTGCGCTACCGAACATACTTTGCAGGGAGTGAACCGTACACTGGCCATTGGCACGAGACCTCTGTCAGAGATTCAACTCCAAGCCGTCATCGCGTCGGAGTTTCGTATGGCCAAAGCCCCCAACCCCAAAGATAACCGCCTGCTTGCTGCCCTGCCGGACGAGGAATGGGGGCGGTGGTTGCCCCAACTCGAATACGTCGAAATGCCTCTGGGGGACGTGCTCTATGAATCAGGCAGCACGCTGCACCATGTGTACTTCCCCACGACGGCCATCGTGTCACTGCTGTATGTGATGGAAAACGGATCATCTGCCGAAATTGCCGTGGTTGGCAACGAAGGCGTCGTCGGAATCTCACTGTTCATGGGCGGGGAATCCACCCCCAGCCGGGCAGTTGTGCAAAGCGCAGGCCAGGGTTTTCGCCTCACGGCACCAGCCATCAAGGAAGAGTTCAAGCGTGCGCCTGTGCTGCACCTGCTGCTACGCTATACCCAGGCTCTGATCACCCAGATGGCCCAGACGGCGGTGTGCAATCGCCACCACTCACTGGACCAGCAACTGTGCCGCTGGCTGCTGCTCAGCCTGGACCGCCTGCAAGGCAATGAGCTGGTCATGACGCAGGAACTTATTGCCAATATGCTGGGCGTACGGCGCGAAGGCGTGACTGAAGGCGCAATGAGCCTTCAGAAAGCCGGGCTGATCCGCTATTCCCGTGGACGCATCACGGTGCTGGACCGCCCCGGCCTGGAGCAGCGAACCTGCGAATGCTACGCCGTCGTTAAAAAAGAATACGACCGCCTTCTGCCAGCCCTCACCGCAAGCTAGGGCAACGGCACGGCAGCCGGAAATAGAAGCTTCTGGCGTCTGGGTGCGGTATCGCAGACAGCTCAACCAGTATGTGGCGCATACTGGGATACCGATTAGAACTGCTTTTGACAGTGGCGCGGCCTTGAACTCGACCCCGTGAAGGGTCCCGCAACACACCGGAGTGCCCCTGTGGCCACTGCTCAAAACTTCATCATCGCGCGCTTGCCCGCCAAAGACCGCCTGCGTTTGCTGGCCACCTGCGAGGCCATTGAACTCACACTGGGCCAGGTGCTGTGCGAACCTGGCAAGCCGACTCCTCATGCCTACTTTCCGGTCGACAGCTTTATTTCGCTGGTCGCAAAGGTGGATGGCAGCCCCGGGGTGGAGGTCGGCATGGCAGGCCGCGAAGGCATGCTGGGCGCGCAATTGGCGCTGGGCGTGGCAACGGCACCCTGGCATGCCGTGGTTCAGGGCTCGGGCAGTGCCTGGCGCGTCAGCACCCCCGTGTTTCGGCGGGAACTGGCCCGCAGCGCGGCCCTGCAGCGCTGCCTGAAAAACTATTTGTATGTGCTGCTCGAGCAGCATGTGGCGTCAGCCACCTGCCTGCGGTTTCACCTGACCGGTCAGCGTCTGGCCCGCTGGCTGCTCATGAGCCAGGACCGCGCGCACTCCGACACCTTTCATGTCACCCATGAATTTCTGGCCTACATGCTCGGCATGCGCCGCGCCGGCATTACTGGCGCCGCCAGCGACTTGCAACGCAGCGGACTGATTGCCTACCGCCGCGGCGAGCTGACCGTGCTGGACCGTCCCGGGCTGGAAGCGGCCGCCTGCAGCTGCTATGCGGCAGACCGCAAAACCTACGCCGATTTGCTGGGCTGACCAGCAAGACCGCCAAGGCCAATGAGCGCTGTTAGAACATCCTAATGTTCGCTAACGTACGGACGGCTTGATTTGAAAGATTTATAAGTCATCAGGAATGTTTCAGCCGAAACGGCAGCGTTGCCCGGCTGGCAACGTGTCGTGCCAGGTGCACAAGGTTCTGTATGGCTTACATCACATCAAGGTTCTCCATGATCCAACCGACTCCGGCGCTTTCCGAGCGCCAGAAAACCAGGGTCCACGGTGAGACCGGCTGCAGCTTCTCGGTGGGTCACTTACCGCCTTTGGCAGGTCTCGAGCCGCAAACTTCCGCCCGAAGCCTTGTACCGACACACGGCACAGTCCAGATTGCGGCCAGCCCGCTGGACATCAGCATAGAAGACTGGGACGATCTTTTCCGGGCCATCGAGGCCAAGCTCAGGCAGGCTGTCGGTGAAAAACTCGCCATACAACTAAAACTGGGCGACGATGAAAAAGCGCTGCTGGTTCAGACCGTCCAGGCCAGTGTGCTCGAATGCGTCGAGGCCATGAGCAATCTGCACACGGCACTGAAGCACGAGCGCAGCCAGTCAGCCTGACCCACCGCGCACCCACAAAACCCGGCACGGCAAGAGCCTGGCGTGCCATGCAAGGGTGTCGACATGCGCCACAATGCGCGCATGAACCATGTCCCCTTGATTGAACTCACCCGTGGCGGAACGCTGGAGTGCCAGCACTTTGGCTCTGTCGCCGTTGTCGACACCCAGGGCCGATTGCTCGCCCACGCCGGCAACCCGTACTTTCTGACGTTTTCACGCTCAACCCTGAAGGCCTTGCAGGCACTGCCCTTCATGCAGTCGGGCGGCGCGCAGCAGTTTGGCTTCACGCCGCCGCAAATTGCCATGCTGTGCGCCAGCCACAACGGCGAAGACATGCATGTCGCGCAAGCCGACAGCATGCTGGCCAAGGCCGGGCTGAAGTACCCGGCCCTGCGCTGCGGCTGCCATGTGCCGGGGATTTTCACGCTGCGCGAGGTGGCCCCGCCTGAAGGTCTGCTCTTTGACGAACGCCACAACAACTGCAGCGGCAAGCACGCCGGTTTTCTGGCCTATTGCGTCCAACACGGGCTGAGCCTGGACGACTACATAGCCCCGCAACACCCGCTGCAGCAAGCCATTCGCCGCGATGTCGCCCGCGCCGTCGGCATGGACGCCAACGATTTCAAAATGGGCATCGACGGCTGCTCGGCCCCCAACTACGCACTGCCGCTGGCGCACCTGGCCCGGGGTTACGCCCGCCTGGCCAGCGGCCTGCGTGACAGCGAGTTTGGCGAAAGCTTTTCAGCCCTGGGCGAAGCCATGACCGCCCACCCCGACATGGTGTCGGGCACCGGCCGCAACGACCTCGCCTTCATGCGCGCAGGCCGCGGCGACTGGGTCAGCAAAATCGGCGCAGACGGTGTGCAGGTGATTGGCAGCAAAAGCCGGGGTGAAGCACTGGCGCTGAAAATCATTGACGCCAACAAACCCGCCGTGTTTGCCGCCACGGTGGAAGTGCTGGACCAGCTGGGCTGGCTCGACGACGCCCAGCGCGAAGAACTCAAGCCCTGGCGCGCGCAAGACATTGTCAATGCCCGGGGCCTGCTGGTGGGCGCGCGGCAGAGTGCGTTCAGGCTGCAGACGGGCGCATAAGCCACCGCACCCAGTAGGGTCTGGTCCGCTTCGCTGCAGGGTTCTGCAGGAGGTTTAGACTGAAATTCCCTTGGTTTTATGACGGAGGTTGTCATGGATACCCTTAACCGTTGGCAGGACAGACTGGAAATTGGGGCCGGACTCTGGCTGTGCGTTTCGCCATGGGTTCTGGGGTTGCCGCAGCCGGCCGCATGGTGCGCCGTCATGGTCGGCATGGGCGTGGTTCTTCTCGCCTCCGAAGACCTGTTTTTACCGAGCCAGATAGACGACTGGGGCAATGCCGTGCTGGGCGTCGGCCTGATGATTTCGCCCTGGGTATGGGGCTACGCCAGTCATCAAAGTGCCATGCTCAACGCGCTGTTGACGGGCCTGCTGCTGCTGTTGATGTCGGGCTGGGCCATTGAGCGCGTGCTGTATGGCAAGTTCAAGATCTGGCGTGCCCACCACCCCGCCCACAGCTGAAGGGGCGCGGCCAGCCGCGCAGGCATCGCGGACAAACCAGGCCAACAAGCGGGTTTAAAACCGGTTGACCGCCTGGTGGGTCACCCTATTGCCGCACTATTGCCGCACTATTGCCATCTTATTGCCGACAAACTCATCACAAGGCCCCCGCCAGCAAGGCCGCATTCCCCCCAGCCGCCGTCGTGTTCACCGTCAGGGTCTGCTCGGCGCAAAAGCGGTACAGGTAGTGCGGGCCGCCGGCTTTGGGGCCGGTGCCGCTCAGGCCTTCGCCGCCGAAGGGCTGCACGCCCACCACCGCGCCAATCATGTTGCGGTTGATGTAGATGTTGCCGACATGCGCGGCGCTGGCCAGGGCCTGGGCGCGTGAGTCGATGCGGGTCTGAATGCCCAGCGTGAGGCCGTAGCCCAGCGCATTGATATGGGCAATCACCGCCTCGGGTGTGCCCAGCTCGCCACTGCCCCAGCGCACGATTTGCAGCACCGGGCCAAAGATTTCGTCTTTCACATCGGCCAGGCTGCGTACTTCAAAGGCGGCGGGCGCCACGCTGTTTGCTATTGAATCAGGAGCTGCTTGCGCCCGTGTCTTATGGGTCACAAGCACTTTTGATGTTGAGGCCAGGCGCTGCAGGTGGCGCTGGATATTGTCAAACGCTTCTGCGTCTATGACCGGGCCGACGTCGGTGGCCAGCTCGGCGGGCTGGCCCAGCACCAGCTCTTGCGCCGCACCTTCAATCATTTCAATCACCTGGTCGGCAATGCCCTCGTGCACGCACAGCAGGCGCAGGGCCGAGCAGCGCTGGCCGGCCGAGCGGAAGGCGCTTTGCACCACGGCGTCGGCCACCTGTTCAGGCAGTGCCGTGCTGTCAACCAGCATGGCGTTGATGCCGCCGGTCTCGGCAATCAGCGGCACAATCGCGCCGTCTTTGGCCGCCAGGGCGCGGTTGATGATCTTGGCAACCTGGGTCGAGCCGGTGAATACCACCCCGGCCACCCCGGGCGCGGCCACCAGCGCGGCGCCCACGGTGTCGCCCGGGCCGTGCGCCAGTTGCAACGCGCCCTCGGGCACCCCGGCGGCGATCAGCAGCTGCACGGCGGCCCAGGCCACACCGGGCGTCTGCTCTGCGGGCTTGGCGACCACGGCGTTGCCGGTGCTCAGGGCTGCGGCCACCTGGCCCATGAAAATCGCCAGCGGAAAGTTCCACGGGCTGATGCAGACCCACACGCCGCGCGCCGTCAGCCGCAGTTCGTTGGTTTCGCCCGTCGGGCCGGGTAATGCCACGGGCTGCATGATGCGCTGGGCTTCGTCGGCGTAGTA
>JANNXF010000105.1:0-7655 GCA_031409395.1 Polaromonas sp.
GCGCAAGCCCCATATTTTACCCGCATCCAGTACCTCGGTCCGGCAAAGGCTTGCTATTGTATTTATAGCTGCCTGCGCCCGGACTGATTGGGCCGGGGATATAAAAGACCTTTGACAGGGGTAAAACTGGCGACAAAAGCGGCGCGCCGCAAGCCAAAAAACCGCTGGCTGGCCGGTTTTGAATGGCCAAACAAGCCATGAGCCCAATCATCCCGGGCGCGAGCAGTTCCAGAATTGATAGCAACACCCCTCCAGAAAACTGGTACGGACTGGGTGCTTGTTTCTCCTTGATTCGCCTTGTGAAGGTTCAAAAATTCCGCCTTTGATCCAAGCCGTTCGCTTAACGTGTTGATGGCAACAGTCTAGAGGTGCCTTTTCTCAAAAGCCGTGAATTCCGAAAGGGGTTCGCGGCTTTTTTCATGGCTATCCGCCCGTTGCGGCCTAGCACCTCATCGTTCCAATTGGCAATGGGCGTATCGGTTCCAGCATATCTGTTGCTTTCGATTTCACCATCAAGGCCCGCAAGACGGTCAGCCGAATCTGCTGCTGCCCGTTCTTTGTTGGTTTTCGGGTCGCTAACAACGCCCAGACCGGTGCTCCGGGACCGTTGTAATGCTCCTCAAAGCCTCCATCCGGCAGCAACCGGACAACCAGCAAATGCTCCGGCCCGCTGGATAGCGATACGGCCGCCCCCTGAGTGGCTTTGACTTCTACCCTTTTGCCGTCGCGAATGCCGTCGTAGCCTTGTGTCGAGGCAGGAGAAAGTTGCACACCATAGTAGTGGCTTGCGATGGCCTCACCAATGCTTCCAACGAGATGGCCGTCAGGAGTGAAGTGTCGTCCAGGAAACATTGCTTCGAGCCTACGGACTACGTCATAGAGCTCCCGTATCAGTACCGGAAATTTGGCTTCATCCATGGCGCTTCGGCCTCCATCTTTTAACGTCTGCGACAAGTTCTCTCAGCGTACCGCGATAGAACCAAACCAATCCACACATCCAGTACAGCACCAATGAGGCGGGGGCATTGGCTGAACGCATTAGTTCCAGAGCCACAGGGTTTTTCCAGGACCAATAGAGCCAGTAACAGCCGTCAACAGTAAACCATGTCAGCAAAACCATTAGAGGCCATTGGTTCCACCGCCTCTCCACCATCACGCGCATCGACCAAGCGGCTGATAGGTAGGATAAACCGGCCATGACAAAACTTATGGGAATGTCCCAGTCCGGGGCTTGATAGTAGAACGAGCCGATTACCAGCAGTGCTATGCCAATGGCAAGCGTGAAGAGTTTCCAAGGTCTCAGGAGTTCTTCTTTCGTTTCCACGGTTTCCTTCGTGTGCGCCTTCGGCGCTATTTAAAGTACAGAATGCTCTCCAGCGAGATTGGGGCCTCAGCCAGCCCCATCTTCATCGCAGGCGTCCTTCCGTCGTTGTCTGTCAGATGATAGTTATGCGCGACTTTCAGAGTCGTGAGCACCTTAGCTAAATTGTGCGGTTGATAGGCGGAGAATCCGTGCCACATGCGCCGCTCGGTACTTGCTGATGCGTATCCCCGTTCCGCAAGGCTCAGCCTGCGCCGGGCCAGCATAAAGAACCGGTCTACGGCGTGAAGCGAGCCCTTGAGGAACAGGCGAGCGGCATGACGCTGGGGTCGTTGAACGGCTCTAGGTAGGCAATGGGACGCGTCAGTTCTTCATGCACAGCTTGATTACTGCGCATTGGAAAGGTTTCATTGCACAGGGAGCATTTCAGGATTGACTTGTTCTTGCCCGCCGCAACCAGTACGTATTCGCCCAGCTGAGGCGGCGCTCCCGCCGCTCTTATGGGCCTGTGAGGCGTTTCCGGTGCGCCAAAATTGGCGCAAGCCGGGTTTTTTCAGTGATTTAAGTCCAGCCCTTCGAAAGGGGCGGGCGCCCGCCGCCCCGCTTGAGAAATCCTCACCAAGAAAAATGCCCCCGAAACCGTGTGGTATCGAGGGCAATGTAGCCTTACCTAGTCAGGCCGACAACACGTTAAGTTAACGGCTTGCCTTTGATCCGGCCTTTTATTTGCGGCTGTAGATCTGGTCAAACGAGCCACCCTCGGAAAAATGCGCCTTGTCCGCTTTGGCCCAGCCGCCAAAGGCCTGGTCAATGCTGAACAGATTCAGTTTGGCAAACTGTTTGGCGTATTTGGCTTTGGCTTTTTCAGACACCGCCGGGCGGTAGAAGTTTTTGCCCGCAATGTCCTGGCCCTCCTCTGAATACAGATATTTGAGGTATTCCTCGGCCACGGCGCGCGTGCCTTTTCTGTCGACGTTTTTATCGACCACGGCCACTGCCGGCTCGGCCAGGATGCTCAGTGACGGGGCAATCACGTCAAACTGCGCGCCAAATTCTTTTTCAAGCAGCCAGGCTTCGTTTTCCCAGGCAATCAGCACATCGCCCTGGGCGCGCTGCGCAAAGGTAATGGTCGAGCCGCGTGCGCCGGTGTCCAGCACGGGCACATTGCCGTAAAGCCTGGCCACAAAATCTTGGGCTTTTGCATCACTGCCGTACTTGCGCTTGGCAAACTCCCAGGCCGCCAGGTAGTTCCAGCGCGCACCGCCCGAGGTTTTCGGGTTGGGAGTAATCACGCTGACGCCCGGCTTGATCAGGTCATCCCAGTCCTTGATGCCCTTGGGGTTGCCGCGCCTGACCACCAGCACAATGGTGGAGGTGTAGGGCGACGCATTGTGCGGCAGCTTTTTTTGCCAGTCGGGGCTTAGCCAGCCGCCGTTTTTCACCAGCGCATCGGTGTCACCGGCCAAAGCCAGCGTGGCCACGTCGGCATCCAGGCCATCGATGATGGAACGGGCCTGCTTGCCCGAGCCGCCGTGCGACTGCTTGATGCTCACCTCCTGGCCGGTTTTGGCTTTCCAGTGCCTGGAAAATGCGGCGTTGTACTCGACGTACAGTTCGCGCGTTGGGTCGTACGACACATTGAGCAGCGTGAGTGCGGGCTGCTGGGCGTGGCTGACGGGCGCCAGCCATGCCGCCGACCCTGCCAGCAGCCATCCCAAACTGAAAGCCAGTGTGCTGCGGCGGGAAACATTGATAAAGTCGCGGCCTGAAGTCATGGTTTGTTCTCTTTTCCAGAAAATGCATTTGAATGCGGAGAAAATGGATTCTGGGAGCAGTGTTTCAAAACCGGAACGAATAAAAAATTGGTTCTTTATTTCAAATAGCTATTTAGAACGCGACAACACGAAAGAACTACGCACATGGCAAGACTCGTTAAATGCATCAAGCTCGGCGTCGAAGCCGAGGGCCTGGACTTTCCACCCTACCCCGGCCCACTGGGCAAACGCCTGTGGGAAGAGGTCAGCAAGCAAGCCTGGGCCGACTGGATGAAGCAGCAAACCATGCTGGTCAATGAGAACCGGCTCAATCTGGCAGACGCCCGAGCCCGCCAGTACCTGGCACGCCAGATGGAGAAACATTTCTTTGGCGACGGTGCCGACGCTGTGGCGGGCTATGTGCCGCCCAGCCCCTGAACGCCTCTGAGCGCTGGTGTCTCCTGCGGCGGAAATCCTGAATGCCCGAGCGCATTGAGTGGCTGGACGACGGCACAGCGGGCGGCAGCCCTTTCAACCCCCGCTTTGGCGACCGCTACCGCAGCGAACTGGGCGGGCTGACCCAGGCCCGCGAGGTTTTTCTGCACGGCTGCGGCCTGCCCGAAGCCTGGGCCGGCCAGCCGCAATGGACGGTTCTGGAAACCGGTTTTGGCCTGGGCCTGAATTTTCTGGTGACCTGGGCCGCCTGGAAGGCCGACCCGCAACGCCCCCGCCTGCTGCATTTTGTCTCGACCGAGGCCTTCCCGGCCAGCGCCGCCGATGTGCTGCGCAGCGCCGCCACGCATCCCGAATTACTGCCTTTTGCCCAGGCCCTGCAGAGCCAGTTGTGGGGCCTGCTGCCAGGCTTTCACCGGCTGGTTTTTGAAGACGGCCAGCTAATGCTGACCCTGTGCATTGGCGACGCCAAGGCGATGCTGCGCGAGCAGTCTTTTGAGGCGGATTCGGTTTACCTTGACGGCTTCAGCCCGGAACTCAAGCCGGAGAATGTGCCGGACCTCTGGGACTTGCACACCCTGAAAGCCGTGGCGCGCTGCTGCCGCCGCGGCACGCGGGTGGCCACCTGGACGGTAGCGCGCAGCGTGCGCGATGCGTTGGCGCAATGCGGTTTTGTGGTCAGAAAAACGCCCGGCACGCCCCCCAAACGCGACAACCTGCAAGGCGAGTACAACCCGGCCTGGGAGCCCAAAAAACCCCGCGCCATGACGCCGCTGCCCCGCCCCTTGCCGGCGCGCTGCGTGGTGATTGGTGCAGGCCTGGCGGGTGCGGCCGTGGCCGCCAGCCTGGCCCGCCGGGGCTGGCAGGTACTGGTGCTGGACGCCGCAGCAGCCCCTGCCGCAGGCGCGTCAGGCCTGCCCGCAGGCATGCTGGCACCGCACGTCTCACCCGACGACAGTGTGCTGTCGCGCCTGTCGCGCAGCGGCATCCGGGCCACCTTGCAGCAGACCCACGCGCTGCTGCAGACCGGTAGCGACTGGTGCCCCAGCGGCGTGCTGGAGCACGGTGTGGATCAGGCCCGAAAACGGCCTGCCGCCTGGCAGGCGCCAGATTTCAGCGAAGCCGCCAGCGACTGGACGCGGCTGGCCAGCCCCGGGCAGCTGGCCGAATGCGGTCTGCCGCCCGACGCACCCGCCCTGTGGCATGTGCAGGCCGGCTGGATCAAACCGGCCAGCCTGGTCAATGCCTGGCTGGCAAGGCCTGGCGTTCAATGGCGCGGACAGGCAGCCGTGGGCCGGTTGCGCAGGCAGGCAGGGCACTGGCAGTTGCTCGATGCGTCGGGCCACGAACTGGCCTGCGCTGAACTGGTGGTGCTGGCCGCCGGCCATGCCAGCCAGGTGCTGGCTGCCAGTGCCGGGCCAGACAGCGCCATGCCGCTGGCACTTCAAGCCATTCGCGGCCAGGTTTCCTGGGGCCTGCACGCGCCAGGGCCAGAGGGCGACATGCCGGGCTGGCCGGGCTTTCCCGTCAACGGCCACGGCAGTCTGATCCCCGCGATTCCCCTTGCTGAGGGCACGGCCTGGCTGACCGGCGCCAGCTTTGAGCGGGACAACGCCACGGCAGACCTGCGCGCCGAAGACCACCCCCACAACCTCAGCCGCCTGCAAACTCTGCTGCCAGCCCTTGGCCAACAGCTGGCGGGCGAGTTTGAGTCCGGGCGTGTCAGGGGCTGGGCCGGCGTTCGCTGCGCGACTCCCAACCGCCTGCCCGCGCTGGGATCACTGGTTGACGGTGGCGTCGAGGGCGCAAGCGGGCAGCCCGGACTCTGGCTGTGCAGCGGCATGGGGTCACGCGGCCTGAGCTTTGCCGCGCTGTGCGCCGAACTGCTGGCCGCCCGCCTGCATGCCGAGCCCCTGCCGGTAGAGCTGCGCCTGGCCGATGCGCTGCTGCCCCAGCGGGCGGCTATTCCTCATGAAATTTAAAGAAATACGGCTTTTGCCCAATAAACACGGGCGCAAGCAGCTATTTAATTCATAGCAAATTGGCCTGCCTCCCTCCCCCAGCGGGGGAGGGCTGGGGTGGGGGTTGGTCGATGCAGGGCGCACTTGACGACCGCGAGCAGGGCGAGCATCCCCCATCCCGGCCTTCCCCCGCTGGGGGAAGGGGTAAAACAGTGCTTTTCCCAATCACTACGGGCGCAAGCAGCTATTTAATTGATAGCAATCGACCGCCTGACGGGCTGGATCACTGCGCCATGCGCAGAAAAACAGCCAGCTTTTCGGGCTCCAGCGGTTTGTCCAGACAGCCACGGGCACCGGCAAACCAGCCGCGCACATGGTCCATCCGGGACAGCTGGCGTCCCGTCAGCACCAGCACCTCCACCAACGGGCGTGACGCCGCCACCTGGTGGACCAGCGTCCAGTTGTCGGTATCGGGCAGTTCCAGATCCAGAAAGACCACGGCATACAGACGGGTGCTGACCCGCTGCAGGGCCTCGGCGGCAGAGCTGGCCTCGTCGACCTGCAGCAGCCCTGCACTGGCCAGTTTGATGCGCAGCTGAAGGCGCGCGCCGGGATCGGCATCGACCACCAGCACCGCCAGGTGGGTGGACTCGACCTGGGGATCTGCCGGCACCGCCGCGGCTTCTGGTGACGATTCCACGGCGTATTCGGTCAACAAGGGGGGCGCCATACCGGCATCAACAGGTGGCGCTGCGAAGGCTTTCACATCCTCATCCACCCCCAAGACCCTGGCCGGTGCCGCATTGTCAGCCGTCACAGCCGCTGGCGCTGGCGGCAAGCGGGCCGGGGCCAGCAGCCGGTCCAGCCCTTCCAGCACCGCCGACCACTGCAGCGGACGCCGGAGCACCAGGGCGGCGCGGGGCGGCGGGTTGTCGTCGACCCAGATCAGCTGCAGGCTGTCGTTGGCGGGATTGGCCAGCTCCAGCGTGGCCTCCCAGCTGTCGCCATCAATCAGGGCGACCGCAGCCGGCTCAGGTGCCAGGGCGGTCCACAGCGCGTACACCGTGCTGCGCCCTTCAGAGAGGCGAAAGACGGTATTGAGGGCGTGACGCTCGGCGTCGGTAAAGCCCGACACCTTGACAAAAATTCGCGGGTCGGCCCGGCTGTTCGAGGGCTTCATGCGGCAACAGTCATGCAAAAGTGCGCCGACGGCTGGCCCCTCATTTCATCGCGTCCGCAGGCCGGCGCGCCTTCACATACGCATCGGAGGGCAAATAGGCCTTGCCGTCGGCGTAACGCCATTGCACCATCGTGCCCTTGTTGCCACGCACATCGAGCTTGCCGACAAACGCGCCCATGGTGGATTGGTGGTCTATGGCACGGAATTCGGCCGGACCAAAGGGCGTTGAGAACTTGAGGCCGCGCAGCGCAAGCACCAGTTTTTCGTTGTCGGTCGAATTGGCCTTTTTGATGGCCGCAAAAATCGCCTGCATGGTGGCATAGCCGACCACCGAGCCGACCTTGGGGTATTCATTGAAGCGCCGGTAGTAGTTGGCGGCAAAGCTGGCATGCTCGCGCGAATCAATCTGGTCCCACGGGTAGCCGGTCACGATCCAGCCCCGGGGGGTTTCGTCTTTCAGCACGTCGAGGTATTCAGGCTCGCCCGACAACATCGACACCACCGGTGTCTTGGGGAAAATACCGCGCTGGTTGCCTTCACGCACCAATTTGGCCAGGTCAGCGCCAAAGGTCACATTGAAAATGGCGTCGGGTTTGGTCTGCATGGTGGCCTGCAGGGTGGTGCCGGCATCGAGCTTGCCCAGCGCAGGCAACTGGTCACCGACAAACTCCACATCGGGGCGTTTGGCCTTGAGCAGCTCCTTGAAGCTGGCCACCGCGCTCTGACCGTACTCGTAGTTGGGCGCAATCGTGGCCCAGCGTTTGGCCGGCAATTTGGCGGCTTCCTCGACCAGCATGGCCGCCTGCATGTAAGTGCTGGGGCGCAGGCGGAAGGTGTAGCGGTTGCCCTTGTCCCACACAATGGCGTCGGCCAGTGGCTCACTGGCAATGAACACCCGCTTGTTTTTCTGCGCATGGTCGGCCAGCGCCAGGCCAACATTCGATAAAAAGCCGCCGGCCAGCACATCGACGTTTTCCTTGGACGTC
>JANNXF010000106.1:0-3805 GCA_031409395.1 Polaromonas sp.
GTTTGCGTGCCGCTGTTCAATGTGGCGGCCGTGTGGCCCATGGCCCGGCATGCGCAGCGCGGCTTTCTGCGCGAGCTGGTGCGCAACCCCCTGATTCTGGCCACCGCCAGTGGCCTGGTCGCCAACCTGCTGGGGTTTGCGCTGCCGCTGTGGCTCGAACCCACGGTGACGCGCATAGGCGCGGCCTCATTGGCACTGGGTTTGATGGCCGCCGGCGCGGGCATGCAGTTTGTCCACCTGTCGCAGGCCAAAGCCCTGGCGGTGGCGGTGCTGTCCATCCGACACCTGCTGCTGCCCCTGGTGGCCATGCTGCTGGCCCGGGCGTTTGGCCTGTCGCCGCCGCAAACCACCATCCTGCTGGCTTTTTCTGCCCTGCCCACCGCGTCGAGCGCCTATGTACTGGCCGCGCGCATGGGTTACAACGGCGGCTATGTCGCCGGGCTGGTGACGCTGTCCACCCTGCTGGGGGTGGTGAGCTTGCCGTTCGCGCTGGGGGTGCTGCGTTAGGCCGGTTGAAAACGTCCGTCACTTGCTATCAAATAAATAGCTTCATACGCCCGTTTTTATTGGGCAAAACCCATATTTCATGATGAAGCTTGCGACAGGGCCCAGCGCACATGCTCCTTGACCAGCTCGCTCGCGTCGTCCCCTCGCGTCCTCAGGGCCTGCCGGATCCCATCGTCGCAACCGGCCCGCAGCGCATTGCCCATGGCCACGGCAATGTTGCGCAGCCAGCGCTCATGGCCGATGCGCCGGATGGCGCTGCCCTCGGTAAAGCGCAAAAACTCCGCTTCAGTCCAGGCAAACAGGGTGATCAGTTGCTGGCCCGTCAAGCCCTGGCGTTCGTCAAAATCGGGCAGTGCACTGCGCTGCGCGAACTTGTTCCAGGGGCAAATCAGCTGGCAGTCGTCGCAGCCGTAGATACGGTTGCCCATCAGCGGCCTGAGCTCCAGCGGAATCGGCCCGGCGTGTTCAATCGTCAGGTAAGAAATGCAGCGGCGGGCATCGAGCCTGTAGGGCGCAATGATGGCCTGCGTCGGGCACACATCAATGCAGGCGCTGCAACTGCCGCAATGGGGCGTCACCGCTTCGCTGGGCGGCAGGGCAAGGTCGACATAGATTTCGCCCAGAAAGAACATCGACCCCGCCTCGCGGTTCAGCAGCAGCGTGTGCTTGCCGCGCCAGCCCTGTCCGCTGCGTGCCGCCAGCTCGGCTTCGAGCACCGGGGCCGAGTCGGTGAAGGCGCGGTGGCCCAGCGTTTCGACCTGGGTGGCAATGCGGTCACTGAGTTTTTGCAGCCGGGCCCGCATGATCTTGTGGTAGTCCCGGCCCCGCGCATAGACCGACACAATGCCTTCACCAGGACGCGCCAGCCGGTGCAATTCCAGGGTTTGCCACTCGCCAGGTGCGCTGGCGGTATCGGTGGCGGTGGCGGCGGGCAAGTAGTCCATGCGGGCGGTGATCACGCTCACGGTGCCAGGAACCAGCTCGGCGGGGCGCGCCCGTTTCAGCCCGTGCGCCGCCATGTAATGCATGTCACCATGAAAGCCCGCCGCCAGCCAGGCTGATAATCCGGGTTCGGCCGACGATAAATCAACACCCGCCACGCCAATTTGCGAAAATCCAAGCTCACGCGCCCAAGTTTGAATCTGGCTGACCAATTGATGATTGAACTGATGACTGTTAGTGACCACCCGTTGATTGTAAAAAACATTGTCTGGCAGCATGAGCTTGACACCGCCGCCTTTGCGCAGGCGCTGGCGCAAAAGCCCGCCATTGGCCACGCGCTGATTGAACTGCAGGGTGATCTGGGCGCGGGCAAAACCACTTTTGTGCGGCATTTGCTGCAAGGCCTTGGCGTGCAGGGCCGCATCAAAAGCCCGACCTATGCGGTGGTGGAGTCCTACACGCTGGACGCATCGGCCGCCCAGGCAGGCCTGGCCATCTGGCACTTTGATTTTTACCGCTTCAACGATCCCCGCGAATGGGAAGAAGCCGGTTTTCGCGATGTGTTTGCCAGCGCCGGGCTGAAGCTGGTGGAATGGCCCGAAAAGGCCGGTGCCCATTTGCCAAAGCCCGACCTGCTGCTGGCCATCGAAGTCCTCGACGATGAATCACGCGCCGTCACCCTGACGGCGCAGACCCCACTGGGCGTGGCGCTGCTGGCATGAGCGGTCTGCCCATCACCAGCACCCCGGGCATGGGCCGGCGCCATGCCCTGCAGCTTGGCGCGGTGGTGCTCTTGCTGGGCGTACAGCAGATTGCCCGGGGCGCAACGATTGTGGCGGTGCGGGTCTGGCCTTCCAAAGACTACACACGGCTCACCATTGAGTCCGACAGCGAGATCAGGGCGCGCCAGGTTTTTATTCCCGATCCGCCGCGCCTGGCGGTGGACATTGAAGGCATTGACCTGATACCCGCCCTGCGCGAGCTGGTGGCCAAGGTCAAATCTGACGACCCCAACATTTCGGGCATTCGCGTCGGCCAGAACGCACCGGGCGTGGTGCGGCTGGTCATCGACCTGAAAAGACCAATACTGCCGCAGGTTTTCAGCCTGCCGCCAGTGGCGGCCTACCAGTACCGGCTGGTGTTTGACCTGTATCCGGCGCAGGTGGCCGACCCGCTGGAGGCACTGATTGCCGAACGGCTTGCCGGCAACACGGCGACAGGTGCCAGCACCCCGCCCGACACCGGCAATGACCCGCTCGGCAACCTGATCGCGCAGCAGTCTGGCAAGGCCTCTGCAGGTGGTGGGGTGTCTGCCCCCCCCGCTCCCAAAGAACTGGTGCCCTCGGCGGGCACGCCCAAGCCCGCCACGCCCACCCCGGCCCGGCCTGAAGGCAAAACAGACCGGCTGGTCATCGTGGCGCTGGACCCGGGCCACGGCGGCGAAGACCCTGGCGCCATCGGCCCGGGGGGCACGCGTGAAAAAGACGTGGTACTGCAAATTGCCCACCGGTTGCGCGACCGCATCAACCAGCAGCCCAATATGCGCGCCTACCTGACGCGCGATGCCGATTTTTTTGTCCCGCTGCACATTCGCGTGCAAAAGGCGCGCCGCGTCCAGGCCGACCTCTTCATCAGCATTCATGCCGATGCCTTTTTTACCGCCAGGCCGCAGGGCGCCAGCGTCTTCGCCCTGAGTGAAAAAGGCGCCTCCAGCAGCGCCGCGCGCTGGATCGCCGACAAGGAAAACTCCGCCGATCTGGTGGGCGGCCTCAACGTCAAGGCCAAGGACGCGCAGGTGCAGAAAGCCCTGCTGGACATGAGCACCACGGCGCAGATCAACGACAGCCTGAAGCTGGGCACCGCCATGCTGGGCGAAATCGGCAGCGTGGGCAAACTCCACAAGCCCAGGGTGGAACAGGCTGGCTTTGCCGTGCTGAAGGCCCCTGACATTCCCAGTGTGCTGGTTGAAACCGCCTTCATCAGCAACCCCGATGAAGAAGCCCGCTTGCGCAGCGAGGACTACCAGATTCAACTGGCCGATGCACTGATGCGCGGCATCTCGCGTTACTTCGCCAAAAATCCGCCGCTGGCACGCAACCGCGCCGTATAAACAAGTCAAGGGCTGCAGCCCTGATCGAATTTTGGTGGATGTCACAGCGGCCCGGCGGAGCCGTTGCAAGACGACCGGCAGGGGCGGCGTTCTCCTACAGGCGCGCCCCACGCTGGGCACTACAGTCAATTCACAGGCTGCAATCAGACCCCTTGCACAACAGTCGACCGAGCCAGCTTGAAATTTCAAAAAAGGACCACACCATGCACACGAAAATTCTGATGTCTGTCGCTGCGGCGGCCACCA
>JANNXF010000107.1:0-10309 GCA_031409395.1 Polaromonas sp.
AGTGGATAGAGTATTGGCCTCCGAAGCCAAGGGTCGTGGGTTCGATCCCCGCCAGCCGCACCAATTTTTGTTTTATTTGCCGGGCGGCGGGGGCAGTTCCAGCGTCACCGCTGCAGGGGCATCCATGCCCGTGGCCAGCACTGCGCGTCGGCCCGCCACCGACTTGAGAACCAGGCCGCCGTCCAACGGGCTGCCCACGCGAACCGGCTTGGCCATCTTGCCGTCAACGGAAATCAATGCCGCGCCGCGATTGGCCTGGTCTGCCACCACGCCGGTCAGCGCATAACGGCTGGCCGCAGGCGGCGCCTCGTTTTGCAGCGCCGCCACCACCTGGCCACCACCCAGCGCTCGGGCCACCGCCAGTGGGTCCACAGGCGAGGCGCTGGCCACCGCAACAGGCAGCGCTGCAGACGGGGCCGACGTGCCCCAACCTTTCAGGACCCAGTAGGCCGCGCTGGCGCTGGCGAGCGCGGCCAGCGCAAAGGTCACCATCCGGGTTCGCCATTGAGAAGGGGCGTTTGTCTGCATGGCTGGATTATCATTGATGTGACCATGAACCTACGACCCTTTCCCCCCGTGCAACTCCTGCGATCAGCCCGGCGTCAGCTCTCAAAGGGGTTTACCCTGATTGAGTTGATGGTGGTGCTGGTGATCATCGGCGTGCTGGCCGCCCTGATCGTGCCCAATGTGCTGGACCGCGCCGACGATGCCCGCGTGACCGCCGCCAGAACTGACGTCAACAACCTGATGCAGGCGCTCAAGCTCTACCGGCTGGACAACCAGCGCTACCCTGCGGCCGCGCAAGGCCTGCAGGCGCTGATAGTCAAGCCGACCACGGTGCCTATCCCCATCAACTGGAAACCTTATCTGGACAAGCTGCCCAACGACCCATGGGGCCACCCTTACCAGTACCTGAACCCGGGCGTGAGGGGCGAGATCGATGTGCTGTCTTTCGGTGCGGACGGGCAGCCCGGCGGTGAGGGCAAAAATGCGGACGTTGGCAGCTGGGAATAGAGCCCCCACGCTCCTCGCTTCGCGTAGTTCGCTGCCCCCCGAGGGGGCTGAACTCCGCTTGGGGCGGCCCGGCGCTGCGTTCGGAGCCCCCGCGCTCCTCGCTTCGCTTAGTGCGCTGCCCACCGAGGGGTCTGAACCCCGCTTGGGGCGGCCCGGCGCTGCGTTCGGAGCTCCCACGCTTCTCGCTTCGTGCAGTGCGCTGCCCCCCGGGGGGCTGAACTCTGCTGGGGGCGGCCCGGCGCTGCGTTCCGTGCGCCGGCGGGTGCGGGCCTGCGGTTTTACCCTGCTGGAGCTGTTGATCGTGCTGGCCATCATGGCGGTGGCCACGGCGGGGGTGAGTCTGGCGCTGCGCGATGGTTCGTCCCGCGCGCTGGAACGGGAGGCGCAGCGGCTGGCGGCGCTGTTCGAGTCAGCGCGTGCGCAGTCGCGGATGCGTGCCAGCCCGGTGCGCTGGCATACCACTGCGACCGGTTTTGCATTTGACGGGCTGCCCGCCGCAGCCCTGCCTTCGGCCTGGTTGGGCGATGATGTGCAGGCACCGGGCGCAGGCACGGTGGTGTTGGGCCCGGAGCCGGTGATTGGCGCGCAGCAGGTTCGGCTGGTGTCCATTTCAGAGCCATCGCGCAGCCTGTGGGTGGCGACCGATGGCGTGCGGCCCTTTTCAGTGCAGGCAGACCTTGCGGGCGCGGCCGGCACGCCATGAGTGCCTGCAAGCGCCATGGCCCGCCCCGCCTCCGGTCAGCCGTGTGGGGCTTCACGCTGGTCGAGGTGCTGGTGGCGTTGGGCATCGTGGCGCTCGCGCTGACCGCCGGGGTGCGGGCGACGGCGTCGCTGACCCGAAACTCAGAGCGGCATTCCGATTTGCTGCTGGCCCAGCTTTGCGCTGAAAACGCGCTGGTGGGGGTGCGCCTGGCCCGACAGATGCCAGCCGTGGGCGACAACACCACCAGCTGCGAGCAGGGCGGGCGCATCCTGAATGTGACGCTGTCGGTGCGGCCGACACCCAACCCGAATTTTCTGCGGGTCGAAGCGCAAGTGGTGGATGGCGAGGCGCGCTTGCTGGGTTTGTTTACGGTTGTCGGGCGGTATTGATATGGCCCCCACGCTCCCCACTGCGTGTGGTTCGCTGCCCCCCGAGGGGGCTGGCCTTGCTTGGGGCGGCCCGGCGCTGCGGCCGTTGGCCCCCACGCTCGTCACTGCGTGTACTTCGCTGCCCCTCGAGGGGGCCGCTGCGCCTGCGGTCTGGCGGAGCCAGTCCCGCGGCCCCTGCTTGAAGGGGGAAGTGGCCGCCACGCTGGGTATGGCCCCCACGCTCCCCACTGCGCGTACGCCGCGGCTCTGCGTGCGGGCGGTGCGCGGCTTCACACTGATTGAGTTGTTGGTCGCCATCGGGGTGATGGCCTTGATGGCGGGCTTGAGCTGGCGCGGACTGGATGGCATGGTGCGGGCGCAGACACAGATATCGCAACGTGCCGATGCGCTGCTGACGTTGCAGGCGGGTCTGGCGCAGTGGGCGGCTGACCTGGAGGCGGTGGTGGAACTGCCCCAGACCGTCGCGATGGACTGGGATGGTCGCGGCCTGCGCATGACCCGCCGCAGCATGGCGGCGCCGGGCGATGGGGTGTTGGTGGTGGCCTGGGCCAGCCGCAATGTGGACGGCACCAACCAGTGGTTGCGCTGGCAGTCGCCTGCGCTGTATACCCGCGCCGAGCTTCAGTCAGCGTGGCGCAAGGCCGCCCAATGGGCGCAAAACCCGGGCGAGGAGGAAAAAAAATACGAAGTGCGCATCACGGCTGTCGACCAGTGGCAGATCTTTTATTTCCGGGGCAATGCCTGGAGCAACCCCTTGTCCAGCGAAGGTGCTGCCGCACCCGGTGCCGGCATGCCCCTGGCGGCGGGCCCGGTGCTGCCCGATGGCGTGCGCCTGGTGTTGACGCTGCCTGCGGGCGAGGCCATCACCGGCGTTTTGACCCGCGACTGGGTGCGGCCTGTGGTCGGCGGTGGCAAGTCATGACTGAATCGGGGTTGTGCACTCGCTGCACCGCAGTGTCGGGCGTGCTTGTCCGTCAGTCGGGCGCGGCGCTGTTGGCGGCCATGCTCACGGTGGCGCTGGTGGCCAGCCTGGCGGCGGGGGCCTTGTGGCAGCAGTGGCGCGGCGTGGAAGTGGAAACCGCTGAACGCGCTCGCGTCCAGTCGCTCTGGGTGCTCTCGGGCGCGCTTGATTGGGCCCGGCTGATCCTGCGCGAGGACGCCCGCTCTGGCGGCGGGGTCGATCACCTGGCCGAACCCTGGGCGGTACCGCTGGAAGAGGCCCGCTTGTCGACCTTTCTCGCCGCCGACAAAAGTACCACGGCAGACGCTGGCGACACGCTGCCACAGGCTTTTTTGTCCGGCGTGATCACGGACATGCAGGCGCGCCTGAATGTGACCAATCTGGTTGAAAACGGCAAGGTTTCTGACGCGTCGTTCCGCGCCTTCGCCAAGTTGTTTGAACTGCTGGGTCTGCCGCCCGGCGAGTTGTCTGCACTGGCCGACAATTTGCGGCGGGCATTGGAAACGGGAGCAGCGCAGGGCGTTGACCGGGGCGCGGCCATGCAGGCGGCGCAAGGCGCGCTGCTGTTGCCGCAACGGGTCGACCAGCTGGTCTGGCTGGGACTGTCGCCGCGCACTGTGGCGGCGCTGGCCCCGCACATCACACTGCTGCCGGTGCGCACCCCTGTCAATCTCAATACCGCCAGCGCCACCGTGCTGTATGCCTGCATTCCACTGCTTGACATGGCCCTGGCCGAGCGAATGGCGGGTGTGCGTCGGCTCAGCCATTTCCGCACACTGCCGGACGCTGCCAAACAGGCCGAGCCCGGCGGACCCCTCAATGAAGCCGACCACAGCGTGAGTTCGCGTTTTTTTGAGGTGCGCGGGCGGCTGCGGCTGGACCTGTCTGCTGTGGAAGAGCGATCGTTGCTGCAGCGCGACGGAGTGGAGGTGAGGACCTTGTGGCGCGATCGCGGCGGCTAGTCAGCACGGGGCAGCGACCTACAATGGCGCTGAAAAATCACCCATGACCGCTCTCATCGTCATTCTCCCCACCCCCTTGCCCACGGCAGCCACAACGTGCGAGGCTGTGCTGACGACGGACGGACTGACGGTGGGCCGGCACATGGAATCACCTGCAAACCTGCTGTCGGCGCCGCCGGGCGCAGAGATTGTGGCGGTGGTGCCTGCACGCCGGCTCTCGTGGCAGCGCCTGGAACTGCCGCGCGGCACACTGGAACGCAGCTTTTTTCAGGAAGGCAGCGCGCCGCGATTGCGCTCAGTGCTCGATGGTCTGCTGGAGGACCTGGTGCTGGAAGACCCTGCGCACCTGCATTTCGCCCTCGAACCGGACGCCCGGGCCGGTGTGCCCGTCTGGGTGGCCGCCTGCGACCGGGCCTGGCTCAACGCCTGGCTGGCGGCCCTTGAACAGACCGGCCGGCCCGTGACGCGTATCGTGCCGGAAATGGCACCGCCCTCAGGGGCGGCGACGGACAAGCCTTCGCTGCATGTGACGGGAACGCCCGAGCAGGCGCAGTTGCTGCTGGCCGGGCCGGAGGGCATGACGGTGCTGCCGCTGTCGGCAGCAACGGCGGCGCTGGTCGCCTGGCCAGACACCGCCGAGGTGGTGGCCGAGCCCGGTGTGGCGGCGCTGGCCGAACAGTATTTCAAGGGCCCCATCACCCTGCAGACCGGCCCCCAGCGCTGGCTGCTGGCCGCGCAGTCGGCCTGGGATCTGGCGCAGTTCGAGCTGCTCCGTACCCGCCGTACCCGAACCCGCAAACACCTGTCGGCGCTGTTCCGCACCTTGCTGCAGGCACCGCGTTGGCGGGCCGCGCGCTGGGCCGCCGTGGCGCTGGTCGCTGTCAACCTGCTGGGCCTGCAGGCCTGGGCCTGGAAAGAACAATCAGCCCTGGCGGCGAAACGGGTGGCGCTACGCGACACCGTGACCTCGACCTTTCCCGAGATCACCGTGGTGGTGGATCCGGCCCTGCAAATGAGCCGTTCGCTGGCCGGCCTGCAACGCCAGAGCGGCACCGCCTCACAGACCGATCTGGAAACCATGTTGGGGCAATTCCAGATGGCCGCCCCCGAACTTCAGGCGCCTGCAGCGATTGAATTCATGGCCGGTGAGTTGCGTCTCAAGGGACTCGATCTTGCCGAGTCGGGCCTGGCTGAGGTGTCGGCCCGGCTGCGGGCCCAGGGCTACAGCGTCCGCCTGGCGGGCGACAGCCTGCTGATGAAACAGGAGCCCCGGCCATGACGCTCCCCGCCGTTTTGACGCCACTTCAGGCACGCTGGGCCCGGCTGGCGCCGCCAGAGAAAAACCTGCTGCGGCTGGCCGCTGTTCTGGTGCTGGGCGTGACCTTGTGGCAGCTGAGCCGGGCCCCGGCGCTGCGCATGCTGCGCAGCGCCGACGTGCAGGCCCGCACGCTCGACGTCCAGCTCCAGGACCTTCAACGCATGCAATCGCAAGCCCGCGCCCTGCAAAAGCAGCCGCCACTGGGCTATGACGATGCGCTGCGTGCGCTGACGCTTGCCACCAAGCAGACGCTGGGAGGCAGCGCCCAGTTGAATGTGGTGGGCGAGCGCGTCAGCGTGACCGTGCAGAACGCCTCAGCCGACGCCCTGGCCCAGTGGCTGGCGCAGGTTCGCCTGAATGCGCGGGCGGTGCCGGTCGAGGCGCGGCTGGTGCGTGTTGAGGTGCCGGTCAGTGCCAAAAGCAATGCAAAGGGCCCCCTGTCCTCTGGTGCGCCGGGTGACCTGCCGGGTGCCACCACCTGGAGTGGCGTGCTGGTCATGGGCCTGCCCCTGCGCTGATGGCCGTCGCGACGGCCATCCCCCAACCTGTTGTCTCACCCTTCGCCCTGTCACCTCATGCCAAGTACGCACTCACCGTCTGCCAACAGCTCACCCTGGGGCTGGGCTGTCGTCGGGGGGCTGGCCGGCTTGCTGCTGGCCACCGTGGTGTTTGCACCCGCCCGCTGGCTGGCGGCGCTGGTGCACCAGGCCAGTGGCGAACGGGTAAGTCTGCTGGCTCCCCGGGGCAGCATCTGGCAGGGCTCGGCCCAGCTGGCTTTTTCGGGTGGAGAGGGCAGCCGCGATGCCCTGGCCCTGCCGGGGCAGCTGCGCTGGCGCATCAGGCCGTCATGGCGCGGCATGGCGGCCGATATCAGCGCTGACTGCTGCACGCCGCAGGCGCTTGGACTCGTTGTGTCGCCGGTTGGCTGGGGTGGTGTGCGGCTGACCGTGTCGGATGGCCAGTCGCAGTGGCCCGCCAGCTTGCTGAGCGGTCTGGGCACGCCGTGGAACACCCTGCAGCCACAAGGCCAGCTCATTGCCTCGACGGGGGACTTTCAGGCCGAGTGGGTGCATGGGCGGTTTGGCCTGGCGGGCCGGGTTCAGCTGGACGCCAGCCAAATTTCCTCGCGCCTGTCGACCCTGCAGCCCATGGGCAGTTACCGCCTTACACTGCAGGGAGGCGCAACACCGACGCTTCAGCTCGAAACGCTGGAAGGCAGCCTGCTACTCACAGGCCAGGGGCAGTGGGTGGAGCAGCAATTGCGCTTCGACGGTACGGCCAGCGCGGCCCCCGAGCGTGTGGAGGCATTGTCGAATCTCCTGAACATCATTGGGCGGCGAGACGGCGCCCGGACCATCATCAAAGTGGGTTAAAGCAGAATGCGCCGAATGAACATCCCGACCTTCAAAGCCCGATCATCCGCTATTGTTTTGATAGCTGGCGGCGCCATTTTGGTGGGGACCTTGGCCTATTTTCCCTCGCAGCTGCTCGCGCAGGTGGTGACCGAGGCGCCGGCCCCCAAGCGTGGCGAGCCGGTGCTGCTCAACTTTGTCAATGCCGAGATTGAGGCGGTGGCACGCACCATGTCGGTCATCACGGGCCGCAGTGTGGTGGTGGATCCGCGCGTCAAGGGCACGATATCGCTGACCACCGAGCGGCCGGTCACGCCCGCCGTGGCCTACAGCCAGTTTCTGGCCGTTCTGCGTCTGCAGGGGTTTGCCGTGGTCAATGTCGCTGGCCTGGACAAGATCGTGCCGGAGGCCGATGCCAAGCTGCAGGGCGGCAGTGTCAATGCGGGGGCTGCGGCGCCGTCGGTGGGGGGCCAGATCGTGACCCAGATCTTCCGGCTCAACTTTGAAAACGCCAACACCCTGCTGCCGGTGCTGCGCCCCCTGATCAGCCCGAACAACACCATCAACGTCAATCCCGGCAACAACACGCTGGTGATCACCGATTACGCCGACAACCTCAACCGCATCGGCCGCATCATTGCTGCGCTGGATGTCGCCAATGCCACCGACGTCGAGGTGATTCCGGTGCGCCACGCCACGGCCAGCGACATCGCGCCGCTGGTCCTGCGTCTGGTCGAAAGCGGCGGCAGCGGCGGCGTGGGGGCTGAAGCCAGCTACAAGACCACGGTGATTGCCGAGCCGCGCAGCAATTCGCTGATTGTGCGTGCCGCCAACCCGGCCCGGCTGGCGCTGGTGAAGTCGCTGGTGCACAACCTGGACCAGCCCGGCATCAACGGCCCGAATGGCGCCGCCGGCAACATCTATGTGGTCTACCTGAAAAATGCCGAAGCCACCAAGCTGGCGGTGGTGCTGCGGGCGGCCCTGGCGAGCACCACGGGCGGCAGCGCCCCGGCCAGTGCTGTCGGCAGCGCGGGCGCGGCACTGAGCACGGCACCCAGCCCGACGGGTGCCGCCAACAGCCCGGTGGCACCCATTGCCGCCAGTCCGTCGCCCACCACGGGCGGGCAAATCCAGGCTGATCCGTCGACCAACTCCATCATCCTCACGGCGTCCGAGCCGCAGTACCGGCAACTGCGCGCGGTGATCGACCAGCTCGATGCCCGGCGCGCCCAGGTCTATGTGGAAAGCCTGATCGCCGAAGTCAATATGGACAAGGCGGCCGAGTTCGGCATCCAGTGGCAGGGGCCGATTGGCCGCAACGGTGATTCGGTTATCGGCTTGCTGGGCACCAACTTTGGCACCGCCGGCAACAACATCATCAATCTCGCCACGCAGGCCGGAACCGGCACGGTCACACCCGGCAAGGGCCTGAACATCGGTGTCGCGCCGCGCAGCAACGGCGTGTACTTCCTCGGCTTTCTGGCCCGCTTCCTGGAAGAGTCGGGCGCAGGCAATATCCTGTCGACACCGAATCTGCTGACACTGGACAACGAGGAGGCCAAAATCGTGATTGGCCAGAACGTGCCGTTTGTCACCGGGCAGTTCACCAACACCGGCAGCGGCTCCAACGGCAGCGTCAACCCGTTTCAGACCATCGAACGCAAGGACGTGGGCCTGACGCTCAAGGTCAGGCCGCAGATCAGCGAAAACGGCACGGTCAGAATGGCGATTTTTCAGGAAGTTTCCAGCGTGCAGCCCAATTCCGTGAACTCGGCCACCGGCCTGATCACCAACAAGCGCACCATCGAGTCCAATGTGCTGGTCGAAGACGGTTCGGTGGTGGTGCTGGGCGGCCTGCTGCAGGACGAATACGCCGGCAACCAGGAAAAGATTCCCGGACTGGGCGACGTGCCGCTTTTCGGCAATCTCTTCAAGTCTGAAACCCGCAGCCGCAAGAAAACCAACCTGATGGTGTTTTTGCGGCCGGTGGTGGTGCGAGACGCCGCTGCCACCAATGCTTTTTCCATGGACCGCTACGACCAGATTCGCGGCATCCAGCAGCAGGGCCAGCCAGTTCCCAGCACCGTGCTGCCGATCAACGAGGCCCCGGTACTGCCACCGCTGGGCCGGTAAGCACCATGCAACTGGCGCGCTACCCACTGCCCTATGCCTTTGCGCGCAGCCAGCAGTTGCTGCTGGAAGACGACCACGGCGAACTCACCCTCTGGCTGCACCGCCTTGGCGCAACCGGTGCCGTGGGCGGCGTCAGTGAGGTGATGCGCAAATTTGACGTGCGGCACGTCAAAACCGAGGCGCCTGAAGTGCTGCAGCAGCGTATCAGCGCCGCCTACTCGCAAAGCGAATCCAGCGCGGCCACCGTCGTCAGCGAGGTCGAGAGCGACGCCGATCTGTCACGCATGATGCAGGCCTTGCCAGCCATCGAGGACCTGCTGGAAACCTCGGACGACGCCCCCATCAGCCGCATGCTCAACGCCTTGCTGACCCAGGCCGCGCGCGACGGTGCCAGCGACATCCACATCGAACCCTATGAACGGCATTCGAGCGTGCGTTTTCGGGTCGACGGCTCGCTGCGGGACGTGGTGCAACCCAACCGCGCCCTGCACGCTGCGCTGATTTCACGCCTGAAGATCATGGCCGAGCTGGACATTGCCGAAAAGCGCCTGCCGCAGGACGGCCGTATTTCGCTGCGCATCGGCACCCGTGCGGTCGATGTGCGCGTGAGCACACTGCCCAGCGCCCATGGCGAGCGCGCGGTGCTGCGCCTGCTTGACAAAAGCGGCGACCGGCTCAACCTCGAAGCCGTCGGCATGCAGGGCACTGTGCTGAAACGGTTTGAGCACCTGGTGGCCCAGCCGCACGGCATTATTCTGGTGACCGGGCCTACCGGTTCAGGCAAGTCCACCACGCTGTACGCTGCACTGGAACGGCTGGACACCCGGCGCCAGAACATCATGACGGTCGAAGACCCGATCGAGTACGAGCTGGCTGGTGTCGGCCAGACCCAGGTCAATGCCAAGATTGAATTGACCTTTGCCAAAGCCCTGCGCGCGATTTTGCGGCAAGACCCCGACGTCATCATGATCGGCGAAATCCGTGACTTCGAGACCGCACAGATTGCCATCCAGGCCTCGCTCACGGGTCACCTGGTGCTGGCCACGCTGCACACCAATGACGCCGCCAGCGCAGTGACGCGGCTGACCGACATGGGCATTGAGCCGTTTTTGCTCAGTTCGTCGCTGCTTGGTGTACTGGCGCAGCGCCTGGTGCGCAAGCTGTGCACCAGTTGCCAGGGCGCAGGCTGCGCGGCGTGCGGGCAAACCGGCTACCAGGGCCGTACCGGCGTGTTTGAGCTGCTGGCCACCAATGACGCGATTCGCGCGCAAATTCACCACCAGGCCCCCGAAGCCGACCTTCGGGTGGCCGCCCTGCAAAACGGCATGACGCTGATGCGCGACGACGGTGAGCGGCTGGTGCAAAGCGGTATTACCTCGCGCGAAGAACTGGTTCGCGTGACGCGCGATTAGGTATGGCCCCCACGCTGAATATGGCCCCCACGCTCGTCACTTCGTGTACTTCGCTGCCCCCCAAG
>JANNXF010000108.1:0-12250 GCA_031409395.1 Polaromonas sp.
AAACCGGGTTGATCCCAAAACCAAAACACTGATTTTCAGTGACGGGCTGACGGTGCCGCGCACCATAGAGCTCTACCAGCAGTTCAAGGGGCGGTGTCAGCTGGCGTTTGGCATTGGCACCAACCTGACCAACGACCTGGGTTACGAGCCGCTGCAGATTGTCATCAAGATGATTCGCTGCAACGGCCAGCCGGTGGCCAAGCTGTCCGACACACCGTCCAAAAACATGTGTGATGACGAGAAATACCTGGCCTATCTGCGCCAGGTGTTTGACATCACCCAGCCTTGACGCTGCAAGCCGGGAACACTCTGTAGCGCCCATGTCTGTTTTCGGCATTCCCCTGGACTTCATCCTGTTTGCGCTCACGCTGCTGGGTGTGGCGCTGTTTCACCACCACACGCTGAAGGTAGCCGTCTCGGGCCTCCTGGTCATTACCCTGTACAAGCTCGCATTTGGCGACTTTTCGGGCACGCCGGGGCTGGCCGGATGGCTGCAGCTGCTGGGCCATGAATGGGTCACGCTGGCCAACCTGCTGGGCCTGCTGCTGGGCTTTGCGCTGCTGGCCGACCACTTCGAGAAAACCGGGCTTCCCGCAGTGCTGCCCGACTACCTGCCGAGCGACTGGAAAGGCGGCTTTGTGATGCTGGTGCTGGTGTTCTTCATTTCCAGCTTCCTCGACAATATCGCGGCCGCCATGATAGGCGGCACCATGGCGGCGGCGCTCTACCAGCGCAGGGTTCACATTGGGTTTCTCGCCGCCATTGTGGCGGCCAGCAACGCCGGGGGGTCGGGCAGCGTGGTCGGCGACACCACGACCACCATGATGTGGATAGGTGGCGTGGCCCCTGGCCAGGTGTTTGAAGCCTATGTCGGTGCGGTGGTGGCGCTGGTTATTTTTGGCGTGATTGCGGCACGCCAGCAGTACGCCTACCAGCCGATCCTGAAAGACGCCCCCAAAGGCGCGCACATTCACTGGGCACGTCTGTGCATCGTGGCTATTATTTTGCTCAGTGCGGTGGGGGCCAATGTGTATTTCAACCTGCGCCATCCTGCGCTGCTCGACCATTTTCCGGTGATTGGCATCGCGGTGTGGGTGGCGATTGCGGTGACCAGCCCCTGGCGTGCGCCGACCTGGAGCCTGTTGCCGGACGCACTCAAGGGCAGTGTTTTCTTGCTCTCACTGGTGATGTGCGCCGCCATGATGCCGGTGCAGTATCTGCCCGCCGCCTCCTGGCCCAGCGCCCTGGGACTGGGCTTCCTGAGCGCCGTGTTTGACAACATTCCGCTGACCGCACTGGCGCTCAAGCAGGGCGGCTACGACTGGGGCTTTCTGGCCTATGCTGTTGGTTTTGGCGGCAGCATGATCTGGTTTGGCTCGTCGGCGGGCGTGGCGCTCAGCAATATGTACCCCGAAGCACGGTCGGTGGGCGCCTGGATCAAGGGGGGCTGGCATGTGGCGCTGGCCTATGTGGTCGGCTTTTTTGTGCTGCTGGCCGTCGTCGGGTGGCACCCGGAGCCCAGGCGGGCCAAGGTTGCGGCGCTGGCTGCTCCCTTGCTGCAAACCCCTGGAGTGATTTCAGTTGCTACAAAATAGATAGCTAGTCGCGCCCGTCCTTGTTGGGCCAAACCTTATTTTTAACCATAAATATTATGACAAAACCATCCATACTCGTTGCCCGTGCCGTCTTTCCTGAAGTCATTGCCCGCCTTGAGCAGCACTTTGAGGTGGCGTCCAACCAGGCCGACGACACCTGGAGCAAGGCGCAACTCACCGAGAAACTGCGCGGCAAGCAGGGCGCTTTCACCACCGGCGGCGACCGCATTGATGCCGAGGTGCTGGCAGCCTGCCCGGATTTGAAAATCTGCGCCAATATGGCGGTGGGCTACAACAACTTCGACCTGGACGCCATGACCGCAGCCGGCGTGCTGGCCACCAACGCCCCCGATGTGCTGACCGAAACCACCGCTGATTTTGGCTTTGCCCTGCTGATGGCCACAGCCCGCCGGGTGACCGAGAGCGAGCATTACCTGCGCGCAGGCAAGTGGAACAAGTGGAGCTACGACATGTTTGCCGGCTCTGACATTCACGGTGCCACGCTGGGCATTCTGGGCATGGGCCGCATCGGCCAGGGCATTGCCAAACGCGGCGCGCATGGCTTTGGCATGAAGGTGATTTACCACAACCGTTCGCGCCTGGAGGCCGCACTTGAGGCCGACTGCAAGGCCAGCTATGTGAGCCGGGAAGAGCTGCTGAAAACGGCCGATCACCTGGTGCTGGTGCTGCCGTACTCGGCCGCATCGCACCACACCATCGGTGCGGCCGAGCTGGCCATGATGAAACCCACGGCCACCCTGGTCAACATTGCGCGGGGCGGCATTGTGGACGATGCCGCGCTGGCCTCTGCGCTGAAGGACAAACGCATTGCTGCCGCCGGGCTGGATGTTTTTGAAGGCGAACCCACGGTGCATCCCGATCTGCTGACCGTGCCCAATGTGGTGCTTACCCCGCACATTGCCAGCGCCACCCTTCCGACGCGCCTGGCCATGGCCAGTCTGGCGGCGGACAACCTGATTGCTTTTTTCAGTGGCCAGCCACTCCTGACCCCCTTGAACGCTGCGGCACTGGCCGCCCGGTAATTGCCTGATGAGCGACCTCTTTTTCTGGCTGTTGATGGCCCTGGCGCTTGTCAATGTGCTGTTGCTGCTTTATTTGCTGCTGCGACCAGCCCCGGAGGCCGGTCAGTCAGCATTGCTGGCCGAAACCGGCAAGCTCGCCCTGGCCAACGAGCGGCTCGAGCGTGAACTGCGCGCCGAGGTGCAGCGCAGCGGCCGTGACACGCGCAGTGAGCTGACGCAGGGCCTGTCGCTGTTTCAGCAGGCTTTGCTGGCGCAGTCTGGCGACGTGGCGCGCACCCAGAACGAGCAGATTGACTCTTTTCGCGTGCAGCTGGCGGCCATGCAGCAGCAGGTGGCGCAGGCCTTGCAGGACGCCACGCAGTCGCTGGCCCGGCAGGCGCAATCAGGCAGCGAGGCGGTGGCGGCGTCACTGGCCCAGGCGCGTGAGGCCCAGGCCAGCGGGCTGATGCAGGCCAGAGAAGCCCAGGACATGGCGCTGCGGCGTTTTGCCGATGGTCTGAACGAGCAGCTGCGCCAGCTGGCCGAAGGCAATGAGCGCCGCCTGGGCGAAGTCCGCCAGGCCGTCGAGCAGCGGCTGGCCGCGCTGCAAGAGGGCAATGAGAAAAAGCTCGACCAGATGCGTGCCACGGTTGACGAGAAACTGCAGGCCACGCTGGAATCCCGCCTCGGCGAGAGCTTCAAGCAGGTGGCTGACCGGCTCGAGCAGGTGCACAAAGGCCTGGGCGAGATGCAGTCGCTGGCGCAAGGCGTGGGCGACCTGAAGCATTTGCTGACCAACGTGAAAACACGCGGTATTTTTGGCGAGGCGCAACTCGCCGCCTTGCTGGAGCAGGTGTTTACCGTGGACCAGTATGCGGCCCAGATCGCCACCCGGCCGGGCGGCAAAAACCAGGTGGACTTCGCCATCAAGCTGCCGGGCCGGTCTGACTCGGGCGAGCCGCTGTGGTTGCCGATTGACGCGAAATTTCCCAACGAAGACTACGAGCGCCTGCTGGATGCGCAGCAGCGCGCCGATGCGACCGGCGCTGAAGCCGCCGGCAAGGCGCTGGAAGTGCGGATTCGGCTGGAGGCCAAATCCATTGCCGAAAAGTACATTGAGCCGCCTTACACCACCGACTTCGCCATTTTGTTTTTGCCCACAGAGGGCCTGTATGCCGAAGTGCTGCGCCGCCCCGGCCTGATGGAAAGCCTGCAGCGTGATCATCGCATCACGCTGGCCGGACCGACCACCTTGCTGGCCATGCTCAATTCGCTGCAGATGGGGTTCAGAACCCTGGCGCTGGAAAAACGCTCCAGTGAGGTGTGGCAGGTGTTGGGCGCGGTCAAGACCGAATTCGGCAAGTTTGGCGACGTGCTGGCCAAGGTCAAATCGCAAACCGAGACCGTGCTCAATACCCTGAGCAGTGCCGAGCAGCGCAGCCGTGTCATGGGCAAGGCCCTGCGCAACGTCGAAGCCCTGCCTGAAGGGGATTCGGCCCGGCTGATTCCCATGGACAAAGACCAGGACGACGCTTGACGCCTGAGCTGGCCCGGCTGATTCTGGCCCAGGTTTGCCTGCACGCCTGCATGGCGGGGACGCGCATGGCGGCGCCCCTGCTGGCGCTGCAGGGCGGCTACAGCCCGCTGGCCGTTGGGGTGTTGCTGGCGCTGTTTGCGGTAGCCCCGGTGTTTCTGGCGATTCCGGCGGGTCGGTTTGCAGACCGCCATGGCCTGCGGCGGCCGGTCAGTTTCAGTGTGGCGGTGGCGGTCATCGGGGCCGGTCTGGCGGTGGCGTTTCCGGTGTTTCCGGTGCTGTGCCTGTCTGCGCTGCTGACCGGTGGCGCCACCGGCGCGGCCAATATCTCCTTGCAGCGCCATGTGGGCCGGGCGGCCAACGGGGCCTTGCAGCTCCGGCAGGTGTTCAGCTGGCTGGCCATTGGCCCGGCGGTGTCCAATTTTCTGGGGCCCTTCACGGCTGGTTTGCTGATTGACCATGCGGGCGGTGCACCCGGCAGCCTGAGCGGCTACCGGACGGCTTTTCTGTTGATGGCCGTGTTGCCACTTGCCAGCTGGTTTCTGGTTCGGCCCACCCGCGAACTGCCGCCCGTGGTTTCTGCCCCTTTTGCCGGGGACGCCAAACAGCCCGCTGCCTGGGACTTGCTGCGCGACCCGCCGTTTCGCCGGCTGATGCTGGTCAACTGGTTTTTGTCATCGTGCTGGGATGTGCACACCTTTGTCGTGCCGGTGCTGGGTTTTCAGCGCGGTATCAGCGCCTCGGTCATCGGCTCGATTCTGGGTGCATTTGCCGTGGCAGCAGCCCTGGTGCGTGTGCTGCTGCCGTTTGTGGCGGCGCACTTGCGCGAATGGCGGGTGCTGGTCGGCGCCATGCTGGCCACGGCGGTGCTGTTTGGCGTCTACCCACTGACCTCGTCGCCACTGGCGATGGGGGTGTGCTCGGTGCTGCTGGGGGTTTCGCTGGGCATGGTGCAGCCCATGATCATGAGCATGCTGCACCAGATCACGCCCGAGGCGCGGCACGGCGAGGCACTGGGGCTGCGCCTGATGGCGATCAATGCGTCCAGTGTGCTGATGCCTTTGCTGTTTGGGTCGGCCGGTGCCGTGGTCGGCATTTCCGCGGTTTTCTGGGCCACCGGCCTGGCTGTGGGGGCCGGGGCCAGGGTGGCCGTGCGCTTGAAGGACAGCCCGCTACCCCATGGTGCCGGCAGCCCTGCGGCTACAGCTGATAAAACTTCCGGATGATGTCCCAGGCGATTTGCGGGTCATCGACATACTCAAACAGCTTGAGGTCGTCAGGCGAAATCGCGCCTTCTTCAACCAGCACCTCAAAGTTGAAGAGCCGCTTCCAGTAGTCGGAGCCGAACAAAATAATCGGTACCGGCTTGGCCTTGCCGGTTTGCACCAGCGTGATGACTTCAAACAGCTCGTCGAGCGTGCCAAAGCCGCCCGGAAACGCCACCAGCGCCTTGGCCCGCATCATGAAATGCATTTTGCGCAGGGCGAAGTAGTGAAACTTGAAGCTCAGTGAGGGCGACACATAGGGGTTGGACGACTGCTCGTGCGGCAGCGCAATGTTGAGCCCAACGGTGAGCGCCCCCATGTCGTGCGCGCCCCGGTTGGCGGCCTCCATGATGCCGGGGCCGCCACCGGTGCAGATGAACAACTGCTCGGCCGGCGGGCGCGGATTGCTGTAAGTCGCCACCAGGCGCGCAAACTGGCGTGCCTGGTCGTAGTAATGCGCGTTTCGCACATGCCGTTTTGCCACCGTCAGCGCGTCGGTGGCCGCCTTCACGTCCAGTGGCTCCGCCTGGTTATCCGGCAGCTTGATCTTGGCCAGGTTGGATTCGGCCGCCAGCAGGGCCGCGCTGGCCTGTTCGGGGTCAGGGAAGCGGGCGCTGCCAAACACCACCACCGTGTTTTCAATGCCTTGCTCATGCTGGTCAAGTTCGGGCTTGAGCATTTCCAGCTGAAAACGGATACCGCGTGTCTCGCGCCGCAGCAAAAACTCGGGGTCGGCAAAAGCCAGCCGGTAGGCGTCAGATTCCAGCGGCGTGGCGTCGCTGGCGTGGGAATGAAGTTCAGCCCAGGCGTGTGCCAGCCGGCTGCCGGATAAATCTTGTGTTTGTTTCATAAGCCATTGTGAACGATAGCGGTGACGCTTTTGTGTGGCTTTTTCGTGCCTCTGGCCGACAGCCTGCGCAGGGCAGGGCGCGCGCAAAAAAGGCCCCGTGAGGAGCCTTTTCTGAATCCGGGCCAGCGTGCAAGGCGCGCTGGCTGTCAGACCTTAGACGCGCTTGCGGTATTCGCCGGTGCGGGTGTCGATTTCAACCACATCACCCTGGGCGACAAAAATCGGCACGCCAATTTCAAAGCCAGTGGCCAGCTTGGCGGGCTTCAGGACCTTGCCCGAGGTGTCGCCCTTGACGGCAGGCTCGGTCCAGGTGATTTCGCGCTGGACGCTGGTCGGTACTTCCACCGAAATGGCCTTGCCGTCATAGAACACCACTTCCAGGTCCATGCCGTCTTGCAGGTAGTTGAGCGAGTCGCCCATGTTTTCGGCCTCGACTTCGTACTGGTTGAACTCTTCGTCCATGCAGATGTACATCGGGTCGGCAAAGTAGGAGTAGGTGCAGTCTTTCTTGTCCAGAATCACCTGGTCAATCTTGTCGTCGGCCTTGAAGACGACTTCGGTGTTGAAGTTGGCGATCAGGCTTTTGAGCTTCATGCGCACGGTGGCAGAGTTGCGCCCACCGCGGCTGTATTCGGTCTTGAGCACCACCATCGGGTCTTTGCCGTTCATGATGACGTTACCGGCGCGTATTTCTTGAGCGATTTTCATAGCAGTTTTACTGAAAGTAGGCCCTTGGGAGGTCTGCAGCCGTGTGCAGGCCCGCAGGGCGGGTTGTGCGACTGCCCAATGGGGGCAAATCTGCAAAGCCCCTGATTTTAACGGTTTTTTGCCACAAATTGAAGCAGGCGTGTGCCCAGGTCATCTTGCGCCATCAGGCGCGAGCGGGCCGCGCTGACGGCCAATTGCCAGCCAGCGAGGTCTGGCAGCGGCCCTTCGCCTGACTGACTGGCCGCCGTCTGCCCTGAAACGCCGGTGTTTCCGGCGTTCCAGTGCTGGTGAAACGCCCGCAGCGACGGCGGGGCATCCAGCATGTCCAGAAAAGCCGCGAGTTTGGCCAGATGGGCGCCATCTTCCTGGGGGTAGATTTGCCAGACCAGAGGTTTTCCGGCCCACAGCGCCCGCACCACCGAGTCTTCGCCACGCACAAAATTCAGGTCGCACGCCCACAGCAGGTGGTCAAACTCGCGTTGCGTGAGCGGTTTGAGGTATGAAATTGATAGCTGCCCGCGCCCGTGTTGATTGGGCCAAAGGCCTTTTTCGTCATGAATAACTGCCTTGACGGCGTGTTCGGCCCGGCCGGCTGCCACCAGCAGGTGAACTGGTTGGCCCGCCAGCCCTTGCCGGGAAAACTGCCGCAACAACCCGGCCAGGGCCGGGGGCTCGTAGCAAAACAGCGACACACGTTGGGCCGGCTGCAGCGGGTGACCCTGGCTGATGTTGTCAACACCGAGTGCGGCCAGCCAGCCGTCGCGGTCAAAGCGGGCTTGCCGTTCGGCCAGGTCGGGCTCGCGCAGCAGGCCACCCGTGTCTGCGGTGAAGCCGGGGTAAAAAAACCACTTGGTCCAGCCTTTGGCCGGACCGCTCTGCACCGGCGAGGGCATGGCGTGGCAGCGTGCCACATAAGCCTCTGCAGACAGGTATTCGAGGTTGATCCATAAGGGTTTCAGGCCATTCGCCCAATCAACACGGGCGCAGGCAGCTATGAATTCAGGAGCGATTTCACAGCCAAAAGCCTCCACCATCACGTCGGGTGGCTGCGCCCCAAACGCGGCGTTGCTGGTTTTCAGCAGGTCTGACCATGGCAAAACCTGAACACCCGGGCACCCCGAAGGCGCCATCCATTGCAGGGCAGAGGCATCGTCTGCCCACAACCGGACCCGGTGGCCGCGTGCGGCAAGGTCGCTGGCCAGGCGCCAGCAGACCCCCATGTCGCCGAAGTTGTCGATGACCTTGCAAAAAATATCCCACTGCAAACTTCGGTTCATGACAGGATTGTCCACAATACGCCCACGTTCCCCGCCAAGCCCACCCAAGCCTTTTTTTGATTCCATGACCAAAGCGCACGAATTCGACCCCAAGCTGCTCAGTGAAGTCGCCTCCCTGCCAGCGTTGCCGGGCGTTTACCGCTACTTTGATGCCGACGGCGGCGTGCTGTATGTCGGCAAGGCGCGCAACCTGAAAAAGCGGGTTGCCAACTATTTCCAGAAAAACCATGGCGGCTCGCGCATTGGCCACATGGTGACCAAAATCGTCCGCATGGAGACCACCGTGGTGCGCTCCGAGGCCGAGGCGCTGCTGCTTGAAAACAACCTCATCAAGACGCTGAACCCCAAGTACAACATCCTGTTTCGGGACGACAAAAGCTACCCCTACCTGAAGCTGACCGCCGCGCAGACCCCGGCGTCCACCGACGAGCCGGTCGGGACGGCCTACCCGCGGATTGCCTATTACCGGGGGGCCACTGAAAGAAAACACCATTACTTTGGCCCTTACCCCAGCGCCTGGGCCGTTAAGGAAACCATCTTGCTGCTGCAAAAGGCGTTCAAGCTGCGCACCTGCGAAGACACGGTGTTCAACAACCGCACCCGGCCTTGCCTGCTGTACCAGATCAAGCGGTGTTCTGCGCCCTGCGTGGGTTACGTGGCCCCGGCGCAATACGCGGCAGACACCGCCAACGCGGTCCGCTTTTTGCAGGGTGAAACCCAGGAAATACTGACCGAGCTTGAAAAGAAAATGCTGCAGCACGCCGACCTGCTGGAGTTTGAGCAGGCCACCGAGCTGCGCAACCAGATGTCGGCGCTGTCCAAGGTCTTGCACCAGCAGTCCATGGAGATTGGCGGCGACAAGGACGTGGACATTCTGGCTGTCAAGGTGCAGGGCGGCAAAGCCTGTGTCAACCTGGCCATGGTGCGGGGTGGCCGGCATCTGGGCGACCGGCCGTATTTCCCCACGCATGTCGAAAACGCCACCGACGTGGCGGCCCTGGACGCTGAAATCGACGAGGCGGAAGAGGCTGCCGCAGCCGGCCAGCTGCCCGCCACGCCGAGCGTCAAAACCCTTGAGGCGCTGGTGCTGGAGGCCTTTGTGGCCCAGCACTATATTGATGTGCCGGTGCCGCCGATTCTGGTGTGCAGCGAGCCGGTCGACAAGGACCTGATGGAGGCCTTGTCGGCGCAGGTGGGGAGCCGCGTGGTGGCGCTTCACCAGCCGCGCGAACAGCGCCGCATCTGGCTGGAAATGGCCCAAAAAAATGCCAGCCTGCAGTTGGCGCGCCTGCTCGCCGAACAGGGCTCTCAGCAGGCCCGGACACGCGCGCTCGCCGAAGCCATGGAACTCCCCCTGGACAATCTGGACGCCCTGTGCATCGAATGCTTCGACATCTCGCACACGGCTGGAGAAGCCACCCAGGCGTCTTGCGTGGTGTTCAAGGAGCACAAGATGCAAAACGCGCAATACCGCCGCTACAACATCGAAGGCATCACACCGGGCGACGACTACGCCGCCATGCGCCAGGTGTTGACGCGCCGCTACACCAAGCTGGCCGAGGCGGCCCGCAACGGTGACGCCAAAATGCCCGATCTGGTGCTGGTCGACGGCGGCAAGGGCCAGGTGGCGATGGCGCGGCAGGTGTTTGAAGAGCTGGGCCTGGACCTGGGCCTGATTGCCGGTGTGGAAAAAGGCGAAGGCCGCAAGGTCGGGCTGGAAGAACTGGTGTTTGCCGATGGCCGCGACAAGGTCTACCTGGGCCGCGATTCGGCGGCGCTGATGCTGATTGCCCAAATCCGCGACGAAGCGCACCGCTTTGCCATCACCGGCATGCGCGCCAAGCGCGACAAGGTGCGGGTCGGCGGCAGCAAGCTCGAAGACATTGCCGGCATTGGCCCGAAAAAACGTGCCAGCCTGCTGCAGCGATTCGGCGGCATTCGCGGGGTGACATCGGCCAGCGCCGACGACATCGCCACGGTCGAAGGCATTTCAAAAGACCTTGCCGACGAGATTTACCGCGCCTTGCACTGAGGGCGGCAAGACGTTTTTGCGCAACGAAGCGCTGCTTTTCGGCAGGGTCTGGCAGCTACCCGGCCGGCCAGTCCACGGCTCGTGCCAAAATCGGACGATGTTTTTAACCATTCCCACGCTGATGACCTGGACCCGCATTGTTGCGATTCCCCTGATCGTAGGAATTTTCTACCTGAACATTGCCCCGGCAGAACGCAACCTGATTGCCACGGTCATGTTCGTGGTGTTTGCCGCCACCGACTGGCTGGACGGTTTTTTGGCCCGCAAGCTCAACCAGACTTCTTCATTTGGCGCCTTTCTGGACCCGGTGGCCGACAAGTTTCTGGTCTGCGCGTCCTTGCTGGTGCTGGTGCATTTGCAGCGGGCCGATGTGTTCGTGGCCCTCATCATCATTGGCCGCGAAATCGCCATTTCGGCGCTGCGCGAGTGGATGGCGATGATAGGCGCCACCAAGAGCGTCGCCGTGCACATGCTGGGAAAGGTCAAAACCACCGTCCAGATGGTGGCGATTCCGTTTTTGCTGTTTGACGGCGTCCTGTTCGGCCTGATCAACACCCATGTGTGGGGCACCTGGCTGATCTGGATTTCTGCGGTGCTCACGGTCTGGTCCATGATTTACTACCTGCAAAAAGCCATCCCGGAAATTCGTGCACGGGCCAAATGAGTGGCCGCTGAAGCGGTGAGCGAACGGGTGTCCCGGTGAGTTTCGGGCCTTCCTCCAGCGCCCTGGTGCGCGCCATGCCCACGGTGTTTGTGCTCATCTGGAGCACCGGCTTCATCGTCGCCAAGTTCGGCCTGCCTTACGCGCCGCCGCTCACTTTTCTGGCGATCCGCTACCTGTTGTCGACTGTCTGTTTCCTGATCTGGATCGGGCTGGCACGCGTCGCCTGGCCGCGTGGCCGAACGCAGTGGCTGCACCTTGCGGTGACCGGCGTGCTGATGCACGCGGGCTATCTGGGCGGTGTCTGGGTGGCGGTCAAGGGCGGCATGGGCTCTGGCCTGGCGGCGCTGATTGTGGGCCTGCAGCCGGTGTTGACGGCGCTGTGGATTTCATGGGCGCTGTCCCCGGGCAGCGCGGAGCCCGGCAGCGCAAAGGTAACGCCCCGGCAGTGGCTGGGCCTTGTGCTGGGGCTGGCCGGTTTGCTGCTGGTGGTGGCGCGCAAATTCGGCACCAGCAGTGAAGTGACGGCCCTGACCCTGGGTGCTGCGGTGTTTGCGCTGTTCAGCATCACCGCCGGCACGCTTTACCAAAAGCACCATGTGCAGCCCACGGATGTGCGCAGCGCCAACGCCATACAGCTGGGCGCGGCCTTGCTCGTGACCTTGCCGCTGGCCTGGCTGGAGCGCGAAGCCATTGTCTGGAACCCGCACTTCATGGGCGCCATGGCGTGGTCCGTGCTGGCGCTGACGCTGGGTGGCAGCTCGCTGCTCTACCTGCTGATTCAGCGCGGTGCCGCCACGGCCGTGACCAGTCTGCTGTACCTGGTGCCGCCGACCACGGCGCTGATGGCCTGGGCCCTGTTTGACGAAGCCATCACCATGACCACGCTGGTGGGCACGGCGCTGACGGCGCTGGGTGTCAGTCTGGTGGTGCGGCCCGCAAAGCCGCAGACGCCGTAGCCTTCCAGGGCGTGCCCTGAAATTCGGCCAGCAAAAAATCAATCAGCAGCCGGATGCGGCGCGGGGAATCGGTGCGGTAGGGCGCCAGCCAGTGAATGTCGGCATCTGGCATCGAATAGCCCGGCAGCACCCGTACCAGCTGGCCTGAGGCGAGCTGCGGTGCAATGTCCCACAGGCTGCGCAGCATGATGCCGCGGCCTTCCAGGCACCAGTCGCGCACCAGCTCGCCAGAATTGCTGGACAGCGGCCCGTGGACGCGAACCCGCACCGGTGTTTTGTCACGGTCTTTGTGCAGCTGCCAGATGTCAAAGCGCTGGCCCGCCGCGTTGCCGTTTTCACGCACGATC
>JANNXF010000109.1:0-23649 GCA_031409395.1 Polaromonas sp.
ATACATCGCAAACTGCAGCTTTTTCCGGGCGCCACGGGCTTGGGGCTATTTTGCCGCTCATTCTGAAATAATTCAGCCTGGCGTCACCGCCTGCACCAAGGATGTCCATGTTTTTGCCAGCGTCTTCCTCCGCCGCGTCCCCGCCTGCTGGCGCTGCCGCGCTGTACCCACCGATTGAACCGTTTCGCACCGGCATGCTCGACACCGGTGACGGCCATTCGGTTTATTGGGAGCTGTGCGGCAACCCTCAGGGCAAACCAGCGGTTTTTTTGCATGGCGGGCCGGGCGCTGGCTGTTCGCCCGACCACCGGCGGCTGTTTGACCCGGAGCGTTACTGTGTGCTGCTGTTTGACCAGCGCGGCTGTGGCCGTTCGCGCCCGAGTGCGTCACTCGACCACAACACCACCTGGCACCTGGTGGCCGACATCGAGTACCTGCGCACCTTGCTGGGTGTAGAGCGCTGGCTGGTGTTTGGCGGCTCGTGGGGCTCGTCCTTGGCGCTTGCCTATGCGCAGACCCATCCGGCACGGGTGTCGGCGCTGGTGGTCAGGGGTATTTTTACGCTGCGGCAAAGCGAACTGCTGTGGTACTACCAGGAAGGCGCTTCCTGGCTGTTCCCCGACCTGTGGGAAGACTTTGTGGCGCCCATTCCGCCCGCCGAGCGCGGCGACCTGATGGCCGCTTACCGCAAACGCCTGGTGGGCACCGACCGCGCCGCGCAACTCGCGGCCGCCAAAGCCTGGAGCCTCTGGGAGGGCCAGACCATCACGCTGTTGCCCAACCTTGAGGCCTCGGCCAAGCACGGTGACGATAGCTTTGCGCTGGCTTTTTCCCGCATAGAAAACCACTATTTCGTGCACGCCGGCTGGCTTGAAGAAGGGCAGCTGATACGCGATGCACACAAGCTCGCCGGGATTCCGGGCGTGATTGTGCAGGGCCGCTACGACATGGCCACACCCGCCAAAACCGCCTGGGACCTGCACCGCGCCTGGCCAGAGGCCGACTTTCACCTGGTGGCCGACGCCGGCCATGCCTTTAACGAGCCTGGCATTCTGGCGCGACTGATCGCCGCGACGGACCGATTTGCGCGGTGATCAAAGCGTGGCAACGCTGGCCCGCCCGCCAAAAGGTCTTCAGGCCTGAGGGACAATCAGATCTGTATGAACAAGCTTGAAACTCTCGACGATTGGCTGGCCCACTGCGAACGGCTGCACCCCAAAACCATCGACATGGGGCTGGCGCGCGTGCGCAGCGTCGCCCTGCGCATGGGCCTGCAGTTTGCCTGCCCCATCATCACCGTGGCGGGCACCAACGGCAAGGGCTCGACCTGCGCCATGCTCGAAGCCATTTTGGGGCAGGCGGGCTACCGCACCGGGGTCTATACCTCGCCGCACCTGGTGCATTTTGAAGAGCGCTGCCGGGTTCGCGGCGAGATCGTAAATGCTACAGATTTGATAGCGTGCTTCGCCCGTGTTGAAAGGGCAAGAACCTTAAATGATGACGAAGTTTCGCTGAGTTACTTTGAATTCACCACGCTGGCCATCCTGCAACTGCTGGCAGAAGCCCGTCTGGATGTGGTGATTCTGGAAGTCGGCCTGGGTGGCCGCCTCGATGCCGTCAATATTCTGGACGCCGACTGCGCCGTCATCACCAGCATTGACCTGGACCACATGGAGCTGCTGGGCGACAACCGCGAAAGCATTGGCTTTGAAAAAGCCGGCATCATGCGCGCCGGCAAGCCGGTGGTGGTCAGTGACCCGGTGCCGCCGCAAAGTGTGATTGACCACGCCGCCGCAGTAGGCGCTGACTTGTGGCGCTTTGGCCAGGACTTCAATTTTTCGGGGGACAAGCAGCAGTGGGGCTGGGCCGGCCGCGGCCGGCGCTACGCCGGGCTGGCCTACCCGGCGCTGCGCGGCGCCAACCAGCTGGTCAATGCCGCCGGGGTGCTGGCCGCCCTGACCGCCCTGCGGGACCGCTTGCCCATCACCGCGCAGGCGGTGCGGGTGGGCCTGTCGATGGTCGAGCTGCCAGGGCGTTTTCAGCTCATTCCCGGCCAGCCCACGCTGGTGCTGGATGTCGCCCACAACCCGCATTCGGTGGCGGCCCTGGCCGAAAACCTCGACGCCATGGGCTTTTACCCCTGCACCCACGCGGTGTTTGGCGCCATGGCCGACAAAGACCTGGCGCCCATGCTGGCGCGGGTCGGCCCGCTGATCGACAAATGGTATTTCACCGACTTGCCCACCGCACGGGCCGCCACGGGCGAGGACTTGCGCGCCAGATGGCAGGCCGGCAACACCCGCCCTGATGCCACCGCCAGCGCTCACGCCTCACCTGAAGCGGCCCTGCAGGCGGCTGTCAAGGCGGCAGACCCCACTGATAGAATCGTGGTGTTCGGCTCCTTCTACACGGTGGGCGGCATCCTGAAAGACGGTGTGCCACGTCTTTTGGCAAAGCATCTGGCCGTGTAGCCAGGCAAAAAACCGGTCTTTCTGCGCGTCCGGTCAGGCCGTACCGCCCCGTTAATCCCAACACGTCCTTTTCAGCGCCAACGGATTCAAGCCACACCATGTCGTTTTTCAACTTCCGCCGGGGCGGCTCAAGCTCAACGTCCCCGGCCGGGTCTGCGGCTCAACCCGAAAGCGTGGAAGTCATCCGCAAGCGCGCCAAGCACCGGCTGATTGGCTCGGCGGTGCTGGTGCTGATCGGTGTGGTCGGGTTTCCGCTGCTGTTTGACACCCAGCCGCGCCCCATTCCAGTGGATATTTCGATTGAAATCCCGGGCAAAAACACGGTCAAACCCCTGAACCTGCCGGTGCCAGCGGCCGTTACCGCGCCCGCAGCGCCTGCCGAAAAGGTGGCGGCAGCCGCCAGCCTCTCCCCCAAAGAAGAAATCCTCGCCTCAAAACCGGCTCCAGCCCAGGCAGAATCGGCGCCAGCAGCTATCAAAAAAGAAGCAAAAATCGAGCTGAAAACGGAAGCCAAACCACTGCCCAAGCCTGAGCCCAAACCCGAGCCGAAGCCCGCCAGCAAGCCCCCGGTCACCGCCAACGACGGCGCGCGGGCCAGCGCGCTGCTCAATGGCGATGCGCCTGTCGCCGGCAATGCCGATGCCCGCCTGGTGGTGCAGGTGGGTGCGTTTGCCGACGAGAGCAAGGCCCGTGACGCCCGCCTCAAGCTCGAAAAAGCCGGCCTCAAAACCTACACGCAAGTCGCCGACACCAAAGACGGCAAGCGCATACGGGTCCGTGTGGGGCCGTTTGCCAGCCGGGCCGATGCCGAAAAAGCCGCCAGCAAGATCAAGACACTTGATTTGCCGGCTGCCATCCTGACCTTATAGGCAGTTCGCAGTTCCGTGGCGGTCGCTGACTGGGTTTTGCTGGCGGTATTGCTGTTGTCCATGGCGCTGGGCGCCTGGCGCGGCTTGGTGTATGAGGTGTTGCTGGTGCTGGGCTGGGCGGTGTCGTTTTATGTGGCGCAATGGTTTGCGCCCCAGGTCGCCACGCTGCTGCCCCTGCAATCTGCCGGAGAACCGATCCGTTATGCCGCCGCGTTTGTGCTGATATTCATTGCGGCGGTGTTTGCCGCAGGCCTGCTGGCTTTTTTGCTCAAGAAACTCGTTGAAGCCATGGGCCTGCGGCCAGTAGACCGCACGATGGGGGCGGTTTTCGGGCTGCTGCGAGGACTTATTTTGCTGCTGGCCGCAGCCGTGGTCATGAACATGACCGCGCTGAAAGAGGGCAGCTGGTGGCTTGAATCCAGAGGTGCTGGCCTGCTGACGGCCACGCTCAAGGGGCTGCAGCCGGTATTGCCGGCGCAGTTTGCCAAGTATCTGAATTAATTGTCTGAACCCATTTTTAAGTTATGTTTAAGAGTCAACACACCATGATTGAAACACCATGTGCGGCATAGTCGGCGTCGTCAGCAAAGCCCCGGTTAACCAGCTGATTTACGACGGCCTGCTGCTGCTGCAGCACCGGGGTCAGGACGCTGCGGGCATCGTCACGCAGCAGGGCCGCAAGTTCTACATGCACAAGGCCAAGGGCATGGTGCGTGACGTGTTCCGCACCCGCAACATGCGTGCCCTGCCGGGCAGCGTGGGCCTGGGCCAGGTGCGCTACCCCACGGCGGGCAATGCCTTCAGTGAAGACGAAGCGCAGCCGTTTTATGTCAACGCCCCGTTTGGCCTGGTGTTGTCGCACAACGGCAACCTGACCAACGCGGCCGAGCTGAAGGCCGAGCTGTTCAACACCGACCACCGCCACATCAACACCGACAGCGACTCTGAAGTGCTGCTCAATGTGCTGGCGCACGAACTGGAAAAAACCACCCGCGGCCTGCCGCTCAAGCCGGTGGATGTGTTCGCAGCCGTGCGTGGGGTTCACAAGCGCGTCAAGGGCTCTTATGCGGTGGTGGCGCTGGTTGCCGGCCACGGCCTGCTGGCGTTTCGTGACCCGTTTGGCATTCGTCCGCTGTGCATTGGGCATGGCCAGAATGAAGGTGGCGCGACCGTGATGGTGGCCAGTGAGTCCGTCGCACTGGAAGGCACCGGCCATGTGTTTGACCGCGACATCGCGCCGGGTGAGGCGGTATTTGTTGACCTGGACGGCCAGGTGCATGCGCAGCAGTGCGCTGACAACGCCACGCTCAACCCCTGCATTTTTGAGTTTGTGTACCTGGCGCGGCCGGATTCGGTGCTGGATGGCATTTCTGTCTACCAGGCGCGTCTGAACCTGGGTGAAACACTGGCCAAGCGAGTGGTGTCGACGGTTCCGCCCAATGAGATTGACGTCATCATTCCCATCCCTGAATCGAGCCGCCCGAGCGCCACGCAACTGGCACATTTGCTGGGTATTCCGTACCGTGAAGGCTTTGTCAAAAACCGCTACGTTGGCCGTACCTTCATCATGCCGGGGCAGGGCGTGCGCAAAAAATCGGTGCGCCAGAAGCTCAATGTGATTGCCAGCGAATTCAAGGGCCGCAATGTGCTGCTGGTCGATGACTCCATTGTGCGCGGCACCACCAGCCGGGAGATTGTGCAGATGGCGCGTGACGCGGGCGCGCGCAAGGTCTACCTGGCCAGCGCCGCGCCGCCGGTGCGCTATCCCAACGTCTACGGCATTGACATGCCGACCCCCGACGAACTGGTGGCGCATGACCGTACGGTCGAAGAAATTCGCCAGGTGATTGGCTGCGACGCACTGATTTACCAGGACGTTGCCGGCATGAAGCGCGCCATCGGGTCGCTCAACGCCAAGCTTGATGGCTTTGATGCATCGTGCTTTGACGGCGTGTACATCACCGGCGACATCACGGCAGAGACGATTGCCGCCATGAACGCCCAACGCATTGACGGCGGCGAAGAAGGGGGCGTGGATGTGTCGCGCCTGGCCTTGCCCAATCCGCAAGAGGCTTGAAGCGAATGGCCAAAAAATTACCCGACAACCTGCACATCAACACGCTGGCCGTGCGCGCCGCCGTGGGCAAAAGCCAGTATGGCGAAAACTCTGAAGCGCTGTATTTGACCAGCAGCTTTGTGCAGCCCGACGCCGCCACGGCTGCCAGGCGCTTTGCCAACGAAGAAGAAGGCTACACCTACTCGCGCTTCTCAAACCCGACCGTCACCAGCATGGAGCTGCGCCTGGCCGCGATGGAGGGGACCGAGGCCTGCATCGGCACATCGAGCGGCATGGGAGCGATCCTGATGATGTGCATGGGCCTGCTCAAGTCCGGTGACCACGTGATCTGCTCGCAGTCCATGTTTGGCTCCACCATCAAACTGATTGGCAGCGAGTTTGGCAAGTTTGGGGTAGAAAGCACGTTCGTCTCGCAGACCGATGTGGCCCAGTGGCAAGCCGCCGTCAAGCCCAACACCAAACTTCTGTTTGCTGAAACCCCCACCAACCCGCTGACCGATGTATGCGACATACGCGCGCTGGCTGACATTGCCCATGCCGCCGGTGCCTTGCTGGCGGTAGACAACTGCTTTTGCTCGCCCGCGCTGTGCCGGCCCATTGATTTCGGCGCTGACCTGATCATTCATTCCGGCACCAAATACCTGGATGGCGAAGGCCGCGTGATTGCCGGTGCGATCTGCGGTCCTAAAAAGATCATCGACGACAAGTTCGTCCCTGTCATGCGCAGCGCGGGCATGACGCTGTCGCCTTTCAATGCCTGGGTCGTCCTCAAGGGGCTGGAAACACTGTCGATACGCATGCAGGCGCAAAGCGCCAATGCCCTGGCGCTGGCCACCTGGCTGGAGGCCCAGCCCCTGGTGGCCCGTGTGTACTACCCCGGCCTGGCCTCGCACCCGCAGCATGCGCTGGCCATGCGGCAGCAAACCTTGAACGGCCAGGGCTGCGGTGGTGCGGTGCTGTCGTTTGATGTCAAAAGCAGTGACCCGGCTGATGCCCGCACCAGGGCTTTTCATGTGATTGACAGTACCCAGGTCATGAGCATCACCGCCAATCTGGGCGACACGAAAAGCACCATCACCCATCCAGCCACCACCTCGCACGGGCGCTTGTCCGAAGCCCAGCGCAGCGCAGCGGGCATTGGCCAAGGCCTGATTCGCGTGGCGGTGGGCCTTGAATACATTGATGACCTCAAAGCGGATTTGGCACGTGGTCTGGACAGCTTGAAATGACAACAAAAACACGCACCCGGTTTGCCCCATCCCCCACCGGCTTTATCCACCTTGGCAATATCCGCTCGGCACTCTACCCCTGGGCGTTTGCACGCGCCACCGGTGGCGACTTCATTTTGCGCATCGAAGACACCGACCTGGAGCGTTCAAGCCAGGCGGCGGTTGATGTGATCCTTGAGGGCATGCGCTGGCTTGGCCTGGAGCACGACGAAGGTCCGTTCTACCAGATGCAGCGCATGGACCGCTACAAAACCGTGTTGGCAGAGATGCAGGCCGCTGGCCATGTCTACCCCTGCTACATGAGCCTGGCGGAACTCGACGCGCTGCGTGAAAAACAGATGGCTGCCAAGGAAAAGCCGCGCTATGACGGCACCTGGCGGCCTGAGCCCGGCAAGACCCTGCCCGCCATACCGGCAGGTGTTCAGCCGGTGCTGCGCTTTAAAAACCCGCAAGGCGGCGCGGTGGTCTGGGACGACAAGGTCAAGGGTCGTATCGAGATCAGCAACGACGAGCTCGATGACCTGGTGATTGCCCGTCCCGATGGCACACCCACCTACAACTTCTGCGTGGTGGTGGACGATATCGATATGGCCATCACGCACGTGATTCGCGGTGACGACCATGTGAACAACACGCCGCGCCAGATCAACATTTTTCGTGCGTTGGGCCATGAGGTTCCGGTGTACGCGCATTTGCCGACCGTGCTCAACGAGCAAGGCGAAAAAATGAGCAAGCGAAACGGTGCAAAACCGGTGACGCAGTATGCCGCCGAGGGCTATCTGCCCGATGCCATGGTGAATTACCTGGCGCGTCTTGGCTGGAGCCACGGCGATGATGAAATTTTTACCCGAGAGCAGTTTGTGGCCTGGTTCAATCTGGACCACCTCGGCAAAAGCGCGGCACAGTTTGACGAAGCCAAGCTGCGCTGGGTGAACGCGCAGCACCTCAAGGCCATGGCCGATGACACGCTGGCCGCGCTGGTGTCACCGTTTCTGGCGGTGCATGGCGTGGCGGCTCAGGACGCCGAATGGCTAGCCAAGGCGTGTGGCTTGTTCAAGGACCGTTGCAGCACGCTGGTTGAACTGGCCAGCTGGTTGCAGCTTCTTGTCACGGGTGGACAGGCGAGCCCTGCAGATGTTTCGACCCATGTGACCGAGGCGGTGCGTCCGGCACTGGCAAGGCTGGCCGATGCACTGGGCAGCTGTGACTGGGACCGGGTTGCGATTGCGGCAGCCATCAAGCAGGTGCTGCAAGACACCGGCCTGAAGATGCCGCAACTGGCCATGCCCGTTCGCGTACTGGTGATGGGCACCCCGCAAACCCCTTCCCTGGATGCCATTTTGGCTTTGATGAAGAGGGAAGATGTGGCGGCCCGATTAAAGATTGTGTGAGGCTTGAAGATCTGCTTGAAAAGCATCTGATTTTCGGGCTATAATTCAAGGCTCGACAACTACAGCGAAATCTGCAGTACGGGGGTATAGCTCAGCTGGGAGAGCGCTTGCATGGCATGCAAGAGGTCATCGGTTCGATCCCGTTTACCTCCACCAACGTCGAAAGAGTTTGAGAGAAGTTTTTGCAAACCCCCAAAGGTTTGCACCGGAAGTTCCAAGGTTTTGACCCCATCGTCTAGAGGCCTAGGACATCACCCTTTCACGGTGAGTACCGGGGTTCGAATCCCCGTGGGGTCGCCAGCATTCACTTCACAGCAGTGTGGAGTGCCCAAGGCGCAAGTTGGTAACAGTCAGCCCGTAAGGGCCGGCAGCTTGGCTCGCAAGAGCGAAGTTACCACTACCAGGAGTGGTAGTTCAGTTGGTTAGAATACCGGCCTGTCACGCCGGGGGTCGCGGGTTCGAGTCCCGTCCGCTCCGCCAAAGTTGAAGCCCTTGTAAGCAGTTTGCTTACAAGGGCTTTTTACGTTGTGCCTTGAAAGGTTTCAGGCCCTCGTAGTCGTCCACACTGACGGCGTCTGCAAAACGTGCCCTGAGCGACACTGGGCCGGCGGTGATTTCAAAATAGTTGTAATCACCGCGCTCCGGAGCCGCCTTCAGGTACTGGAAATGCATCAGGAATTTGTCGCACTTGAGCCGGGCGTAGCTGGCCGCGTCAAACAGGGCGGCGAACCGGGGGTTGAGAAGCTTCAAACTGACACCTCCCTGCGTTTGCACCGCCACACCGCAAGCCTTGAAGGGATTCGTCAGGGCAAAGCAGCAGCCGTCGGGAGGCGCTGAAAAGTCAATCCATGTCAAGCCCTCAGCTTCGCCGAGGGTCTGCAGTTCTTGCCTGAACTGGCGGGCCATGGGCAGCAGCCCCAGCAATGGAATCCATTGACCAAGCGTCAGCAGGCCCACCTGGGGAGACGCGCGCAGCAGACCGGGAGAAAGCTGCAAGGCACGCGCCACCACAGTGGCTGCCATGGTGGCGCCTGAGCTGTGGCCCACCACAAGCACTTCGTCATCTTGCTGCGACGCGATACGCTCAACCAGGCGCCTTGCCAGTTCATCAAGCCGGGCTTCCAGGTCGGGCACTTCGCCCCGCGCTTGCCTGGCGGTAAAGGCGTAGCTGCGCATCATCCAGTACATGCTGAATCGCGCCTCCAGTTGGCGCGCCAATGCCCACAGTGTTACCGCAACGGCGCCCCCGGCCACCAACCCCACCGGGACATTGCCCAGAGCCTTGCTCAGCCCCCATGCACTGGCAGTGGCCGCCAGCGGAATGCCGAACAACATGGCGCAGACCAGCAAAAAGGGTACGAACGCTGCAACAGCCGGTGGCCATGAAAGGCAGAACATCTTCCACAAAGCGCCGCAGCGCAGGTAAAAAACAGACGTGGCCATGACATCGCGCCACAACGCCCAGGTGGTTTTGGGCCAGTGCCTGCGGACCACATCGTCCCAGCGCATGAACTCGTAGTGCGTCTGAACCGGCTGACCAGAAAAAGTGGCCTGAACCGGCCAGGCCGCATTGCCCGAGGGCTGTTTGCTGCGTGGCCCCACGTCCAGCAGCCAGCCGTCCTGATGGCTTTGTCGGGCACCTTCGTCCCGATAGAGTGCGTGGTAATGAGCCGCGCCCTTCGGATCGAACCCGCTGACATAGAAAACGCAGCGCCTGGAAACAGCGGTCATGGTGGGATGTTCTAGAAAATGGTTTTCTTGTCCAGGCCTTTTTGAAGCACCAGATCCACCACCGGTTGTTCACGCTTGTTGGCTCTTTGGCAATGGTTTTTCTGGAAGGTGTCGGTGATGAAAATCACCACCTTGGCCCATCGGCGATGGCGTTCGCGCCACGCATGTGACGACACGCTTTCCCAGGCGTGACCATGAAACACCGACGCATTGACAAAATGGTCCAGCGCCCGAACACCAGCGCGTCCCCGGTCGGCGCGCCCCAAAAAGCCCACCCAGACAATGATCAGGTAGCCCAGAACCGCCAGGGGCACGATGGCTGTCATCAGTACAAAACCTGCCAGTCTTTCTTTCACGGTGCGTCCTGTTTCAAGTCAGTGTCCGGGCGGGGTGCAGCGGCCGCGCTGTCACGTTTGAAAATTCGCAGCCTGACCCCATTGTCCGAGCGAATGGTCAGACGGCCTACCGGCATCGGGGTGTGACCTTCCACTGCCTCGACCCGAAAATCCCGTACCAGGCTGGCCAATATCAGCGTGGCCTCTTGCAGCGCAAACGCTGCGCCCAGGCAGACGCGTGGCCCCATGCCAAAGGGCAGATAAGACTGGCGCAGTGACTCCCGGCTGGCGTCGTCGTCAAAGCGGTCAGGGTTGAAGGCGTCGGGTTCGTTCCAGCGTTCACGGTGGCGGTGCATCAGCCAGGGTGCAATCACCACCGACGCGCCGCCGGGAACCACCTTGTCCCGCATCGGGCAGGTCTGGCTCGCTTCCCGAACCATGAAACCCACTGGCGGAAACAGCCTCAGGGTTTCGCGAAACACATTGCGCGTCAGCGCCAGTTCTTTCATGTCGCGCTGCTCGGGTGCGCGCTGTGCCATGACGTTCAGCGCTTCGGTGTAGACGCGCGCCTGCACATCGGGCGCCTTGGCCAGCAGGTAGACCGCCCAGGTCAGGGCGCTGGCAGAGGTTTCGTGGCCGGCCAGAAACAGCATGGCGACCTGGTTGACCAGGGCCTCAAAGCTGAAAGGGGTGTTGGTCGCGGTATCACGGGCGGCCATGAACGAAGCCAGAATATCGGTTTTACCCAGGTCGTCACCCCGCAACCAGGCCTCGTGACGCGGGCGAATCAGCTGCTCCAGCAAGTGGCGAATCTCTGCCGCAGCGCGGTGGCTTTGCCACACGGTCCAGGGCCAGACCAGCCACCGGACGCCGTACATGGAGGGCAGCATCAGCTTGGGTGCCAGTGCCTGAAAGCGGGCAAACGCATCAAACACGCGGTACGCGTCCGGCCCACTCAGGGGTTCAGAAAAAATCGTGCGAAAGATGATGTCGGCCGTCACGTGCGTCATCTCGATCTCGATGTCGAGCTCGCCGCCGCTGGCGGCCGATGCGTCCAGACGCGACACCATGGCGTCGGTGGCGGCGCACATCACCGGAAACGCCACATCAAGCCTGGCCTGTGCAAAAGCCGGATTCATCATCTCCCGCTGGCTTTGCCACTGAGCGCCATTGGTGGTGAAAATGCTGTCGCCCAGCAGGGGCCGCAAGGCATCGGCCAGCAGGGCGCTTTTCGGAAACTGGTCGGCTTCGTCAACCAGCACGCGCCTGACCACGGCGGCATCGTTGACCATGTACAAGTCAACGCCAGGCAGGTGTACCTCGCCCATTTGCATGCGGTAGCTGCGCTCGTAAAGCGCATCCATCCATGAATGCCGCCCGCGCCTGAACAAGGTCCAGAGGGAGGCGCGCTTGACGCCGGGTTTGGGGTAGGCCGGGCAGAAATGGCTCACAGGGTGCTTTCGGGTTTCAGGCTCTGGCGCAGGCGCCACGGCCCGGCCGTCATGGAAAAATAATCGTAGCCGCCCGGTCTGGGCGACGCCATCAGGTATTGCAGGTGCAGGCGGCGCTTGTCTTTTTTGAGCTGGGCGTAGTCTTCGGCATTGAACAGGGTGTGAAACCTTGGCGAGCGCATGACGGGCACCAGTTGTCGGGGTTGATCTGACGCGATACGGCACATCGCCAGCGGGTTCACCAGTGCAAAGCTGCCCCAGTCCGTGGGGGAAGAATAGTCGATCCAGCACAGGCTGGCGGCGGCGGAGAGTGTTTCAAGCTCGGCACGGAACTTCTGCGCCCTGGGCATCAGGCCGAGCAGTGGGATGCACTGGCCCAGGGTCAGCAGGGACAGCCGCGCCGTGGCGATGGCATCCGGTCCATACGCTTTGGACGCCTCGAACTTGCGAAGTACGCGCGCCATCACGCTCACGGTCAACAGGCTGCCCACGCTGAAGCCTGCCAACAGGACCTCGTCAGCGTCTTGCTGCTGCAGACGGGTGTAAACACGCTCGGCCATGGCATCCAGCCGTTGGTCCAGATCGGGCAGTTGGTCACGCGCCCAAAGATCAGCAAAGCGGTAAATACGCAGCAGCCACGAGGTGTGCAGCTTTTTTTCTATCTGCAAGGCCCCCCAGCCGCAGCCGATGAACACGGCCGCCGCGACGCTCCATGTGAGCAGCCCGGCTCGGGCCGGTGTCCACTGCGCCGCAAATTGACCGGCCAAAGTGCCCAGCAGGGCGCCCAGCACGATACCCAAGGTCAGCGCCAGCAACCACAACGCGGCGGGATAGGCCAGTGCAATCAGCGTGCGGCGGCTCTGCCGCCACACCCGTACCAGGTTCAGACCCGACGACAGCGCCGCGCAGTAGGCCAGCACCGAACCCCATGCCACAGCGGCCACGCCCTTGGGCCAGTGGGCGCGCACCAGATCGTCCCACGCCAGAAACTCATATGTGGTGTGTACCGGCTCGGGTTTTTCTGCCGTGGGTGAGGGCGAGAATTCTTCCGCACGCCACAGCACCTGCCACTGTTGCACGCGCGGATGGTCGGTACGCTCACGGCGGCCGACCTCGCAGCTTGCCCCTGAGGTGAGTGCCTGCGCAGCAGCGTTTTGCGCATACAGCCGGTGGTAGTAGGCGGCGCCTTTGGGGTCGAAGCCACTCACAAAAAACACGTGCCGTCGGCGAACAGCCTGCTGTGTCATGCGCCGCGCTCCAGCGTATGGAGCGTGTTCAAGGTCTCCAGCCAGGCGCAGGCTTCGTTCAGGCCCACCCCTGATGCCAGGGCTGCAGCCCGGTCTTGACACGCCTGCCGGACCGCCGCGCTGCCGAGCAGCCTGCCCAGGCCGTCCGCGAGTTCCTGGGCCGTCACCGGGTTGGTTGAGAGTCGCAAGCCAACGCCCAGCTGTGCCAGGCGCATGGCGTTGTCAAACTGGTCGTAGGCCTGGGGCCATACCAACTGGGGAATGCCCGCGCGCAACGCCTGCGCGCAGGTCCCCACACCGGCGTGGTGCACGATGGCGCTGGCCTTGGGCAGCAGCGGCCTAAACGGGTGGTAAGGTGCGGCCCAAACGGTGTCGGGCAGTGTTTCGGTGGCCAGCGCCCCCAGGTGGCCGAGTAGCACGCCCCGAACTCCCAGACGTTGGCAGGCGTCGATGGCGCTGCGAAAAAAGCTTTCCGTACCCTGTTGAGCCGACCCGGGCATAAACACCACAGGCGCGGGACCCGTATCCAGAAACTGCTGCAATGCCGGGGCTAGCGTTTCCTGGCCTGCATCGGGGTTGTCATCAAAGAGCGGAAAACTGCCGGCTTTGACCTGTGCCGGCCAGTCCGATGGTGTGGGTGCAAACCAGCGGGGAAACAGCGTCAGCCCCCCTAGAGGGGAATGAATCCACTGTGAAAAGACACCACCATCCGTATGCTTCAAGGGCGCCAGGCCTAACTCCCCGCGCAGCGCCTCCAGGGCAGGTTTGACCAGCGGGTCCAGCTTGTTGCGGTCCAGCATGTTCCAGAGTTGGCGGCGCGCCCACTTCGGTACCACCCGGGGTACGCGCCATTGGGCGATGGTCAGGGGGTCTTCAAGGCTTCTGAGAAGGGGGGCGGCGGTGTAGCCCGTCACCAGCGAGATGCCGTATTTCTCCTGCGCTACCCGCGCGCCCATGGCCATGGGGCTGGCGATCACCAGGGTTTGCTTGCCAGGTGCACTACCGTCTGAGGCCGCACACAGCCGCTGCAGCGCCTGGCAGGTGGGCTTCAGCGCGGGGCGCAACAGGTAGCGCCACATGACGCCCAGGCCGTTCACAGGGTGCCACAGCTGGGGATGGGCGAGTGTCTGGTGGTAATCGTCTTCTGTGCCCACAGGCTCAAAGGCCAGGCCTGCGCGTGTGGTGGCGTCTTGGAACACCGGGTTGGTCAGCAGTACCGCCTGGTGGCCCCGTGCCTGCAACGCCTGGCCGAGCCCCAGCATCGGGTGCACATCGCCCCGGCTGCCAAAGGTGACCAGAATGACTTTCATGTCTTGCGCTTTGCCATTGGTTTCAGGGCCTGGCCAGCAGCGGCCGCAACCAGCGCCGCCACCACGCCAGGTGATGACGGCCCTGGCTTCTTAGCGCGACCAGTTCCTGCAGCGCCTGCTCTGGTGTGCAGTGCTGGCGGCTGTGAGCACTGACATACACCGGGTAGGCCAGCAAAGCACCCGCCACCAGTTCATCCAGCGTCAGGCGTCGGGTACGCCGCTCGGGCGGGTGGCCACTGCGGTCATGCGTCAGCCCCCAGCCGGCGTAAAACGGCAGGCCATAACAAAACACCGGTTTGCCCCGCAACAAGGCCTCAAACCCGGTGAGCGATGTCATGACGTGGACCTCGTCAACCAGCGGGAGTATTTGCGCGGCAGCGCCGTCTGCCAGCACCTCGTCGGCCCATTGCCGGGCCTGGTCTTCTCCCGCGCCCGTGCGGCGCAGCCCCGCCACCACGTCGGGGTGTGGCTTGTAAACCAGCCAGGCGCTGGGACGCGCCTGCCTGGCCGCTTGCAACAGCGCCATATTGGTTCGCAGGTCCAGCGTGCCAGTGGCAATCGACGCATCGGTTTCCACCTGGCCAATCACCAGCACCACGGCACCTGGCCGGTCGGGTCGCTGCCACGGTGTGCCGCTCAGGTTGTATTTGCTCACCCCCGACGTGACAATTTGCTGCCTGAAAGCCGTGGCCCGCGCGAGCAGCGATGGGCTGAACACAGCCGTTTGCAGCAAGACCTCGAGGTCACTGGTGGTGCGGGCGTCGTAGTACATGCCGCGTGTGTCCAGCACCCACGACAGAGGGCGGGTCAGGTCGGCCCCCAAGCCTGCCGAGCGCAAAAACCCGTCTTCCAGCCGCACAATCCGCACGGATTCACGCACCGGTGCCGTCATGCCGTCCGGCACCGCCGCACTGCCCCAGAGCAGCAGGTCGGCGCCGGCAGGTACATCGGCGCCCCGTGCCACAAAACGCACATCAGGCCGGGCGGTGAAGTCCCGTACCAGCGCCCGCTTGCGCCACGAGAACCCATGCGCCACCAGCACCGGCCGCAGATCAGCGCAGGCATTGGGCAGGCTGCCGCCTGGCATGTTGTCCGCTATGTTTTTGATAGCTGCTTGCGCCCGATTTGATTGGGCTAACATGTGTTTTTGCACTTGTTGTTGTGGCGGATGGCTGCCACAGGGTGCCTACCCATCGGCCTCATGCTGCAGGCCCCAACCGAGTCATCAGGTGGTCTACCTGCGCAAAGTGGTCGTCCCAGGTGGGCACCCTGAAGGCCTGCATACGCTGCAGCTGGGCCTGCCGCCGCAGCCCGTGGGGGGCGCTGTAGTCCAGCACCGCACGCAGCCAGCCGGGGCCATCCATCGGGCTTAGAAAATCCGGAATATCTCCCGCAATCTCCCGAAAAACCGTGAGGTCGCTGGCGACCACCGGCGTGCCCAGCATCAGCGCTTCGACCAGCGGCATGCCGTAGCCTTCAACGAACGACGGAAACAGCAAAGCCTGCGCGTGCCCGAGGTAGCCCGCCAGTTCGGCGTCCGGGCAAGCGGCCAGCTCATGCACAAAAGGCTGGAGCACCTCGCAGCGTTCCAGCATGTCCACCACGTTTTCGCACTCCCAGCCGCGTTGCCCAATGATCAGCAAGTGCGGGCAGGCGTCGCCCAACTGCAGCGCCAGTTCTCGCCAGACATTGAGCAGCAGCAGGTGATTTTTACGTGGCTCAACGGTACCGAGCACCACAAAGTACGGTTTTGCAACGGACGGTACAAATTGGGCGGTATCTTGTCCGCGCTTCAGAATGGCGGCGGGCGCCAGCGGCGCCACCACGGCCGGTGGCATGGGCAAGCCGCTTTGCGCCGCAAATTGCGTCAGTGCCTGCAGCGTAAAACGCGAATTGGCAATCAGCCCCGCCCCGGTTTGCAGCATCACCGTCATTCGCCTGGCGTGGGCCGCTTGTTCCCCGGCGCGGCAGTACTCGGGGTGGGTCAGTGGAATCAGGTCATGCACAAAATAAACCGGCTTTTGCCGCGTCTGCCGGGCCCAGCCGGCAAAGCCATCGGTGTCTACGCCAGAGTGTCCCAGGTACAAGCCAGGCCGACCGCTTGCATCTTGCGACGGCCAGGGGGGCATGCACGCCTTGGCAATCACCCAATTGGCCTGCCGCGAAAAGTCGGGGGGCGGCTGCAGCAGCAAGGCAAAAAGTGCCCGCGACGCCTTCTGTGGAACCAGTCGCCGCCAGCTGCCCTTTTGCACAACCGCCCGGGCGTGGGCGCCCCAATGCTGGACATGGGCAAGGCAGACGCGGTCAACCCCGGTGGGTAGCCGGCCTTGCGACGCGCGCGCCAACAGGCGGCTGATATCAATGAAAATGTCAGCGCTCACAAGCTGCGTGCGGCCTAATTGGACAGGTTTTGAACCGCAGACACCGGAGACACCACCGAACCGATGATGTTCAAAAACTTCTGCAGCTCAGCCGCCGGAGAGTTGGAGACAAACATCACGTCCTTGTTGCGGATGGGGAAGCCCTGGGCCACAAAAAAGGTGGCAGGGTCTTTCAGGTCAACCCGGTAGACCACCGGAATCTTTCCTTCCGGGGTGGTGGGGGCCGCGGAGTCTGCGCTCAAGGCCATGGCGGCCGGATCTTCAAACCTGAAGATAAAGACGCCGCGCGCGTTCGCGCGCTGGTCCTGCAAACCACCCACTCGCGCCAGCGCCTGCGCCAGGGTAATGCCCTGCGTTTCGAAGTTGACTTCTTCGTTTCGGCCCGTTGCGCCCAGCACCATGAAGCTCAAAGGTTGGTGCAACGCCGTGACGACATCGCCCGGCTGGAGCACGACGTTTTGGCGAGGATCCTGAATGATGGTCTCAAGCGGGAGTGCCTGAACCGAGTTGCCGCGCGTGACTTGCACGGTGATCTTGCCAACGGGTTGCCGCACGCCGCCGGCAGCCGCCAGCGCGTCAAGCAGGCGTTCGCCCTTGGCGGTCAGCGGCATCCGGGTACTCGATGCAAATTCACCGACCAGGGTCACATTGGATGAGGCGTTTCGAATCACCCGCACCAGCACCTGGGGCTGGTTGGCCTTGCCCTTCAGCTGCTGGACGATGTCTGCTTCTATTTGCTGGGGCGACTGACCGGCTGCCCGCACAGCACCGGCAAACGGCACATTGATCTGGCCGGCGCTGTTCACCATCTGCTCAGGCAGTGCAGTGACGCGTGCCGTGGCGGCACCAGCGCGGGGGTCTGTCAGGCCACTGCCAAAAAGACTGGCCGGAGGGGCCTCCCAGATGGAAATTTCCAGCACATCGCCAGCCCCGACGACAAAGCCCGCAGGGGCGGTCGCTCCCAGTGTTTCAGAAAACAGGCGCAGTTGTTTACTGGCCATGACTCGCCGCGCCACTGCATCGGTGACCTCAATGACCTGAACGCCAGGCGCATTCGGCGTGCCCTCGATAGCCGTCACCTGTTCCACGCTCGGCCCGGCGGAGGGCAGCCAGCCCGGATACGTGCTGCAACCGGCCGTCATCAACGCCAAAAGGCCGGGCAAAATGGCGCTGCCGCAGCGCAAAAGAGGTGATCTGTAGTTGCCGAGTTTCATTCGGGCATTCTACGGGTTCGGGTTTTCCGAAATGGCTGTTATGTAAAGTAACGCCAAGGCAAAGCGCTTCACCGCTTTCCCCCAGGGGCCTGCTGGCGGCTAGCTGGCAGCGGTGACAAACCGCAACTGCGCTGGCAGGCAGTGACGCTGCAGGTCGTAGCGGTCAACAATGGTTTGTCGTGCGGCCCTGCGCAACGGGGCCAGCGCTGAACCGGCCGCCAGCGCGTCGGCGATGGTCTCGGCCAGTGCCTCGGGGTCGAAAAAATCTGTCAGCAAGCCGTTGCGGCCATGTTCTATCAGTTCCTGTACCGGTGCAGTGCGTGAGCCAATCACCAGTGCCCCCATACTCATGGCCTCCATCAGGGACCATGACAGGACAAACGGGTAAGTCAGATAAACATGGGCAGCCGATACCTGGAGCAACTGCCTTAGCACGTCGTGCGGCAGTCTGCCGACAAAACGGACGCGCTGACTGTCCAGCTGTGACGCCACTTCATCCAGAAATACCTGCTTCCAGGTAGTGCCAGCCGGGGGGGGTGAACCGTAGCTCACGCCGTCTCCGCCCACAATCACGATCCGCGCGTTGGGCCTGCGCCGGAGCAGTGCGGGCAGTGCCCGCATAAAGGTGTGGTAACCCCGGTAGGGTTCCAGTTGCCGCGCGACAAAGGTCACCACCTCGTCACCAGGACGCAGCGCAAGCCCGTTCGAGCCCAACTGCACCGACGCCTGCGGGTCCGGGCAAAGGTGGTCGGTGTCGATGCCATCGTGGATGACGGAAATACGGTCCTGGCACCAGGCCGGGTGCTGACTACGCTGGAACTCTGTGGGTGAGAGGGCGCCATCCGCTGCGCTCAGGGCATGCAGCAAGTGGGTATTTTTGATCCGGTTTGCCTGAAGCGCTGCCGGCGTCAAGCGCGAAAATTCCGGGTCAAACGCGGTGTCTCCCCCGGCAGAGCCATAGAAATATTCGGCGTACACCAGCAGCCGCGCTGTTGGAAACACATCTTTTACATACAGCGCCTCGCCCCATCCCGGGTGGGCAAACACCACATCGGGTACAAACCCCCCAGCCGCCATGGCCACCAGGCTGAGGGCCACCGATTCCCCGTAGGCGATTTTTGTGTGCAGCCCCTTCAGGCTTGCAGGGGTCTGCCCGGTGGTGGCTTCGGCCAGTTCCCGGGGCTGATGCAGCAGGTGCCGCACGCCTGCCATGGGCATCTGGACCGGATTCACCCCGAGCGTCACCACCGTATTTCCTTTGGCAACAAGCGCCGGGGCCAGGTGTTTGAACTGTGCCGGGAAATTCTGGTGAATCAGCAGGATGTTCACTCGAGGTGCTGGTCAATCAAGGCCAGATCCGATGCGTCAAGTATTCCAGCCGCCGCACGCAGGCGAAACCAGGCTTTGAGGTAATTGAAGCGGGCCTGCGCCAGCTCCTGTTGCACGGTAAAACGCTGTGTTTGGGCATTCAGCACATCCAGCGTCACGCGAACGCCACCCTTTACGCTTTGGCGCGTGGCCTGAACCTGCAGCGTGGCCGCATTGACAGCCTCGACATAGGCGCTGACCTTTCGCACTTCACTGGACAGTGTGCGGTACTGCTGGCGCAGTTCGGCCAGCACGGTTTCCCGGGCATCGTCCAGCGAGGCTTCGGCGTAGCCCACCGCCGCGACCGCCTGCCGGGTCTGTGACGCGTTACGTCCACTGTCGTACAGGGGCACGCTGAGCTGTACGCCCACCGTACGCTGCTGACTTGACTGGTTCACCGTATTGATCGAGTCCGACTCTGCCCTGGACACGCTTGCCAGCATGTCGATACGGGGGCGCAGCGCTGCGTCGCTGCGGTCCAGCACTTCGCGTGCAGCCTGCAGAGCCTGGCGCCGCGCCTCAAGCGCCGGATTGCGCTCCAGGGCCAGTGACTCCCAAGTGTGCAAATCGACAGGATCCAGCGGGAGACGGACGAAGGGAGTTGCCAGTTTTCGGGTGTCGGGTTGCACGGTTGGCCCCAGCATTGACGTCAAGCGTACCAGCGCATTCTGCCGGGCGTCGCGCGCTTCAATCAGGTGCACTTCAGCCACCGCCAGGCGCGAGCGGGTTTCGAGCTCGTCCGTTACCGTGCCTTCGCCCAGCACACGCAAGCGCTCGGCAGCACGCAGTTGCTCGCCCAATGCGGTCACCTGCGCGAGCGCGGTAGACAGCAACTCGTCTGCCAGCGGGACATTGGTATAGGCCTCCAGCAGGCGCACCATCAGCTGGTTGCCCTGATCTGCCAGCACTGCCTCGCCCTGCCGGGAGCGCGCCTCGCCTTCGCGGCCGCGGGCTTGCAGCTCCCGGCTGTAAAGGGGCTGCCTTAGTTGCACCGAAAGACTGTTGCTGGTGTAGTTGGTGTCGCGCGATTGCGACCCCACGGACTGGTTCAGCCGGTTCTGTGCCAGAGAGCCTGCGAGTGAGATCTCGGGCAAGAGCGCCGCCTGTCCCTGCAAGCGGTACTCTCGGCTGCCTTCAAATTCGCGCAGCGCCGCCTGGTATTTGGGGTCGTAGGCGCGTGCTGCATCAAGCGCGCCGGTCATGCTTAATCCGCCCGCGTGCAAGGTGCTGGCCGCGCCCATCAGCAGAACCAGCGTCAGGGCCTGGTGCATGTCACCTTTACTCCTCACGCAAGCCACCGTGAAAGCGGTCCAGCATCGGCTTGAAAAGATAGCTCATCAAGGTCCGCTCGCCTGTCTTGACAAACAGCTCCACGGGCATTCCGGGGCGCAGTGACAAGCCCTTCAGCATGGCCATGCCCTCGGGCGTGACTTCTGCCTTCATTTTGAAATAGGGCGTACCCGAGCGCTCGTCCACAAAGCGGTCTGGCGACACCAGCGTCACGCGCGCCGGAATGTGTGGCGTGGTGGCCTGGTTGAAGGCCGTGAACATCAGCTCCACACCCAGGCCGGGCGTGACACGGTCAATCAGGTGGGTGGGGACCTGGCCTTCGACAACCAGTGCAGCACCTTGCGGCACGATTTCGAACAGCTTGTGCCCGGGCCCGATGACCGCGCCAGGGTTGAAGACCGTCAGCCCCTGCACCACCCCGGCGGCAGGGGCCTTGACGGCAGCGTTGGCAATCTCAAAGTCATAGGCCAGCATGCGCTGCTGGATCTCGCTGATCTGCCTTTCGGCTCGGCCCAGGTTGCCTTCATCTTCGGCGATCGCGCCCTGCAGCTGGGCCGCTTGTCGCTGCAACTCCAGCAAACGGTTAAGGGGGATAAACCCGTCCCGGGCCAGCTCGCTCAGGTTGCTGATTTGCTGCTCCAGCAGGCGTGCTTGCAGCAATTTGGATTCACGCGACGCCCGCAGGCCCCGAATTTGCACCTCCAGTCCTGCCACGTTCTCGCGTGAAGCGTTCAGGTTGGCTGTGACTTGCGTGGTGTTCAGTCGGGCCACGACCTGTCCTTTGACCAGCGAGTCGCCGTCTTTCACCAGCATTTGCTCCACAATGCCGCCGCTAGGGTGCTGGGCATTTTTTCGATTCCCGTCTGAAATGACCGTGCCGGTCACCGGCACGCCCCGGTCCAGCGGAGCAAATGATGCCCAGAGCAGGAAACCGCCAACACCCAGCACAACGACCAGCCAACCCAGCCGGGTGTAAGTGGAAAGAGGTCGTTGTGGGTCAGTGAGGTCGTGTGCCTCACTTGCAAATTTTTCGCTCATGACATTGCGGGCGCGGCGCGTGCCTCGATGGTCTTGTTGTGGGTCTTGTCTGCCGCCTCGCGGGCCGCTTGCGCCAGTGCCTGAAGCACCGCATCACGCGGGCCAAACAGCTGAACCAGGCCCTCACGCAGCACCAGCAGCTTGTTGGTGCTCTTCAAAATATGGCCGCGATGCGCCACCAGCACGACAGTGCCTCCGGTTTGGCGCACGCGGTCAATGGCCAGGGCCAGCGCCTGCTCGCCCGCGTCGTCCAGGCTGGAATTGGGCTCGTCAAGTACCAGCAGGGCGGGCCGGCCGTAAAGCGCTCGCGCCAGGGCAATGCGTTGTTTTTGCCCGCCTGAAAGGCCCGCACCACCGTCACCCAGCAGAGTGTCGTAGCCCTGTGGCAGCTTCAGGATCATTTCATGCACACCGGCCAGTTGGGCGGCCTCAACCACCTGCGCGCTGGCGATGTCCCCAAAACGCGAAATGTTCTCGTTGATGGTGCCCGCAAACAGTTCAATGTCTTGCGGCAGGTAACCCACTGCCGGACCCAACTCCGCTTTGTTCCAAGCATAGACGTCCGCACCGTCGAGCCGTACTTTGCCCGCAGCCGCCGGCCATACGCCGACCAGCAGCCGGGCCAGGGTCGACTTGCCCGAGGCGCTTGGACCTATAACGCCCAGCACATCTCCGCGCGCCAGTTCAAAGCTCACATTGCGCAACGCGGGCATCTGCGCGCCGGGAGGGATGGCCGTGACCGCCTCTAGCGCCACGCGGCCCTGGGGCCTGGGTAAAGCCATGCCGGCGGGCGTGTCCGGATAGGCCGCCAATAGCTGGTTGAGGCGCTGGTAGGCGCTTTTCGCACCGCTCCACTGGCGCCACGCCCCAATCACCTGTTCTACCGGGCTCAAGGCCCGGCCCACCAATATGGATGCCGCGATCATCATGCCGGCGGAAATACTGCCTTCTATGACCAGCAGGGCACCCAGCCCCAAGACCAGTGACTGCTGGGCCGTACGCAAAAAACGGGTTAGCGCGGAAATTACTGCGGCCCGCTGGCTGGCGTCCGATTGTTGGCGTACAAACCGGCGGTGCAGCGTATACCAGCGCCGCTGCAAACCCGGCAGCATCCCCATGGCCTGAATCACTTCCGCATTGCGCAGGCTGTTGGTCGCCAGGGTGGCTGAAGCAACTGCGGCGTTATTCGCATCTGCCATGAGAGTGCGCGTGGCTGCCTCATTCGCCCACGCCAGTGCCACCAGCAACACCGTACCCACCAGCGCAAACAGCCCCAATGTGCTGTTGAAAACAAAAATCAGGGCCAGGTAGATCGGAAACCAGGGGGCGTCAAAAAACGCAAAAAGACTGTTGCCGGTCACAAACTGCCGCAGTGTGGTCAAGTCCTGGAGCGACTGTCCTGCGTTGCCGCCCGCCTGGCGCAGATTGTGTTCGAACGCGGCCGTATGCAGACGGCGGCTGAGCCGGGCATCCATGCGCTCACCAAGGCGTATCACCACCAGGCTGCGCACGTATTCCAGCACCCCTGAAAACACATACAGGCCCAAAATGATGCCCGTTAGCATCAGTAAGGTGTACTCGTTGCGGCTTGGCAAGACCCGGTCGTAAACCTGCAGCATGTACACCGATGGCACCAGCAGTAGCAGGTTGATCACCAGGCTAAAGAAGGCAACAGTCCGGATCGCCCCCGCATAGCCTGCCAAAATCTCCCGGATTTCGCTGCGCGGTGCTACGCCTGTGTGGTTGCTCATGCCGCGAATTCTACATAGGTGAAAAAATTCACAATTCGGGCTTTTGATGTGGCCAAACGGTAATTGACCTTAAACACCTGTCAGGTATAGTGTTTGAGTGTAAGTAATAGTTACTCAAACATTCCGCACCTGCAAGTGGGTGCCGAAACTCCTCATCTACTCTCAGGGGCAAGCAATGGCAGTCATCAACGGTACCAGTGGCAGCGACTCACTTCTCGGCACGACCGGAGATGACACCATCAATGGGCTGGCAGGCGATGACACCCTAGACGGTGGCCTAGGCAATGATGTTCTGACCGGTGGAAGAGACACTTTCCCCGACGATTGGGACACCGTCAGTTATGCCGGTGCAGCTGGAGCGGTCAGTGTCAATCTGCAAACAGGCTTGAGCAGTGGCGCGGCTGGCAACGACACGCTGTCGGGCTTTTCCTATGTGGAAGGCTCAAGCTTTAACGATACCCTGACCGGATCCAACTCGGGCTTCGACGAGGTGTTT
>JANNXF010000110.1:0-3508 GCA_031409395.1 Polaromonas sp.
CCGTATGAAGAGATCAAGGACGCGGTCACGGACGAGCTTAAAAACTACTTCCGTCCCGAGTTCCTGAACCGGATTGACGAGACGGTGGTTTTCCACGCGCTGGACGCGAAAAACATCGAGTCGATTGCCCGCATTCAACTCAAGGTGCTGACGGCGCGGCTGCAGAAGATGGACTTGACGATGGAGGTCTCGGAAGCGGCGATTGCCGAGCTGGCCAAGGTCGGGTTTGACCCGGTGTTTGGCGCCAGGCCGCTCAAACGGGCGATTCAGCAGCGCATAGAAAACCCGCTCAGCAAGCTGCTGCTGGAAGGGCGCTTTCCGCCCAAAAGCACTATTCCGGTCGATGTCGATCCGATCCGGGACCCGGGTGTGTTCAGGTTTGAAGCCGCAGCACACTGAGCTTTTCTGCGGCGCCAACCGCTATTGATTTAATAGCTGGTGGCGCCCGTCAATACTGGGCAAAAGCCCTGTTTGATGCAGAGGTCAGCGGTGCAGCTGCTTTATGCCCACACCACAGGCCCTTTTGTCTCAAACCATTGGTCAACCTGCGGGCCCACCACCGCTTCAATGCGGTTGCGCTTGATTTTCATGGTCGGTGTCAGGCAGCCGTTGTCTATGGACCAGGGCTCACGCGCCACCACAATCATGCGCAACTGCTCGTAGTCGGCGACCTTGTTGTTGACCCGCTTGAGCACCTGGCTCATTTCTGCCTCAAACTCCGCGCGCACTGCGGGGTCTGACAGGCGGGGGCGCAAGCCCTCTGCGGGAACCACCAGCGCATAGGCCGCTTGCTGGCCCACGCCCGACACCAGTGAAAGCTCGACCATGGGGCTTTCGTTGATCAGGTTTTCAATCGGGGCGGGCGCGACATACTTGCCCTTGCCGGTTTTGAACAGCTCTTTTTTGCGCCCCGTCAGTTTGAGTTGTCCGCCGGGGCCTTCTTCGCCCAGGTCGCCCGTCATGAAGAAACCGTCTGGCGTGAAGGTTTCGGCATCCAGATCGGGCCGCTTGTAATAGCCCACCAGCGTTCCGGGTGACTTGATCAGGACTTCGCCGTCCGGATTGATGCGGCGCTGCACCCCCGGAAACGGAATGCCCACATGCCCTGCGGCATTGAGGGTTTTGGTGGTTGTGTGGGAATACGCAAAATCCTCGGTCATGGCGTAGCCCTCCATCAGGTTCAGGCCCAGCCGGCGGTACCAGGCGATCAGGGCTGCGGGAATGGGGGCCGAGCCGCTGCCCGCCAGCAACACTTCATGGAGGCCCAGCTGCGTCAGCACCTTGCGCGCAACGATCTTGCCCAGAAAGGGGATGGACAGCAGGCGCTCCAGTTTTTTGGCGGGCATCTTGGCAAACACACCCTGCTGAAACTTCAGCCACAGACGCGGCACAGAAATAAATACCGTCGGCCGGGCGCGTTGCAGGTCCTTGACAAACGTGTCCAGTGATTCGGCAAAAAAGACATGGCCATTTCCCCGGATAAACCCTGAGCACTCTATCCACGAGCGCTCAAAAACATGGGCCAGCGGCAGGTAAGACAAGGCGCGGTAGGTGAAATCAGCGCCTGTTTGCACATTCTGGTAGGCAAGAATGCCCTCGCAGGCGCGCGTGATGCGCTCAAAATTGTGCATCACGCCTTTCGGGGTGCCGGTCGAACCCGAGGTGTACATCAACATGGCGATGTCTTCGGGCTTGCGTGCAGGCTTGCCCGCCATAGGTGCGTTGGCGGCGGTAATGGCGTCCCAGTGGTCATACGCCGTCTTCGGCGACAGCGGCATGGCAATACAGGGCAGCCCGGCGGGAATGCCGGGTTGTTGTTGCGCCCAGGTGTCGAGCTTTCCCACAAACAGCAGGCTGGCGCCGCTGTGTTCCAGCACAAACTTCACGGTATCGGCCGATTCGGTGGGGAAAATTGCCACAGTGGTGCCCCCGGCCATCCAGATGGCCAGCTCTGCCATCATGAAGTGGGCCGTGTTTTTAGACAGGATGGCGATGCGGGCACCCGGCTCAAAGCCGCGGCTTTTCAGGTGCGTGGCCATGCGGCGCGCCTGGTCCATCATCTGGCGCCAGGTGTAGTCCTGCACCTGGCCGTTGCCGGTGGGCTGCGTCAGGTAAACCTTGTCGGCAAGGGCCGCCTCGTGGTCGTAGATATAGTCAAGAATCAGTTTCTGGCTTGGCATGCGGTTCCCTTGAGGTGGTGTGTGTGCGCGCAGCCGTTTGCTGCCCGCCCCTGCGCATGCTAGGCGGTGCCTTCGTTTCAGGCAATCAGGGTAAGGCCTGATCCGACAGGCAGATTGGCCGGCTTCAGCGAAGACCGCCATCGATCCCGCCACAGGCCTGGCAGCACCGGCTTGCAGGGGACAGCATGAATCTGCGGGAGTCGTCCTACAAGCCCTGCGGCGCTGGCGGCCTACCATCGCGTTTTACCACCCTTGTTCATGCCTGCCCCTGCCTTTTCCCGGTGCCTGTCGGCTCTGGCATCTACTGCGAAACACGCTGTGTGTGCGGGAATCTGCGCGGCCTTGTGTACCGGTCTGGCGGCGCAGGACAAAGCCCCGCAGCAGGCCCTGGCAAAGTCCCGAGAGGCGAGCCCGAAGGAAAATATCCCGTCGTTGCCAACGGTCACCATTAGCGCCACAGCAAACCGCAACCCGGTCGAAAAATCCTACCGCAAGATGATCAGGGGCATGGATCTGTTCGAGCAGCAGCGCAGCATGTCGCCCGACGCATCGCTACGCTTCAGGCTGCTGCCGCGCCGGCATGAAACCGACATGAACCATATTGTTCTGGACGTGCTGGGAAGCACCGTCGAGCTGCCGGTACCTGTTGCGCCAGATGGTACGTTCACGCTGCCGCGCAACCAGCAGGCGTTTGACGAAGATGCGCAGGTGACACCCAACCGCAAGGCGCACAGCATGACCTGGCGCACCGAGATACGTACGCCAGGTCTGCCCCCCAACACCCGGCGCCTGGGAGATTTGCGGCTGGAATGCCGGGTGGGCATGGCGGCGGGGCTGGTGTCCAACAGCAGCAACTTTATCGGCCAGATGACGCAGGCCGTGCTGAACACGCCGGCCTACTGCGACAAGCCGGCGCCTCTGTACCTGTTTTTCTCAGACCGGCCCTTGTTCAGCGTCACGCTGGTTGCGGGTGCACGCCGGGAAATTCTGGCCATCGACAAGCTCTATGCCAATGCCAGCGACGACCCGGGTTTGCAGTCTGACCTGCCGTATTGCGATTGCGAGGTGCTGGTTGACCGCACCTATGTGCTGCCGCTGGGCGACCGGCTCTGGCCCGACGACACGCTGGTCGAGTTTGACTACATGGAAGGCGACTGATGACGACCCCGGCCTTAATACGGCGGCGACCTGTCAGCCTTGCCCTGGCCTGCTGCCTGGTGCTGTCAGCGTGCGCAGGGCGCTCGGGGTTTTTTGACACCGCAAGCGTTCCGCCATTTCGCGACGCCAGGCTTTCGATGCAGGACGCGAGCGAGCGGGTGGTTGCTGGT
>JANNXF010000111.1:0-2755 GCA_031409395.1 Polaromonas sp.
GCCATGGCCAACCGGATGCAGCGGGGCGGCAAGCCGTCGCCGCCATAGGTCTGCTCTTCGATTTCCAGGCGCCAGGCTGCCTGCGGGCTGCCAGGGTCTGGCGCACCGGCCACCATCACGGTGCTGCTTCGCGTGCCATACCCCTGCTCGGGAAGCACCACAAAGGCGCTGGACAAAGCCTCTTCAAGCGCCAGCGGCACGCCAGTGGCGGGAAGCTGGTGGTGCGGCGCACGCTCACGGTTGGCCAGCGCGGTCCAGAGCGAGGCCTGCAGCGCCTTGGCATTTGGCGCATTGGCATGGGCTGTGAGTGCCGCCGTGAGCGCATGTTGCAGGGCCACCGTTTTGGGCCAGGGGGTGTTCAGCCCCGCGTTGGACAGGCCATAAATGCCGGGCGGCAGGGCTTGAACATGCCAGGCGGGTGCTACGGCTGCACGGCCCTGGGCAGGTGCACCCGCCAGAACCGGCCGGGATCGATTGGTCAGCCACATCCAGTGATGGCCTGCGTAATCACCAATCACCAGGTTAAAGCCGCCGTAGCTGTCCTGGTGCGGTTCCAGCGCCACCGCAAAATCGGGGGCTGTGCCTGAATCCTCCAGCCAGCGCGTCACCAGCTCGCCCCGGGAGCGCGGTGCAGCCCGTGCGTCGGGCTCCCGCACATTGGTCAAAAACGCCACACGCCCGCCGGGGCTGACGCCCATCCACGTTCCTCCGGCGCGCACGTCGCGGCCTGAAACGATGTCGTGGCCTGAAGGGTGAGTCCAGCGGCAAAGCGGCAAGGTGGGCCGGTCCAGAAACTCGTCGCGGTTGGCGGCAACCACCAGCGGCCAGCGGGTTGACGCGCCAATGGCAAAGGCAATCAGGCACACCGTGAAGCTCCTTGGTCAGCGTTTTTGCGGGCTGGCTGTGAGGAATCCGGGCTAGATGTCTTCCAGCAGGGCATAGGGCAGGGGTAGCAATGTCAGTGCGGCGCCGCCAGCAGCGCCCAAAGTCAGCCGCCCATCGGCTGCGTCTGCTGCGGCACTGGTCTGCATCGACACAATGACATCAAAACCGCCTGACGGATGGGCCGCCGCTGCAGCCACCAGGCCGCAAGGCTGCTCTGCATCCAGCGCCTGAAACACCTCTTGCCCCACCGCCGGCAGTGCGCTGGTGTCGCTGATATGGGCAATGTAGGCGCGGCGCTTGAGCGTGCCGCGAAACTGGCTGCGCGCCACCACCTCCTGGCCGGGGTAGCAGCCTTTTTTGAAGTTCACGCCGCCAACTGACTCGTAATTGAGCATTTGCGGCACAAAGGCCTCAAAAATCGGCTGGGTGATCATGGCGATGCCCGATTGCACCTCCAGCCAGTGCCACAAGGCCACATCCAGCGGCTGGCCCGGCGGCGCAGGCGAGTCGGCAGGCGCGCACCAAAGGGCGCGTGCCGTGCCCGCTGCGGGGTAGAGTGTCACCTGATTTGCAGGTCCAATATCGGCTTTTGCCCAATAAAGACGGGCGCCAGCAGCTATTGATTCTGTAGCAACTGCCGCATCACCGGCTAGGCCATAGAGCGCGAAATCGTCACTGGCATCGCTGAGTTTGGCCTTGGCGCGCATCACAAACATTGACAGGCGCTTGAGCGTGGCGGCCAGCAGATCGCGGCTGCAGACCAGCAAAATCTCGTCCTGGCTGCGCTTGAACACCACAAAACTGGCCTGCATGCGGCCCTTGGCGTTGCAAAAAGCCGCCAGCCGCGCTTCTTGCAAACCCAGCAGGCTGACGTCTTGCGTGAGCTGGCCCTGCAAAAAATGGGCGGCGTCCGGGCCTGCTGCGCGAATCACGCCAAGGTGCTTCAGGGGAGTCGTTCCGGAAATAAGGGCGGCCGGGGCAGATGGGGTCATGGTGCGGGCGGCCGAACAAGGCCGTCTAATTGAACAGATAGGCTGAATTATCATGGGTGACTTGTTGTGGGCCGGTTGTGGTGTCATTGCCTGGCCCCACCAGCCCCCAAGCCCTCTGAAAACCCCGGAAAGTCCCCCACTGTGCGTCGTGCATTTACAAGTCTGTTGTTGCTGCTGCTGGCTAGCGCCGTGCTGGTAGGGGGCGCTGGCCTGTGGTGGATTCACCAGCCGATGGCGCTGCGGATGGACCCGGCCAGCCAGGGTGGGGCGGCTGTGACGGGTGTGGTGGATCTGGAGATCGAACCCGGCACCACCGCCAATGGCGTGGCGGCGGTGGTGGTGGCCAGCGGCGCAGACGTGCCGGTGCTGCTGTTGCAGGCCTGGTTTCGACTTTCGGGCCAGGCCCGGCTCATCAAGGCGGGCAGCTACGAGCTGGTGCCCGGCACCACGCCGCGCCGCCTGCTCAGCATGCTGGTGCGGGGTGAAGAAACCCTTAAAAGTGTCACCCTGGTCGAGGGCTGGACCTTCAACCAGGTGCGTGCGGCGCTACAAAAAGCAGAGCACCTCGCGCCCGACTCTATTGGGCTAAGCCCTGAAATCATCATGGACAAACTGGGCAGGCCCGGCATGCACCCCGAAGGCCGGTTTTTTCCCGATACCTACACCTACGCCAAAGGCGCCAGTGACCTGGCCGTGCTGGCCCGCGCCGCCCGCGCCATGGACAAACGGCTGGACGCCGCCTGGGCCCAACGCAGCCCGGACACACCACTCAAAACCCCCGAGCAAGCCCTGGTGTTGGCCAGCATTGTGGAAAAAGAAACCGGCAAACCGGCAGACCGCGCCCAAATCGGTGGCGTGTTCACCAACCGCCTGCGCAT
>JANNXF010000112.1:0-3776 GCA_031409395.1 Polaromonas sp.
GGTGGCGTAAAAGTCGGTGCCCTCGCCCGCCTCTTTGGCCGGGCCCGCACCACCTATCCAGTACATGGTTTCGCCACGCGGGCTGGCCTGCGTGATGACCCGCTCGGCGGCATGCCGGCGCCCCAGCCGCGCCACCTTGACGCCCTGAATCTGGTCGTCGGGCAGATTGGGAATGTTCACATTGAGCAGCCAGGGCGGCACGGTCGGTTGCGCGCCCTCGGCCACGGCCTCCAGCGAGGGCATGAGCTGCAGCACCAGCTTGCGTGCGTATTGCGCCGCCACATCAATATGGGCCCAGCCTTTTTCAGTTTGTGAAAACGCAATCGCCGGAATGCCAAACAGATAGCCTTCCATGGCCGCGCCCACCGTGCCCGAATAAATCGTGTCGTCACCCATATTGGCGCCGTTGTTGATCCCCGACACCACCAGATCCGGCCGGTAGCCCAGCAGGCCTGTCAGTGCAATGTGCACGCAGTCTGCCGGGGTTCCGTTCACATAGCGAAACCCGTTGGCCGCCGTGTGCACATACATCGGCGAATGCAGCGTCAAGGCATTGGACTTGGCGCTGTTGTTGACCTCAGGGGCCACCACTTCAACGTCGGCAATGTCTTTCAGCGCCTCGTACAGGGCCACAATGCCCGCCGCCTGATAACCATCGTCGTTGCAAATAAGAATTTTCATGCCTGAATTTTAGGCGAGGCAAGTTACCGACGTGACACCCAAGGGCTCTGCAGCACAGCTTTTGCCCCATTGACCTGCCTATGATGCAGGTTCACCCCACTTAGGAGACCCCTCATGCAAGCCTGGCTTTGTGAAAACCCCACCGGCGTTGACGCCCTGACCTGGACAGAACTGCCAACGCCCCAGCCCAAGGCCGGCGAAGTGCTGATCGAGATCAAGGCGGCATCGTTGAACTTTCCGGATCTGCTGATCGTGCAGAACAAATACCAGATGAAGCCCCCCCTGCCCTTTGTGCCTGGCTCAGAGTACGCAGGTGTGGTGCAGGCCGTGGGCGAAGGGGTGAAACACCTGCAAGTCGGCCAGCATGTCGCCTGCCTGTCGGGCACTGGCGGCTTTGCCACCCACACCCTTGCGCCGGCGGCGCTGTGCATGCCACTGCCGCCCGGCTTTTCGTTTGTCGATGCCGCCGCCTTCATCATGATTTACGCCACTTCACACCACGCACTGGTAGACCGGGCACAACTCAAGGCCGGTGAAACCGTGCTGGTGCTGGGCGCGGCCGGTGGCGTGGGCACATCGGCCATCCAGATTGCCAAAGCGATGGGCGCCCGCGTGATCGCTGCCGCATCGACAGACGAAAAATGCGCCCTGTGCAAATCCATAGGCGCAGACGAGACGATTAACTACACAAATGCCGATTTGCGCGAAAGCATCAAGGCCCTGACAGGCGGCAAAGGCCCCGACGTGGTGTACGACCCGGTCGGTGGCGACTACACCGAGCCCGCCTTCCGCTCGATTGCCTGGCGCGGCCGCTACCTGGTCGTCGGCTTCGCCTCTGGCCCCACACCTTCATTGCCACTGAATTTGCCGCTGCTCAAGGGCGCATCCATCGTCGGCGTGTTCTGGGGCGGCTTTGCCAAAGCCGAACCCAAAGCCAACGCCGCCATGATGGGTGAGCTGGCCAGCTGGTACGCCCAGGGCAAGATCAAACCCGTGATTGACCGCACCATGCCCATGGCAGAGCTGAAAGCGGCTTACGCCCACATGGGTTCGCGGGGGGTGATGGGCAAACTGGTGATGGTGAACTAAAGCCTGGTGTGCAAGGTGCGGCCGGGCAAGGCAGCACAGGCAAAAAAAATAGCGCCTGACCGAAATCAGGCGCTACATATTCTGGGGTGGCTGATGGGGCTCGAACCCACGACAACAGGAATCACAATCCTGGACTCTACCAACTGAGCTACAGCCACCGTAGCCTCAGATTATAGCGGCAAAGCCGCTGCAATCTACTGCGTCACGCCCTCATCTGCGGCCAGCTTGCCCAGTACGGGCTTGGCCACCAGGATTTCTGCCTTGAAGCGCTCTTTCAGGCTGTTGTAATACGCCAGGTTTTCGGCAGAAGTCCACCACTGGGCGTACTGGCTGCGTTCCTGTTTGGCGGCTGCTTCAGCGGGCGCATCGCGCGCAAGGACCTTGCTGACCTTGACGATGACATAGCCCTGGGTGCCCAGATCCACACCAGTGAAGACCGGCAGTACCGCCGGATCGACACGCAGAGCGGCGTCAATGATCTGTGGGGCCAATTTGTCAGCGCGCTCGCGCGAAACCAGCTGTGGCGCCTCAAGTACCGCTGACGCCGGGGCCAGCTTCCAGGCGGCGAGCTTCGCCATACCTTCCTTGCGGGCCTCTTCGGCGCCGCGCTGGGCCAGCCAGCGCTGGCGAACATTGTCTTTGACTTCGGCAAATGGCCGGGTATGCGCTGGCGCGTACTGAACGATGCGGCCCGAGGCCAGCTGGCTGGGCGCCACCTCAACGGCTTCGGTATTGCGCTTTTTCTCAATCGCGTCAGGCGCGAACAAGGCATTGAGGAATTTTGGATTGGCCAGTACCCCCGTCGCACCGGCGGGCGGCTGGCGGGTCACATTGCTGGCCGTTTTGATCTCAAGCTTGAGGCGCTCGGCCACCGGCTTCAGGCTGTCTGACTGCTCATAGACCGCGTTGGTAAAAATCTCTGCGGTCTCCGCAAATTTTTTCTGGGCCTGTTGCTTGCGCAAATCGGCTTCAAGCTCGGCACGCATGTCTTCAAACGTGCGCTGCTTGGGGGCCTTGATGTCGGTCAGCTTGATGATGTGAAACCCGAAATCGGATTCGACGACCGCACTGATTTCACCTTTTTTCAACGCAAAAGCGGCTGTTTCAAACGGCTTGACCATGGCGCCACGGGGAAAGAAGTCAAGGTCTCCCCCATTGGCGGCCGAGCCGGTGTCCTGCGAATTTTTGCGCGCCACATCGGCAAATGTATCGGGCGATTTTTTAACCAGGGCCAGCAATTCTTCGGCTTTGGCTCTGGCTTTTTCACGCTCGGCGGCAGGGGCTGACGTAGGGGCGTTGATCAGGATGTGGCTGGCACGGCGCTCTTCGGCACCGCTGAGGCGCTGGGCGTTCTGCTCAAAATAGGTCTTGAGATCTGCTTCATTGAGCGTGATGCTTTTCTTCACCGTGTCCAGATCAAGCAGGACATACTGGATGCTCGCTTGCTCCGGGGCCTGGAACAGCTTTTCATTGGCCTTGTAAAACTGTTCCAGTTCGGCATCCGTGGGTGCCAGCTTTGCGGCAAAGTCGGCAGCGTTGAAACGGGCCAGCTGCACTTCGCGTTTTTCAAAATAGGCATTCAGCGCCAGATCAGCCGCCTGGCTGGAAGAAAACCCGCTGGCACCAATACCCATCAGCACCTGGCGGTTGGAAAGGTCGGCGCGCACGTTGGCTTCAAACATCTCGGGCGTCATGCCCTGGCTGCCCAGCAACTGGCGATAGCGTTCCATGTCCAGCGTGCCATCTGGCCGGCGCAACGACGCAATCTCGGGGCTCTGCTGCAATTCGCGCATCAGGCGCTGGTCGCTGGTGGCCAGTTTGAATTTGTTGGCTGCGGCCGCAATCACGCGGTCACGCACCAGACGCTCCAGCGTGCCATAGCGTGCTTCCGGCGAATCGAGCAGCTTGACGTCAAGCGTGGGCATGGAAGCGCGCATGCGGTCCACTTCCCGCTGATGCGCCCTGTCCCATTCGGACTGCAAAATATCCTGGCCGTCTACCCTGGC
>JANNXF010000113.1:0-5248 GCA_031409395.1 Polaromonas sp.
GGTGTCGTGGGCGTAGCCCTGCACCTCGATGCCGTGGTTGGCAAACACATGGCGGTCGTACTTGATGTGCTGGCCGAGCTTGGCTTTGGCCGGGTTTTCAAGCCAGGGCTTGAGGCGCGCCAGCACTTCGTCGCGCGGCAGCTGCAGCGGCGCGTCGGGGTAATCATGGGTGAGCGGAATGTAGGCGGCTTCGCCCGGGGTCACGCTGAAGCTCAGGCCGACAATTTCGGCGCGCATTTCATCGAGCGAGGTGGTTTCGGTGTCCAGCGCCACCAGTTCGGCGGCCTCCAGCCTGGTCAGCCAGCGCTCAAAGTCTTCCCAGCTGAAGATGGTGTCGTACGCCAGCGTGCTGGGCGGCCTGGCGGCAGCGGCACCTTCTGGGGGTTCGTCAAACAAACCAGGCTCGGATAGGTTGAGCTCGCGGCCACTGTCGGCGGGCGGTGCAGGCACCGCCTTGGCGGCAGGTGCCTCCAGCGACCTGACCAGCCCCTTGAAGCCATACTTTTCATAAAAAGTGGCCAATGCCGCCGTATCCTGGGCGCCAATAGCTATTGAATCCATAGCAGGCAGGCCATCGATATAAGCGTCTAGTTCGCAGTCTTTCTTGATGGTGAGCAGCTCGCGGCCCTTGGGCAACCAGTCCAGCGACTGGCGCAGGTTGTCGCCCACCACGCCCTTGATCTCAGCGGCACGCGCCACCAGTGCGTCGAGCGAACCATATTCAAGCAGCCACTTCACGGCGGTTTTGGGGCCGACCTTGGGCACGCCTGGCACGTTGTCCACCGCATCGCCGACCAGCGTCTGGTAGTCCACCATCAGGCGCGGCGGCACGCCAAATTCGGCTTCCACGCCGGCCAGGTCGCGGCGGCGGTCGTTCATGGTGTCAATCACGGTGATGTTGTCATCGACCAGCTGGCTCAGGTCCTTGTCGCCGCTCGAAATAATCACCTCGATGCCCTGCGCCGAGGCCATGCAGGCCAGCGTCCCGATCACGTCGTCGGCTTCAACACCGGGCACATCGACCACCTTCCAGCCCAGCAGGCGCACCACCTCGTGAATCGGCTCGACCTGGCTGCGCAAATCGTCGGGCATGGGCGAGCGCTGGGCCTTGTAGTCAGGGTAAAGCGCGTCGCGAAACGTCGGGCCCTTGGCGTCAAACACACACACGGCGTAGTCGGCGCGCACATCCTTGCGCAGCTTTTGCATCATGTTGACCATGCCGCGAATAGCCCCCGTGGCCGGGCTTTGCGGGTCACCTGGCGTCACGCGCAGGTCTGGCATGGCATGAAAAGCGCGGTACAGGTAGCTGGAACCGTCAACCAGCAGCAGTGTTTTTTTATCAAGGCTCATACACCGGATTGTCGGGGATATTGGCCGCGCCATGCCCCTCCAGCTGGCCGACACCAGCGGTCAGCCGACCCTGCCGGCGTAACAGGCTCTGCAAGCCGCCTTTTCAGGCCGGGCAAGCCTACAATGCACAGATGAAACACGCTATTCGCGCTCTATGGCTTACCTTGCTGGCCGCGCTGCCACTGGCCGCCGCAGTGGCCCAGACGCCGGTTCCGGCGCCCGCCGGCGCAGCGCCTGCGACGCCCCAGGCACCGGCCCGTATCCAGCGCAGGGACCAGGCGATCGAGCGTATTCGCACCGAGGACACCGGCGCACGCATAGACGAGCTGCGGGTGGGCGGTGAAACCCAAAAAATCACGGTGCAGCCCAAGGCCGGCGTGCCTGCTTACGAGATCAAGCCCGCCGAAGGCGCACGGGGTGCCGCACCGGCGGCGGCTCCGGCAGCTGCCGGGGGTGACACCAACGGTTCGCGCGTCTGGAACGTGCTGAAGTTTTAAATTTCTGGCTTAGGGTTCAGTTTCAGGCATGGCCGTATTTACCGAGGTCTCGTTTGACGAGGCCGCAGCGTTTTTAAACGTCTTGAATTTGGGGCAACTGCAGAGCATCAAGGGCGCTGCAGGCGGCATCGAAAACACCAACTACTTTGTCGACACCGACCAGGGCCAGTACGTGCTGACCCTGTTCGAGCGCCTGACGTTTGAGCAACTGCCTTTTTACCTGCACCTGATGCAGCATCTGGCGGCTGGCGGCATTCCGGTGCCCGACCCGGCGCCAGACGCCAAAGGCAATATTCTTCACCGCCTCAAGGGCAAACCGGCGGCGGTGGTCAACAAGCTGCACGGCCACAGCGAACTGGCCCCCACGCCAGCGCACTGCGCGGCCGTGGGCAGCATGCTGGCCCGCATGCACCTGGCCGGGCTCGACTACCCGCGCCAGCAGCCCAACCTGCGGGCCTTGAGCTGGTGGAACGACACCGTGCCGGTGGTATTGCCCCACGTCACGCCAGCGCAGCGCAGTCTGCTGCTGGGCGAGCTGGCCTACCAGAACCACATTGCGGCGGCGTCTGCCTACCGCAGCCTGCCGCGCGGCGCGGTGCATGCCGACCTGTTTCGGGACAATGTGATGTTTGAGGACGGCGCGCTGACCGGCTTCTTTGATTTTTACTTTGCCGGTTGCGACACTTTTCTGTTTGACATTGGCGTCTGCCTGAACGACTGGTGCATAGACCTGGCCAGCGGCGTGCAAGACACGGCACGTGCCGATGCCTTCATGGCCGCCTACCAGGCAGTGCGCCCCTTGAGCCCACAGGAACGCACGCTGCTGCCCGCCATGCAGCGCGCCGGCGCGCTCCGTTTCTGGATTTCGCGGCTGTGGGACTTTCATTTGCCGCGCGAAGCCGCCGTCCTCAAAGCGCACGACCCTGGCCATTTTGAGCGCGTGCTGCGCCAGCGCCTTTTGAACCCCTATTGCCTGTAACCCTAACGGACATCCGGACGACAAGCCCGGACACGCCCCATGAAACTAAACATTGTTCCCGCGCGGACCGGCCTGACCTGGGTCAAGCTCGGCGTCAAGACTTTTATCAAGCAGCCGCTGGCCATGTCGGGCCTGTTTTTCATGTTCATGGCGGTGCTGTCGCTGGCCACGCTCTTGCCCTTTGTCGGTGCCGCGCTGGCGCTGGCGCTGCTGCCCGCCGCCACACTGGGCCTGATGGCGGCCACGCAGGAGGCCACCAAAGGCAAATTTCCCATGCCGTCCATCCTGATCAGCGCGTTTCGCGCCGGCCAGCAGCAAATGCGGGCCATGCTGGTGCTGGGGGCGCTGTACGCCGCCGGGTTTTTGACCATCATGGCGGTGTCCGCCCTGTTTGACGGCGGCCAGTTTGCCCGGCTTTACCTGGTGGGCGGCAAAATCACCGAAGAACTGGTGCTGCAAAACGATTTCCAGTTGGCCATGTGGGTGGCGCTGGCCCTGTACATGCCGCTGTCACTGCTGTTCTGGCATGCCCCGGCGCTGGTGCACTGGCACGGCGTCACGCCGGTCAAGAGCCTGTTTTTCAGCGTGATGGCGTGCTACAAAAACTTTGGCGCACTGACGGTATTTGGCCTGGCCTGGACGGCGCTGTTTATTGTGGCGACCTTGGTCGTGACGCTGATCGCCGTGTTGCTGGGCAACCCCGGGCTGGCCACGGCGGCGATGTTTCCGGTGGCGCTGGTGGTGGTGGCGATGTTTTTTACCTCGATTTACTTCACCTTCCAGGACAGCTTCACGGCAACACCGCCGGACCTGCCTGACGCCTCCGGGGCGTCCAGCCCGGCCAGTCCGCACGACGCCGCATAACCTACGGCCCACCGGGAAATACCGGGCCGGGTCGCCCGGGGCGCCCGCAGCCGATAGCATTGCAGCCACATTCACCCTGTTTCGTTGTCAGTACGGCCACCCAAACCTCAAGGAAATTCCGATGCGATTACGCCTTTCCACCCTAGCCTGCGCCCTCTGCCTGTTCAGTGCTACCGCGCTAGCCGCCGACACCCCCGAGCCCACGCCAGCCGTCGCGGCAGCGCCCGTCCGGGTAGACCGCATGGCAACAGGACGCGAGGCCATCAAGGCCAAAGACTGGAAAAAATCCATCGCCGAACTGACGCTGGCGGTGCGTGAACAGCCCACCAACGCGGACGCCCACAACCTGCTGGCCTATTCCTATCGCAAGCAGGCCACGCCTGATCTGGCCAATGCCTTTGAGCACTACAACACGGCGCTCAAGCTCAACCCCAGGCACAAGGGGGCCCACGAATACATCGGAGAGGCCTACCTGATGGACAAAAAACCGGCCAAAGCCGAGGAGCACCTGGCGCAGCTCAAAACGATTTGTGGCAACACCAGCTGCGAAGAGTACGAAGACCTGGCCAAGTCGATTGCCGCGTACAAGGCGAAAAACAAGTAAGCGGCGGGTGGTGGCCGGGGCAGTGCGCCCCAGGCCCGCCGTCAGGCGTAGCGCACTTCCAGAATTTCGAATTCTGTGGCTTCCTGGTAGGTTTTGGCATCCTGGAGGGCCAGGTGCAGCAGGATTTTTGCGGCATGGGCCTTGATGACACGGTGCAGCAGCGCGCCGGCAAGAAGCAATGGCAAGCCCACCCACGGATACCCTGACAACCCGAGCGCCGTGCCAATGCCAACGAGGGGCAGCGAAATACCGACCACAAACAGGCGTTGCTTGACGTACTTCTGCGCACGTTCCGGGTTCACGATCAGGCGGAAGCGGCCTGCCGGCAGACCGGTACGAAACTCCTGGTGCGATATATAAATCGGGGAAGACGTCTCGGCGCTCGGTTCGGGGGCATTCATGTTTATCTCGCAGGCAAGAGTTTCAGGGCGCGCAGGGGGTGCGCTGTGCATAAAATTTGCATCTTAACAATGGCATTGCCAGCAATCTCAACAGGGTTTCTGGCCATTTTCAGGGCCAGGCATTGGACGCACCGGCCTTGACACGGCTACACCACGGTGAGTTTGGCCACGCTCAACGCCAGCCATTTCACGCCATGCCGGGTGAAGTTGATCTGCGCCCGCGCATCGTCGCCACTGCCTTCCAGCATCAGCACCTTCCCTTCGCCAAACTTGGCGTGAAACACCGACATGCCGCTTTTCAGCCCGTGCGCCGGGGCTTCGCGCTGCGCCGGGACCACCGGGTTGGCAAAACGCTCTGCACCGCCAGACTTTGAAGAAAAAACACTGCTGGCCCAGTCTTTACGGGTGCCGTCAGCTCCTGAATTCATAGCATCACCCCAGGGATTGGGGCCGCCGCCCAGGCCCGAGGCAAAGCCCTGGTGCTTGGGCGTGATCCATTTGAGCGCGGCTTCGGGCAACTCGTCAAAAAACCGGCTTTTCAGGTTGTAGCGCG
>JANNXF010000114.1:0-6910 GCA_031409395.1 Polaromonas sp.
AACCGGTATTCGCCTGGAAATAAGCGGCTGACAGGCGCAAAATGCCACTTTCACAGCCCTGCGCTGCAGCGCAGGAGACGAACTGGAGAAAACCGCATGAATCCCCGTTCAATCGCTCGCCATCGGGTACTGGTCCTTGCAGCGCTGCTGTTGTCCAGCTGCGGGGGTGGCAGTGGCCCCGGCCCCGGCACCAGCGTCAGCAACCTCGACACCACGGCACCGGCAGTCGTCCTCACTGCGCCGGTGAACCTCGCGACCGGCCTGGTCGGCACGCTGGCACTGAGCGCCACCGCAAGCGACAACGTCGCCGTCACGCAGGTCGACTTCGAGGTGGACGGCCAGCCGGTAGGCACCAGCAACAGCGCACCCTACACCGCCAGCGTTGACAGCACGCGCTACGCCGCCGGTCAGCACATGGTTCGCGTGCGGGCACGCGACGCCGCTGGCAATGTGTCGGCCTTTGCCAGCGCCACGGTGCGCTTTGGCGGCACCAGTTCCTTGCCCGCCGGTTTTACCAAAGACGAGGGCTTTGTGACCGGGCTCAACGCGGCAACCGCCATGGCGCAAGCCCCTGATGGCCGGCTGTTTATTGCCGAACAGGGCGGCGCGCTGCGCGTGGTCAAGGCCGGGCTGGTTTTGCTGCAGCCCTTTGTGCAGCTGGCGGTCGACGCGTCGGGTGAGCGCGGGCTGATCGGTGTCACGCTGCACCCTGATTTTCCGGCCACCCCGCATGTTTTTGTGCACTACACCACCGCCACGGGCGGCGCGCATAACCGCATCAGCCGCTTCACCGCGCTCGGTGATGTGGCGGCCGCCTTGAGCGAGCAGATCCTGGTCGACCTGCCGCCGCTGTCCCTTGCCACCAACCACAATGGTGGCGCACTGCATTTCGGCGGCGACGGCAAGCTCTACGTCGGTGTCGGTGAAAACGCAGACCCGGCCCGCTCACAGGACCTGAAGAGCCCTTTCGGCAAGCTGCTGCGCTTCAATGAAGACGGCAGCATTCCGGCTGACAACCCATTCTTCAGCCTCCAGGTGGGTCTGGCGCGCGCCATCTGGGCCTACGGCTTGCGCAACCCCTTCACCTTCGCCGTGCAGCCGGTGACTGGTCGAATCCACATCAATGACGTGGGCCAGAACACCTGGGAAGAAATCAATGTCGGCGTGGCCGGTGCGAATTACGGCTGGCCCGCCTCCGAAGGCCCTGACAACCTCGGCAGCGGCATCGCCGCGCCGCTGTTCACCTACCGGCACAGCGCCGCCGTGCCGCCAGGCTCGGGGCCGGGCGGCTTCTTTACCGGCTTTTCGATCGCTGGCGGCGCCTTCTACCCGGCGACCGGCCCCTTTCCGGCGCCCTACCGCGGCAACTACTTTTTTGCCGATTTCGTGAGCCGCTTCATTGGGCTCGTCGATCTGGCCAACGACAACGCCACCTACGCGTTTGCAACCCTCAGCGATTCACCGGTCGACATGCGGGTGGCCACCGACGGCGCGCTGCTGGTGCTGGGCCGGTCCAGCGTGACGCGCATCAGTGCGCCCTGAACAAGCGGGCCCACCAAGCCGGTGGGTTTAGGGTAAAGCACAGATGTGGCGGGGTACGGCCACACCACCCGGCCAGGGCCGGCATCAAGTGTCAAATAAAGCTCTCGCCCATATAAATCGGGTGCGAGCAGCTATTATTTTTATAGCAATTCAATGGCAGCTCGCCCTCTGCTGCGGCAGCGCACCTTGGCCCCCTGTAAGGAACCAAGAGCCGTAGCGACCAATCCAACACCTGCCACCTTGCCACCTGTTTACGCCAAAGGAAAATCCATGATGAGCCGAAGAACCACCCTGTTGCGCCTGGGCGCACTGTCTGGCAGTGTGGCCGCCCTGCGCGGCCTGCTGGGCAGCAGCCCGGCGCATGCGGCGCGAGCCTATGAAGTGACGCGCACCGAAGCCGAATGGCAAAAGCTGCTCACACCCGGGCAATACCGCGTCTTGCGCAAGGCCGGAACAGAACGCCCCCACACCAGCCCGCTCGACAAGGAAAAACGCGCTGGCGTTTTCAGCTGCGCCGGCTGCGGCCTGCCGCTCTTTTCGTCAAAAACCAAGTTTGACAGCGGCACCGGCTGGCCCAGCTTCTGGCAGCCGACGGAAAACGCAGTGGTCGAAGACACCGACACCACCCTGTTCATCAAACGCACCGAGGTGCTGTGCCGCCGCTGCGGCGGCCACCTGGGCCATGTGTTCAACGACGGCCCCCCACCGACCCGGCTGCGCTACTGCATGAACGGCGTGGCCATGAACTTCACGGCGGCATCATGATGAACAAGGCTCTGCTGACCGCAAGTGCGGCGATATTGTCGGTCTGGGCCTTGCTTGGCCCCAGTGCGGCGGCTGAAAAAGCGGTCAAGCTGCCGGCACCGGCACTTGACATGCCGGCAGGCACAGAAAGCACCCGCGAAACCGCCGTGTTTGCCGGCGGCTGCTTCTGGGGCGTGCAAGCCGTTTTCCAGCACACCCAGGGCGTGCTGAATGCCGTGTCGGGCTATGCCGGTGGCCAGAAAGAAACCGCCAACTACGCCAGCATTGGTTCGGGCCGGACCGGGCACGCCGAATCGGTACAGATCAGCTATGACCCGAAGCAGGTGTCTTACGGCAAGCTGCTGCAGATCTACTTTTCAGTGGCGCACGACCCGACACAGCTCAACCGCCAGGGCCCGGATACCGGCACGCAGTACCGCTCGGCCGTCTTTTACACGAACGCCCACCAGAAGGAAGTGGCTGAACGCTACGTCGCCCAGCTGGACGCAACCAGGCTGTTTGGGGGCAAGATCGTCACGCAACTCACCCCGCTGAACACTTTTTACCCGGCCGAGACCTACCACCAGGACTACGCCACCCGAAACCCGCGCTCAGCCTATATCGCACGCTTTGATCTGCCCAAAATCGCCAACCTGAAAAGCGTGATGCCCGAGCTGTACCGCGAAAACCCGGTGCTGGTGTCTTCGCAACCCCTCAGCGCCAGCCCCTGACGGCGTCCTTGCGGTCCTTTTAGCCGCAAGCTGTCAGCCCGGCGCAAACGCCACAAACCGCTCCAGCGCCGGGCTGGCCGTCCCTGCCCACACCAGGCTGGTTTCGCAGCCCGGCACGGCCTGCCCCTTGCCCGCCTTGAGTTCCCGGTACACCACACCCGGCCTTTGAAACTGCCGCACGCTGTCGGGCACCCAGGCAATGCCCAGGCCCGCCGACACCAGGTTGACGATGGTCTGCATCTGGATGGCTTCCTGGGCCACGCGCGGCAACTGGCCAGAGGCGTGGTACATGGCAAAAATCGCGTCGTAAAGCGACGGCACAATGCGCCTTGGAAAAATCACCAGAGGCTGGCCCAGCAAGTCCTTCAGCGTGAGCGGAGTCTTGCCGGCCAAGCCGCTTTGCTCGGGTACGGCCACCACCAGCGGGTCCCGTGCGATGCGCTGGCAGGCCAGGCCAGGCGGCGCAAAGCCGGGTGAATGCAGCATGAAGCCGGCATCAATTTCACCGCGCTCCAGCGCGCGCTGCTGCACATCGCCGGTGGCCTCAATCAGCTCCAGCTGCACCTTGGGATACTGCTCACGGAAGGCCCGCACCCAGCGCGGCAACAGATCGAAGCCGACGGTGGACACAAAGGCCAGGCGCAAACGTCCGGCTTCGCCGTCGGCACTGGCGCGCGCTACCAGCGGCAAGGCCTGGGCGCGGGCCAGCAGGTCGCGCGCCTCGGGTACCAGCGCCGTCCCCGCCACAGTGAGTTGCACGCTGCGTTTGGTGCGGTCAAACAGTTTCAGGCCCAGCAGGGCTTCGAGCTGAGCGATGGCTTGTGTCAGCGGTGGCTGCGTCATGTTCAGGCGCTGGGCCGCCCGGCCAAAATGCAGCTCGTCGGCCACGGCCAGAAACTGCCGCCACAAACGCAGTTCAATCAAGGGGGGCTGGCGGGGTGTCACAACGCTGTCTTTCATATGCCGTACATATTAATACACCACAAATAATGGATTGGAAAGAATCAGTCAAAGCACGCATACTCAACTTTTCAGTCAAAACCCCACATGAAGAGACACCCCATGGAAACCAAGACCATCACCGTCATGAACCCGCGCAGCAAAAACATCACCGAAGGCAAGTCACGCGCGCCGAACCGCTCGATGTACTACGCCATGGGCTACGAAGCCGATGACTTCAAAAAACCCATGATTGGCGTGGCCAACGGGCACAGCACCATCACGCCCTGCAACAGCGGTCTGCAAAAGCTGGCCGATGCCGCGATTGAAGCGATTGAAGCGGCTGGCGGCAACGCGCAGGTGTTTGGCACGCCCACGATTTCTGACGGCATGGCGATGGGCACCGAGGGCATGAAGTACTCGCTGGTCAGCCGCGAAGTGATATCCGACTGCATTGAAACCTGCGTGCAGGGCCAATGGATGGACGGCGTGCTGGTGGTCGGCGGTTGCGACAAAAACATGCCGGGCGGCCTGATGGGCATGCTGCGCGCCAACGTGCCGGCCATCTATGTCTACGGCGGCACCATCCTGCCGGGTAGCTACAAGGGCAAAGACCTGAACATCGTCAGCGTGTTTGAAGCCGTGGGCGAAAACGCCGCCGGCCGCATGAGCGACGAAGACCTGCTGCAGATCGAGCGCCGCGCCATTCCCGGCACCGGCAGTTGCGGCGGCATGTACACCGCCAACACCATGTCCAGCGCGTTTGAGGCGCTCGGCATTTCGCTGCCCTACTCCAGCACCATGGCCAACCCGCACGACGAGAAGATGAACTCGGCGGCCGAGTCCGCCCGGGTGCTGATTGAAGCGGTGAAAAAAGACATCAAGCCGCGCGACATCGTGACCAAGAAAGCCATTGAAAACGCCGTGGCGGTGATCATGGCGACGGGCGGTTCCACCAACGCCGTGCTGCACTTTTTGGCGATTGCCCATACGGCCGGTGTCGACTGGAGCATTGACGACTTTGAGCGCGTGCGCGTACGCACCCCCGTGCTTTGCGACCTGAAACCTTCTGGCAAATACCTGGCGGTGGATTTGCACCGCGCCGGCGGCATTCCGCAAGTCATGAAAACGCTGCTGGCCGCTGGCCTGCTGCATGGTGACTGCCTGACGATTTCAGGCCAGACGATTGCCGAAGTGCTGAAAGACGTGCCCGATGCGCCGCGTGCTGACCAGGACGTGATTCGCGGCATTGACAAGCCGATGTACGCGCAAGGCCACCTGGCCATCCTCAAGGGCAACCTGTCACCCGAAGGCTGCGTGGCCAAAATCACCGGCCTGAAAAACCCGGTCATGACAGGCCCGGCCCGCGTGTTTGACGATGAGCAGTCGGCGCTTGCCGCCATTCTGGCTGGCAAGATTGTGGCCGGTGATGTGATGGTGCTGCGCTACCTGGGTCCCAAAGGCGGGCCAGGCATGCCCGAAATGCTGGCACCCACCGGCGCACTGATTGGCGCCGGCCTGGGCGAAAGCGTGGGCCTGATTACCGACGGACGTTTTTCCGGGGGAACCTGGGGCATGGTGGTTGGCCATGTGGCGCCTGAAGCGGCGGCGGGCGGCAACATTGCCTTCATCCACGAAGGCGACTCCATCACGATTGATGCCAAGCAACTGCTGCTACAACTGAACATCAGCGATGAAGTGCTGGCCCAGCGCAAGGTGGGCTGGGTGGCGCCCAAACCGCGCTACACGCGCGGCGTGCAGGCCAAGTTTGCCTTCAATGCCTCCAGCGCCAGCAAGGGTGCCGTACTCGACGATTATTGATTCTTAATTCTTTAAGGCGACACAGCAAAAAGCCGGTGAATGTCGACATTCACCGGCTTTTTACCGCCAGGTGGGGGATTGAAAACCCTTGAGCGTCAGGCCCGTCTAGCGCTTGGTTTTGGTTTTGGTTTTTTTGGGCAACATCCCCATGGCTTCGCGCTGCTTTTCAATGCGGTCATCCTTGCGCTTGTCCATTTTTTCCATCTCTCGCCGCTTGGTGTAGCCCGAGCTGTCGGCCCAGGCCCACCAGGCGGCGGCCAGTGCAAAAGGGCTCAGTACAAGCCACCAGCTCCAGTCGGCGACAGGCGCCACCTCCAGGTATTTCAGGGCCAGGGCGACAATGCCAATCAGCAACAGGTACATGCGTCATTCTTTCAAAATTGGGGCAGTGCCAGCGGAGTGCGGCACGGTTTGACAGCCAGACCCGGACGTCAACCAGGCTCACTACAATCGCGTTGATTGACTGTACCCTAATCGACAACGACCTCACGAGGACACCCCATGAAACGTATTCTTCTGGCCATCGCTGCGGTAGCTGCAGGTGCTGCAGTGTCCACGCCAGCGCTGGCAGACCTGCAACTGGCCACCGCCAAGAACTGCATGGCCTGCCACGCAGTCGATAAAAAGCTGGTGGGCCCGTCGTACAAGGACGTGGCAACCAAGTACGCTGGCCAGAAAGATGCAGCCGACAAACTCGCTGTCAAGGTCATGAAAGGCGGCTCGGGCGTCTGGGGTCCGGTGCCCATGCCCGCCAACGCGCAGGTCAACGCTGACGAGGCCAAAAAACTGGTCGCGTGGATATTGACGCAAAAGTAAACATCGCCTCCGCTCCCAAAAAAGCCCGCTTGTCCAGCGGGCTTTTTTAATGTTCATTTCAAGGGTTCGCCCAATAAACACGGGCGCAAGCAGCTACATATTTAATAGCAACTCACGGCCTTCAACCTGCGTCAGTAAGCCTGGCCCAACTGGTCCAGAATCGCCGGGTTTTCAAGCGTTGACGTGTCTTGCGTGACGGCCTCGCCTTTGGCAATCGAGCGCAACAGGCGGCGCATGATCTTGCCGGAACGGGTTTTGGGCAGGTTCTCGGCAAAGCGGATGTCTTTCGGCTTGGCGATGGGGCCAATCTCTTTGGC
>JANNXF010000115.1:0-1827 GCA_031409395.1 Polaromonas sp.
CTGGCCGGCGCCTGGCTGGTGACGCTGATTTCACCCGGATTTTTGCGCAAGGTCTTGCCCTTCGTGCTGGTTTTGGTGCTGCTCTACACCCTGGCCAAAAAAGAGCTGGGCAAACACCACACCCCACGCTTTTCGGGCCGGGCAGAAACCGCTGCGGCCTGCTGCATTGGCGGCGTGCTGGGTTTTTACGACGGATTTTTTGGCCCCGGCACCGGCAGCTTTTTTGTGTTTTTATTTGTGCGCTGGCTGGGCTACGACTTTTTGAACGCCTCGGCGTCTGCCAAGCTGCTGAACACCGCCACCAACCTGGCAGCGCTGGCGCTGTTTGCCTGGAAGGGCCATGTCTGGTGGCATTTCGCCCTGACCATGGCCGTGGCCAATGTGCTGGGCAGCCTGCTGGGCACGCGGATGGCGCTCAAGCATGGCGCGGGCTTTGTGCGGCTGGTTTTCATTGGCGTGGTCAGCGCGCTGATTCTTAAAACCGGGTTTGACGCTTTCCTGAAATAGCGCCCGGCCGACCGCCCACAGAGCGCCCACACGCACCTAGCGCGGAGCCGCCACCCGGACCACTGACGGAACGTTGGCCCCGGTCGTTCTGGCCGGCGCCTCGGCCATCGCGCTGGGCGCATCGGGGCCCGGCAGGTTGCCGGCGGGGCGCAGGGCGGCCTGCATGTCGGCGGCACGGCGCGGCTTGCCGATGGGCGCCCCGGCAAGCCCTTTTTGCACCGCCGCCATGTCTTCTTCACTCGGGTACTGCCCCAGCAGCATGTAGTCAAACGCCCGGCGCGCAATCGGTGCGGCGGAACCGGCGCCCCATCCCGCGTTTTCAACAATGACCGCCAGTGCAATTTTGGGGTTGTCGGCTGGGGCCATGGCGATGTACAGCGCATGGTCGCGCTGGTGCTCTTCCATCTTGGCGCTGTTGTACTTGCCTTTCGCGGCCATGCCCACTGCCTGGGCCGTGCCTGTCTTGCCACCGCTGACATAGCCTGCGCCGGCAAACACCTTGGTCGAGGTCCCCACCTGCGTCACGCCGACCAGCGCCTTGCGGATGATCGCCACGTTTTCAGGCTTGTAGCCCAGGTCTTCGGCCGGTGCCAGCGGCAGCGAATTCATCACGCGGGTGACCGGGTCCTGCGTGCCGATCACCAGGCGCGGCTTGTGCTTGATGCCGTTGTTGGCCAGCACCGCCGTGGCCTGCGCGAGCTGCAGCATGGTGAAGCTGTTGTAGCCCTGGCCAATGCCCAGTGAAATGGTTTCACCGGCAAACCATTTTTTCTGTTCAGTTTTTCTGAAATAACTGCGCTTCCAGTCCTGGCTGGGCAGTATGCCGCGGACTTCCCCGTTGATGTCGATGCCCGTGATCTGGCCAAAACCCAGCGGCTTCATGAAGTCGTGCATCGCGTCCACACCCATCTCGTTGGCCAGTGAATAAAAATACACATTGCTTGACTCGACGATGGCGCGGTTCATGTCCATGATGCCGCCACGCTCGTTTTCAGGGCTGCCAAAGCGCCGCCCCCCAAACATGTAAAACCCCGGGTCATTGATCAGTGCGGTCGCCGAACGCGCACCGGTTTGCAGCGCGGCCATGGCCATGAATGGCTTGTAGGTAGAGCCCGGCGGGTAGGTGCCGCGCAGCGCCCGGTTCAGCAGCGGCTTGTCAATCGATTCATTGAGGGCCTGCCAGCTCTCGGTGTCGATGCCATCGACAAACAGGTTGGGGTCAAACGTCGGTTTGCTGACAAACGCCAGCACATCCCCGGTTTTCGGGTCCAGCGCCACCAGCGCGCCGCGCCGCTCGCCAAACATGTCTTCGACCAGCTT
>JANNXF010000116.1:0-10629 GCA_031409395.1 Polaromonas sp.
CAGATCGAGGTCTATTACCGCCTGCGCAAACGCCGCAGCGACCGCAAGGCTGGCAACGTGGCCGACTTCTGCCGCCGCTGGGGCAAGGACTACCGCTACATGGTGGTGCTGGACGCCGACAGCGTGATGAGCGGCGATTGCCTGGTGGCCATGGTCAAGCTGATGGAAGCCAACCCCAAGGCTGGCATCATCCAGACCGCGACCCAGGCCATCGGCCATGTCACCCTGCATGCGCGGGCGCAGCAGTTCGCCTCGCGCGTCACCGGCCGCCTGTTCACCCTGGGCATGCAGTTCTGGCAGATGGGCGAGTCGCACTACTGGGGCCACAACGCCATCATTCGCATTGAACCCTTTATGCAGCACTGCGCGCTGGCGCATATCAAGGGCAGCGGCGGCATGTCGGGCAGCATCATGTCGCACGACTTTGTCGAGGCCGCTTTGATGCGCCGCGCCGGTTACCACGTCTGGCTGGTGGCCGACCTGGTGGGCAGCTACGAGCAGCAGCCGCCTGATTTGCTGGCCGAGCTGCAGCGTGACCGCCGCTGGTGCCAGGGCAATCTGCAAAACTCACGCCTGATTGCCGAGCCCGGCATTCACCCGGTGCACCGCTCCATGTTTGGCACCGGCGCCATGGCTTATCTGTCGGCGCCGCTGTGGCTGTGCTTTCTGACGCTGGGCACCGCGCTGTGGCTGTCGGGTGCGCCCATGGTGGCTGACTGGGACCTGCTGCCCGGCGAGTTGGTATCGCTCTGGGGCTGGACCTTGTGCATGCTGTTTTTGCCCCGCATCCTCGGCCTGGCCGCGGTACTGATCAAACGGGAACAAGCAGCCTACGGCGGTGCGGTCAGCCTGCTGCGCAGTGCCCTGCTTGAAACCCTGATTGCCTTGCTTCAAGCCCCCATCCGCATGCTGGCGCATTCGCTGTTTGTGGTGGTGGCCATGACCGGCCTGAAGCTGGAGTGGAAATCACCCCCGCGCGAGGCGGCAGCCGTGCCATGGCAGCATGCGCTGCGCCAGCTCGCGCCCATGAGCGCTGTGGTGCTGGTGCTGGCGTTGGGCATCGCCCTGGTGGATGCACGGGCGCTGGTGTGGCTGCTGCCCGTGGGTTTGCCGCTGCTGCTGTCCATTCCGATGACCGTGCTGACCAGCCAGGTCAGCGTGGGCGCGGCCATGCGGGCGCAAAACTTTCTGCTGATTCCGGAAGAAACCCGCTCACCCGCCGTGCTGCGCCGGGCCTGGCTGCACGCCAGCCAGCGGGCCAGTGCCGGCAGTGTGCGCCTGCAGGCCGCTTGAACGACCCTGGCAACCGCTAGGCGAAGAGGCCAGCATGCTATATTTTTAATAGCTAGTCGCGCCCGTTTTTATTGGGCAAAAGCCCTATTTCACTGATGAAACTGGCGGCCAGGGCGCCACGCCAGCCCTTCCGCAAAGGCCTTGGAGTCCCTAGAACTTCGGCATGCCCTTCATGCCGCCCATGCGCTTCATCATTTTCATCATGCCGCCGCCCTTCATCTTTTTCATCATGTCCTGCATTTGCTCAAACTCCTTGAGCATGCGGTTGACTTCCTGAACATGCACGCCTGAACCGGCGGCAATGCGGCGCTTGCGGGTGGCCTTGATCAGTTCGGGTTTGCGGCGCTCCAGCGGCGTCATGCTCTGAATGATGCCTTCCTTGCGCTTGATGTCTTTTTCGGCCTTGTCCATGTCGACCTGACCCGCCTTGGCGGCCATTTGGGCCGGCAGCTTGTCCAGCAGGCTGGACAGTCCGCCCATGCTTTTCATCTGCTGCAGCTGGCTCAGAAAATCGTTCAGGTCAAAGCCGCTGCCTGACTTGATTTTGGCGGCGAGCTTTTGCGCCGCCGCCATGTCCACGCCCGCCGCCACCTGCTCGACCAGCGCCACGATGTCGCCCATGCCCAGAATGCGGCCGGCGTGGCGCTCGGCATCGAACACTTCCAGCCCGTCAATTTTCTCGCTGGTGCCCGAAAACTTGATGGGCGCACCGGTAATCTGCCGCACGCTCAGCGCCGCGCCACCGCGCGAGTCGCCGTCGGTCTTGGTCAGGATGATGCCGGTCAGCGGCAGCGCGTCCTTGAAGGCCTTGGCGGTATTGACCGCATCCTGGCCCTGCATCGCATCGACCACAAACAGCGTCTCGACCGGGTTCAGCACCGCATGCAGTTCCTTGATCTCGGCCATCAGGGCCTCGTCAATGGCCAGCCGGCCAGCGGTATCGACCAGCAGCACGTCAAAAAAGTGCTTGCGCGCATAGTCGATGGCAGCGCGGGCAATGTCCACCGGTTTCTGCTCGGGTGAGCTGGGAAACCATTCGGCTCCAGCCTGGGCGGTGACCGTCTTTAACTGCTCGATCGCCGCCGGGCGGTAGACGTCGCCAGAGACCGTCAGCACTTTTTTCTTGCGCTTTTCAATCAGGTACTTGGCCAGCTTGGCGGTGGTGGTGGTCTTACCCGCACCTTGCAGGCCCGCCATCAAAATCACGGCGGGGGGCTGCGCCGCCAGGTTGATGTCGCTAACGCCTTCGCCCATGGTGGCGGCCAGCTCACGGCTGACGACCCCCACCAGCGCCTGCCCCGGTGAAAGCGAGCCCATGACTTCCTGGCCCAGCGCCTTGTCCTTGACGCGGGCAATAAAGTCGCGCACCACCGGCAGGGCGACGTCGGCCTCCAGCAGGGCCATGCGCACCTCGCGCAGCATGTCCTGCACATTGGATTCGGTGATGCGGGCCTGGCCGCGCATTTCCTTGACGAGGCGGGATAACTTGTCGGTAAGTGCTGAAGCCATCAATAAGTCCGGGAAAAGAGGGATTGGGGAAATGGCGCTCCGCGGTGGAAGCGAAACGTCTGTGGAGACCCGACGAAAGGCTAAACTCTGGCCATGATTTTAGCTTTGAGCGCCTGGTGGGGTCTTGCAGCGGCGGCGGGGGCCGCCATGGCCTATGCCGTGCTGGCGCTGGCCACGCCGCGCCTGTCCCCATCCAGCATACGCGTCTTGTTGTTTGCCGCCTGGCTGTTGCACGCGCTGGCCCTGGCCGACGGCCTGCTCGGCGAGCCACCGCGTTTTGGTTTTGCGCCCGCCCTGTCGATGACGGTCTGGCTGGTACTGACGGTGTATGCGATTGAAAGCCGCCTGTTTCCCCAACTGCAGGCGCATTGGTCCCTGGCGGGACTGGGCAGCGCCGCCGTGGTCCTGTCGCTGGTTTTCCCGGGAACCAGCTACCACATGATTGCGTCGCCCTGGCTGCCCTTGCACTGGGCCCTGGGCATTGCGTCATACGGACTGTTTGCCGCCGCCGTGGTGCATGGCTGGCTGATGACCCGCTCGGAACGCGCGATCCGGCTGGCCACGCCCACCAACGACGGCGTGCCGCTGCTGACACTGGAACGCCTGACGTTTCGCTTTGTGGAAGCCGGTTTCCTGCTGCTGTCGGCCACCCTGCTGGTGGGCTGGCTGTTTGCCGAAACCCTGTACGGGCCCACCCTGGCCTGGAAGTGGAACCACAAAACCATCTTTTCAGTCCTGGCCTGGCTGACGTTTGCGGGCCTGCTGATCGGGCGGGCGCGGCTGGGCTGGCGCGGCCGCAAGGCGATTCGGGTGCTCTACCTGGGTTCTGGCCTGTTGCTGCTGGGCTATGCGGGTTCGAGTTTTGTGTTCGAAGTCATCCTGAAGCGGGCATGAAATACCTGCTGGTCATCGCGCTGGTCCTGGTCGTTTTCTGGCTCTGGCGCAAGCAACGGGAAACCGACCGCCGGGCGGCAAGCCACGAAGCCGGGCAGGCACGCCCGCACGCCAGCCCGCCCCAGGGCCGCGAAGTCATGGACATGGTTGCCTGCGATGTTTGCCAGGTTCACCTGCCCCGCTCGGAGGCCCTGATAGGCAGCACCGGCATTTACTGCAGTGACGCACACCGCCGCAAGGCCGGGGCGGGATGAGCTCGCAATTCCCGTCGTGGCTGGCACCTGCAGACAACGTGTCCAGCACGCGGGAGCGCCAATCAGGGTCAGGCGCTTTTGTACGCCTCTGGCGTGTCTTCATGACCGCCCGCGTGGCGATTGCCGGCATATTGGTGGTTTTGCAGGCCCTCATTCAGGCGCTGGGCAACAGCACCAACCGATGGTCCATCGCCGTTTGTGTGGCCTACCTGTGTGCCACGCTGGCCGTGCGGTTTCTGGCGCGGCCCCGGCCGCCCGGCCGCACCTTCGATGCGCACTGGCTGGCCACGATTGGTGTCGACGTCATCACCTTTTCGCTGCTCAATTTCATGCAGGCCGGTGGCATCAACTACACCCCGCTGTTTGCGCTGCCGGTGCTGCTGGCGTCGGTGCTGGGGCCTATCTTGCTGGCCTTCGGCACGGCTGCCAGCGTGACCCTGCTGCTGCTGGCGGGCGCCTGGTGGAACACGCTGAACGCCGTCGGCGACATCAACGCCCCGCTGCTCCAGTCCGGCCTGAGCGGGTCAGGGTTTTTTCTGGTGGCCCTGCTGGCCAACCAGCTGGCGCTGCGGCTGGCGCGTGAAGAGCAGCTGGCCAGAAGCAGCCAATCGGTGGCGCGCATGCAGACCGAGGTCAATGAGCTGGTGATTGAGACCCTGGCCGAAGGCGTTCTGGTGATTGATGCGAAAGGCATTGTGCGTTCGGCCAACCCGGCGTCCGGGCGCCTGCTGGCCACGCGCGATGTGATTCGCAGCGCGCCGTTTGCGCTGGCGGCAGAACCGGCCTGGCAGCCGCTGGTCGAGTTGACCCACCGTACCTTCGCAACACTGCAGCCCCAGGAGGCCGACATCAGCCTGGAGGACCCGGCGCGCAACGCGAGGCGGCTGCATGTGCGCACGCGCCTGACCGGCGCGCAAGCGGGCACCCAGAAAAGCCTGTGCGTCATTTTTCTCGAAGACCTGCGGGAAATGGAAGCGCGTGTGCGCACCGAAAAAATGGCGGCCATGGGGCGCATGTCGGCGGCGGTGGCCCACGAGATCAGGAATCCGCTGGCCGCCATTTCACAGGCCAATGCCTTGCTGGAAGAAGACCTGCAGGATGCCGGGCACCGGCAGCTGACGGCCATGGTCCGGCAAAACGCACAGCGCCTGGCCAAAATTGTCGACGAAGTCCTGAATATTTCACGGGCCCAGGAAGACATGGCGGCACCGCAGACGACCACCCTGTTGCTGGACGACACCGTGCTTCGGATTGCCAGCGACTGGGCCAGCCAGACCGCCGCCGCGCAGCGCATGTGCATGAACACACAAGCGGCCAACGCCGCCGTGTGGTTTGAGCCGGAACACCTGCGGCGCCTGATGATCAACCTGCTGGACAATGCCCTGCGCTATGCCAGCACCGCCGCCGGCGCGATTGAAGTCAGCACCGAACTGGTGGCGCCGGGACAGGCCCGGCTGGCCGTATGGAGCGATGGCCAGCCGCTGGAGAGCACGGTCCAGACGCATCTGTTTGAACCCTTTTTCTCCTCGGAAAGCCGCTCCAGCGGCTTGGGTCTGTATATATGCAGGGAGCTGTGCGAACGCTACGGCGCGCAGATTGGCTACCGCCGCGTGCCGCGCGGCAACACACAGGGCAATGAATTTTTTGTCATGTTCCGGCCCACGCCCCAGCCTTCAGCGCCCCTTACGAGTTCTTTCGACGCCATACTGGTCTGACCCCATGAGCCTGCCGGAATCCCCCCCCCAACCCGCCCGGATTCTTGTCATTGATGACGAGCCGGATTTGCGCACCCTGTACGAGTTGACGCTGCTGCGGGAAGGTTACCGGGTCGAGGCAGCGGGCGACCTGGCGCAGGCGCGCGAGCTGCTTTCGGCACATCGCTTCGATGCAGTCATTACCGACATGCGCCTGCCTGACGGACTGGGGCTGGAACTGCTGCGCGAGCTGGTCAGCCAGCAGCGGGCCGAACGCTGCGTGGTCATCACGGCCTACGGCTCGGCTGAAAATGCGGTGGAAGCCCTCAAGGCAGGCGCGTTTGACTACCTGACCAAACCGGTTGACCTCAAGCAGTTCCGCGGCGTCGTGGCATCTGCCATTCAGGGCTCAAAGAATTTTGTCCTGCCGGCCCAAGGTGACCGCGATACGCCCGCGCCTGGCGCGCCCCCCCAGACACCGGCAAAGCCGCACGCGACGCCGGGTGTCCTGCAAAAGCTGGTGGGCGAATCACCGGTGATGCGGGCGGTCAAGTCGCGCATTGTCAAGGTGGCGGGCAGCATGGCGCCGATTTTGATTCAGGGGGAGTCCGGCACCGGCAAGGAACTGGTCGCGCGCGCCGTGCATGGTTGCAGCCACCGCGCTGGTGGGCCCTTTGTGGCGGTCAATTGCAGCGCCATTCCTGAAAACCTGCTCGAAGCCGAGTTCTTTGGTGCCCGCAAAGGGGCTTACACCGGCTCAACGCAAGACCGCCAGGGCTATTTCCAGGCGGCCAAGGGGGGAACCCTGTTTCTCGATGAGATCGGCGACCTGCCGCTGGCCATGCAGTCCAAGCTGCTGCGGGTCATTCAGGAGCGCGCCGTGCGGTCGCTGGGCTCGACACAGGAAGACGCCGTGGACGTGCGTATCGTCAGTGCCACCCACAAGGATCTCGCGGCCGGTGTTCAGGCGGGCAGCTTCCGTCAGGATTTGTACTATCGGCTCAATGTGATCGAAATTGTGGTGCCGCCGCTGCGCGAACGGCGCGAAGACCTGCCGGCGCTGTGCAGTGCCTTGCTGGTACGCATTTGCCACGAGTCGGGGTTCAAGGCACCTGAACTCACGGCGCCCGTGATGGAGCAGTTGAAATCGCTGCCCTTCCACGGCAACGTCAGGGAGCTTGAAAACACCCTGCACCGCGCGGTAGCGCTCGGCGACGGCAGTGACCTGCATTTTGATACGCCAGCGCCAGACCCTGTGGCCGTACCGGAAAACCTGCAGGATTACCTCGACCTGCAGGAGCGGAACATCCTGTGCAAGGTATTGCAGGACACCGGTTTTAACCGGACGGCGGCCGCCGCCAAACTGGGCCTGAGCCTGCGCCAGATCCGCTACCGGATTGCCCGCCTGAACATCGTGACACCCGGCCATGACGACGCACCCGATGATGCCAGTGAACCCGCCTGAAGACCGCACCCCGCCCGCAACTCCGGGCTTGTGGCAAGACGGCTGGTACCGCTATGCACGTGCACTCGCCTCGCCCAACTTCGGCCCCCGGCCGGTTGGCGCACACGTCGACCTGATCGTGATTCATTCCATCAGCCTGCCGCCAGGGGAGTTTGGCAACGGCAACGTGCAACGCCTTTTTACCAACCAGCTCGACTGGGAGGCGCACGCCTACTTCCAGAGCATTCGCGGCCTGCAGGTCTCGTCCCACTTTTTCATCAGCCGCAGCGGGGCGCTGTGGCAGTTTGTCGCCTGCGGCGAGCGGGCCTGGCATGCTGGCGAATCCAGCTACCGGGGACGAAACAACTGCAACGACGACTCCATCGGCATTGAGCTGGAAGGTCTGGAGGGCGGCCGGTTTGAAGCCCCCCAGTACGAAACACTGGCAGGACTGTGCGCGGCATTGATTCAGGCCTATCCCATCGCCCACATTGCGGGGCATGAACACATCGCCGCAGGACGCAAGCAAGACCCGGGCGCCGGCTTTGACTGGTCTTTTTTGCAACGCTCACTGGCCTCACCGCCTAAGTGTTTTCCCGCGGTCACGCAGCCCCATCACGGCGCCTAGCCAGACGGCACCCAGGCGTGCGCAGCGCCAAAAAAATACCGGCCAACGCTGCCCTGCAAGCGCTGACAGGGGTTTACAGACGGAAGTCTCCGGGAAGTCACGCCAGTGCTGCATCGGCGCTATCAGGGCCATACTCAACAAGGCCTTGCGCGCTTCACGCGGTGCGTCCAGCAGCCGTTTCAGGCGCCCAAAACACGCCAGAAACACCCCAGAAATGGCCCCGGACCACTTTGGCAAATTCAGACGGCGATACACTACCGGTAGTGGCTTGTAATACCTTCACACCCTAGGTATAGTGTCTTAGCCCTAATTCAGTTTGATGTGATTCGGGTCGGAAATTGAAGAAATCGAAGCGAAAAAGCCACTTCGCAAACCAAGTCGATTTTCAACCGTTCCAGAGCCCGCCTGATCCGCACATCAAACCCGTCAATAAAACAAAGCAAAAGAGGAAGTCATGCAAACAGCACAACACGCGGCGACCGTTGCGTCCAGCACCCTGGCCAACAACCCATCTGGCAGCGACGTCAACGCTGCCTCCAGCCTGCTCGCCCACTACCAGATCATTCGCCGCAACGGCGCGGTAGTGCCGTTCGAGCCCAACAAAATCGCCGTGGCCATGATGAAGGCCTTTCTGGCCGTGCACGGCACGCAGGGCGCCGCCTCTGCCAGCGTTCGCGAGACCGTCGATGAATTGACCCAGACCGTCATGCGCGCCCTGATGCGTTCGCGCCCCGGTGGCGGCACCTTTCATATTGAAGACGTGCAAGACCAGGTCGAACTGGGCCTGATGCGCGGCAGCCACCACGAAATTGCCCGCGCCTATGTGCTGTACCGTGAAAAGCGCACGCAAGAGCGCGCACGCAAGCCGCAAACCCCGGCCGTTGACGCGCCCCTGCTGCACGTGATGGATGGCGGCAAACGGGTTGCACTGGACATTCGCAACCTGACAGCGCTGATTGAAGCATCCTGCGCCAATCTGGGCGCCGATATCAAATCCGACCCCATCGTCTCGGAAACCATGCGCAACCTGTACGACGGCGTGCCGATTGACGAGGTCTACAAGGCGTCGATTCTGGCGGCCCGCACACTGATTGAAAAAGACCCCGATTACACCTACGCCACCGCACGGCTGTTGATGCACACCATACGCCGGGAAGTTCTGGGCGAAGAAGTCAGCCAGGAAGACATGGCGACCCGCTATGCCGAGTACTTTCCCCAATTCATCGCCAAGGGCGTTGAAAACGAACTGCTCGACGAAAAGTTGCAGCAATTCGACCTGGCCCGCCTGGGCGCTGCGCTCAAGCCCGAGCGCGATCTGAAATTTGACTACCTCGGCCTGCAGACCCTGTTCGACCGCTACTTCCTGCACGTGCGCAAGCAGCGCATTGAGCTGCCGCAAGCGTTTTTCATGCGCGTGGCCATGGGCCTGTCGCTCAATGAAATCAACCGCGAAGAACGGGCCATCGAGTTCTACGAAATTCTGTCGTCGTTTGACTTCATGTCGAGTACGCCCACCCTGTTCAATGCCGGCACGCTGCGCTCGCAGCTGTCGTCCTGCTACCTGACCACGGTGGCCGACGACCTGGGCGGCATTTACGATGCCATCAAGGAAAATGCCCTGCTGTCCAAATTTGCCGGCGGCCTGGGCAACGACTGGACGCCGGTACGCGCCCTTGGCGCCCACATCAAGGGCACCAACGGCGAATCACAGGGCGTCGTGCCTTTCCTGAAAGTCGTCAACGACACCGCCGTGGCCGTCAACCAGGGTGGCAAGCGCAAGGGCGCGGTCTGTGCCTACCTGGAAACCTGGCACCTCGATATCGAGGAATTCCTGGAACTGCGCAAGAACACCGGTGATGACCGCCGCCGCACGCACGACATGAATACCGCCAACTGGATTCCCGACCTCTTCATGCGCCGCGTGATGGAGAAAGGCACCTGGACGCTGTTTTCTCCGAACGACACGCCCGACCTGCACGACAAGTTTGGCAAGGAATTCGAAAAAATTTACACCGCCTACGAAGCCCGGGCTGCGCGCGGCGAAATCAAGCCATCCCGCACACTGCAGGCCACCGACATGTGGCGCAAGATGCTGTCAATGCTGTTTGAAACCGGCCACCCCTGGATCACCTTCAAGGATGCCTGCAACATTCGCTCGCCCCAGCAGCACTCCGGCGTCGTGCACTCCTCCAATCTGTGCACCGAAATCACGCTCAACACCAGCGACACCGAAACCGCGGTGTGCAACCTCGGCTCGGTCAACATGGCCCAGCATTTGAAAGACGGCGCTGTTGATCACGACAAGCTGAAGAAAACCATCACCACGGCCATGCGCATGCTGGACAACGTGATTGACATCAACTACTACGCCGTCAAGAAGGCGCGTGATTCCAACATGCGCCATCGCCCCGTCGGACTGGGCATCATGGGCTTCCAGGACTGCCTGTACGAGCTGCGCGTACCGTACGCCTCACAAGCGGCCGTTGAATTTGCCGACAAGTCCATGGAAGCCGTCTGCTACCACGCCTACTGGGCGTCCACCGAGCTGGCCAAGGAACGCGGCAAATACGCCAGCTACAAAGGCTCGCTCTGGGACAAGGGCATCCTGCCGCTGGACACGCTGGAAATGCTCGCCGAAGAGCGCGGCGGTTATGTCGAGGTTGACCGCTCATCTACCCTGGACTGGGAAGCCTTGCGCCGAAAAATTGCACAGGACGGCATGCGCAACTCCAACTGCGTGGCCATCGCGCCAACCGCCACCATCTCCAACATCATTGGTGTGGACGCCTGCTTTGATCCCTGCTTCGGCAACCTGTCGGTCAAGTCCAACCTGTCGGGCGAATTCACCGTGATCAACCACTACCTGGTGCGCGACCTCAAGCGCCTGGGCCTGTGGGACGAAGTCATGGTGGT
>JANNXF010000117.1:0-2178 GCA_031409395.1 Polaromonas sp.
GGCAATGTGCGTGAATTGACCAACCGCATACAGCGGGCAGCCGTCATGTGCGACCGAACCCTCATATCAGCCTACGAACTGGGCCTGGACAACGGCCACGCGAACTCCACGGCGGTTCATCTGGACAAGGCCCGGGAGTACGCCGATGTCACGGCGATTGAACAGGCCTTGATGAGCGTTGGCTACAACTTCAGCCGCGCGGCCAAGGCACTGGGCATATCCCGGGTCACGCTGTACCGCCTGGCCAGCAAGTATGCCGCCGCACTGAGCCCCCGGGCCATGCGGGAAATGCCCTCTGCCGTGCCGCCGCCCAGTGATTTCATGCTTTTTGATGAAAAGCAGGAAAAACACGAAAACCTGCACCATTGACGGTGTAACGAGGGTGGTGGCCAGGCGCTTAGAGTTGCCGCCCCGCCTTGCGCACCGCTGAGGTCACCGGTTCGGCCAGATATTGGAGTGTGGTTTGAGACGCTCCTTCAATGTAGACCTCGGCAGGCATGCCGGCCTGTACCTTGTAGTCGCCCGCTGACTGCAACGAATCGGCGTCAGCCAGAATCATCACACTGTAGTAAGGCGTGTTGCTTGCCTTGTCGATCAGGCGGTCACCTGAGACATAGGTGACTTTTCCGTTGATCATGGAGATGGCGCGGAACTTGAACGCCGTGAATTTGATGCGTGCGCCCTGGTCCAGCCGTACATTGCTGATATCTTCAGGCCGAATGCGCGCCTCTACCAGCAGGCTTGCATCCTTGGGAACAATATCGGCAATGGATTCCCCGGGGCGGATCACCGTACCTGGCGAGGTAAATTTAAGGTCAATGACTTCTCCGCTGGCCGGTGCCACCACCACCTGCCGCCTGGCGGCATCTTCGGTCTTGCGCTGCTCCTGCTCGATTTCACCCAGGCGCGCCGCACTGACCTTGAGCTGGTCGCTGGCGGCCTTGGCATACTCGTTCTGGGCTGATTTCATCCGCAAATCCAGATCGCCCATGCGCTGCTGGGCCCGGGCGAGTTCCGAGCGGCGCTCTTCAAGCTTGCCGGCGTAGTCAACGACCACGGCTTCCAGCTGAATCATCCGGTTTTGCGAAATAAACCCGTCTTTCAGCAGGCTGCGATTGGACTCCAGGTCTTGCCGCTGCAAGGCGATGGCATTCACGCCATGCTCAATTTGGGCACGCAAGGCCAAAATTTCCTGCTCAACCCGCTCGCGCTGGGCTCTCATCAGGCCCAGTTCACTGGCGAGTGCGTCCACACGCGCCTTGAAAAGCGCTGTTTCCTTGGCCAGGCTCTGCCTGATGCGTTCGTCGCGCTGCGCCGCCCGGGTCAGCTCTTCTGAAAACACCAGCGTTTTGGCCAGCGCCTGTTCGGCCTCAAAGCGCGCAAGCGACGCACGCTCCACATACACGCGATAGTCCATGCGGTTGCGATCGGCCTCGACACCAACATCTCCCAGTATCAAAATGGGATCACCCGCCTTCACGCTTTGGCCATCACGCACCAGCACTGATCGCACGATGCCGCCCTCAAGATGCTGCACCGGACGCCGGTTGAGGTCAACCCGGACAAAAGCAGGCGCCACCACCGCCATCGAAAGCGGTGCAAAACTCATCCACAGAACCAATGGAAGCAGTGCGCCCAAAATGATGCCCCAGCCAATACGCATCAGCCGCTGGGCGTGCTCGGCACTTGTTTTAGGCGCCTGGAGCCAGGAGGCCACCCGTTTGGAAATGTCGATCATCTTGATTTTCCTTATTGCCTTTTAGCACCAGTTCACGGGGTAAATTCCGGCAGGACTCAGGCCATTTTTTTGCCAGCCACGACCTGGGTTTGCTGGTGAATGGCCTTCATCACCTCGCCGGCCGGCCCGAATTGAAGAACCCGCCCGGCGCTGAGCACCAGCACCTTGTCTACGTGCGCGATCAGGGAGGGCCTGTGCGTAATGACGACCGACGTCACGCCTTCACTGCGCAAGGTACTCAGGGCCTGCGCCAGCGCAATTTCCCCTTCGTTGTCGAGGTTGGAGTTGGGCTCGTCAAGCACGACCAGCTGGGGGTCGCCGTACAGGGCGCGGGCCAGCGCAATACGCTGGCGCTGCCCGGGCGACAGACGGGCGCCCTGCTCCCCGACCGGTGTGTCGTACCCCAGTGCCATGGTCAGAATCATGTCGTGCGCATTGGC
>JANNXF010000118.1:0-8198 GCA_031409395.1 Polaromonas sp.
TCCTGCGCACCCGTGGCACGGTACAGGTCAAACAGGGTCAGCCAGGTCTCTTTGTGGCCGTCGCGAGCGGCACCGGGCGCCAGAATCTCCAGCAGGCCGGCTTCCGCACCGGCGTCATCGCTATTGGCGAAGCGGATCGCCGCTTCTTCCAGTTCCGTGTCGTAGACCACGGGTTCGCGTACGGCGGGGGCGATTGGCCTGGGGGGGGGGAAGGCGGGTACGCCGCGCTCCGGGCCCGCATCGGCCGGCGCCAGGCTGCCGTTTCCCGAGCGCTTGCCTACGGGCTGTCCGGCCAGGGCGTCAGAGCCGTCCCTCGCCATTGCCTGCGCTGACGCAGCCTCTCTTTTTGCAAGCTCGGACTGCAGGCCCGCCGGAACGGTAGGCCGGTAGGCGGTCGACTGCCCGCTGTCGAGGCCGCCTTCCCGCGTCACGGCCATGCCAGCGTCCAGCGCCGGCGTCAGCGGTGCGGCGCTGTCGGCCGAATTGTTGTTCTTGGTTTTCCACCACTGCATGGACATTTGCGCTTCGATCTCATCGATCTTTTTGAGCGTTGTCGCACGGTCATCCGGCCGGGAGGGCATGCTGCTCTGAAAGAACGACGGCCGGCCGGCCATGTCCTGGCCCACGCCCACCATGGCTTCACGCTTGCGCATCTTGCGCAGCAGGTCGAATTCGCGCTTGCGCACAAAGTCGTTCTGCCGTTTGCGCTCGATCATCTCCTTGAGCAGCTGTTTGCTGACCGAGTCATCCCTGTCTGTTTGCACAGAGTCCAGATCCGACCAGCTCGTCGCAGGATTGCGGACGAACTTGACCATCTTGGAAAGCAAACCTGATGCGGTATCTTCTTTGGACATGTCGGAGGAGAGAAAAAGCGTTACACCGGAAATCTGCGGCTAGTCGCCAAACATTTTCTGCTTGAGCTCGCGGCGTTGCTGGGCTTCCAGCGACAAATTGGCAGTGGGGCGGGCAATCAGGCGGCCGACACCAATCGGTTCACCGGTTTCATCACAGTAGCCGTAGTCACCCGAATCAATGCGGGCAATCGACTGTTCAATTTTCTTGAGCAGCTTGCGTTCGCGGTCGCGGGTGCGCAACTCCAGGGCGTGCTCTTCTTCAATGGTGGCGCGGTCTGCCGGATCGGGCACCACAGAGGTGTCTTCACGCAGGTGCTCGGTGGTCTCACCGGCGCTGTTGTGGATGTCCTGCTTGAGGATGGACAGTTTGTAACGGAAAAAGGCCAGCTGCTTCTCGTTCATGTATTCGGAATCTGCCATGGACTTGACCTCGTCGTCCGTCAGCTGGTCTGCGGATTTGGTCTTCCAGTTGTTGGCAAGTTTGGGGTCTTTTTTGGCAGCCGCATGGATGGGCGGCGCGATAACACGTTCGGTCATTGTGGAGTAACTGGCTTTGGCTGCGTCAGGCGCATGGGTTGGCACCATGGGTGCGGGGGGGGGTGACTGGGCGGCAGTTCGGGCTGAACTGCGTCGTCCGGGTTTCAGGGGAGGCGGTGCCATCAGCGCCGACGAGCGAACCGGTGCGGGCGCTGCCACAGGCACAGCCGCTTTCGGCGCAGCGGCCGGTTTCAGCGCTTTGCTGTCTTTGGCCACCGGTTTTGCAGGTGTTTTCACGGCTGGCTTGGCAACCGGTTTCGGGGCCGGTACAGCAGACGGTTTGGCAACCGGTTTGGGCAATGTTTTTGGCACGGGGTGGGCTGATGCAGCCGCTACTTTGGTCTTGGGTGGAACAGCCAGGGGTTTCCCGGAGGCGGTCTTGGCGACCGGCTTGCTTAAGGTCTTGGCCGGCTTGGCTGCTACCTTCACGGTCTGCTGGGGCACCGGTTTTTTGGCCGCAGCCTTGGCGGCAGGTTTCGCGACCGGCTTGACGACTTTAACGGCAGGCTTGGCTGCGCTTTTCACCGCTTTAACGGCAGGTTTGACTTTCGCGACCGGTTTGGCTGCCGCCTTGGCCGGTGTGCTGGTCTTTTTTGTTTGAGCTTTCACGACTTGTCTCCTCTGGGAAGCGGCCCCAGGATGCCCCTCGGGCCCCTGCTGCGACTTCTTGACCAAACTGCCTTCGGGCAATCCGACCCTGTCTGTTGCCAGATTTCCTGGTTTGTCTGCCGACTTCACATGATCAACGCCCGCTTGCGCACGGCTCTTGCCTTGGTTGACCTGTTTTTTGCCTGGCTGGCCTCCCGATTCGGGTTTCCGGGTATTTTGATCGGCGCGCGATTGTAGCGGCTCACTGGGGCGCTGTAACGCCTTGAAACCAAACCGTTGGAGAATCGATACAAACATGAAGCCTTCCCGTATTTTTAGCGTTAGCTGAACAGCCTACCTCAAACCAGGCATTGCTCCAGACCCTGCACAAAAATATCTTTGGGCAAGTCGATGCCGATGAAGACCATCTTGCTGTTTTTCTTCTCGCCTTCCGCCCAGGCGGGGCCCAGGTCGCTGCCCATGAGCTGGTGCACGCCCTGGAAAATCACCTTGCGGTCTGTGCCTTCCATGTTCAGCACGCCCTTGTAGCGCAGCATGCGCGGGCCGTAGATATTCACCACAGCCCCCAAAAAATCTTCGAGCTTGGCCGGGCTGAACGGCTTGTCCGAGCGAAACACAAAGCTTTTGACATCGTCGTCATGATGGTGGTGGTGGCCCCGGCTTTCATCCTGGGCATGCGAGGGATGGTCGCAATGCTCGCCATGGACATGATCGTGGTCGTGGGGGGCATCGGCCGTCAGGAAATCGGGGTCGATGTCGAGCTTGGCATTGAGGTTGAAGCCGCGCAGATCAAACACGTCGGCAATGGCGACCTCGCCAAAATGCACGGCTTTCTGAGGCGCGCGCGGGTTCATCTGCCGCAGCCGGTGCATCAGCGCCTGGACCTCGTCCTCGGCCACCAGATCGGTCTTGCTGATGAACATCTGGTCGGCAAAGCCGACCTGGCGGCGCGCCTCCTGGCGGTCATTGAGCTGGCTGCTGGCATGTTTGGCATCGACCAGCGTCAAAATGGAGTCGAGCAGGTACTGTTCGGCAATTTCCTCGTCCATGAAGAAAGTCTGCGCCACCGGACCCGGGTCGGCCAGGCCCGTGGTTTCAATCACCACCCGGTCAAAATCGAGCAGCCCCTTGCGTTTTTTGGCGGCCAGCAGCTGCAGGGTCTCGCGCAAATCCTCGCGGATTGAGCAGCAAATACAGCCGTTGTTCATCTGGATGATGTTTTCCTGGGTGTCATTGACCAGGATCTCGTTGTCGATGTTTTCCTCGCCAAACTCGTTTTCGATGACGGCAATCTTCTGGCCGTGCGCTTCGGTCAGGATGCGCTTGAGGAGCGTGGTTTTGCCCGAGCCCAGAAAGCCGGTAAGGATGGTGACGGGAATCAAGCTCATGGTGGTTACCTTGGTAAACAGGGAAATTGCAGGGCGTCGCAATCAACGCCGCACAGGCCAGGCAGATAAATGGGGGAGTGTAGCGACCTGTTCAAGCCCCCACGGGCCAGCGTTCCGACAACAAAACCACCCAACCCAGGGCTGACGGCGCAACACCCAAGCCTGCAGGCCGACAGCCGTCGGCGCCCGGTGTTCTGCCGAAGCAGCCAGCCCGCTACACTTTTTATAGCTGCTTGCGCCCGTGTTTATTGGGCTAACTGCCAATTTGACACTTGATAAAGTCTAGCCGGGCTGCCGTTTGACCAATACCAGCCCCTTGAGGTATTCGCCCTCCGGAAAGGCCACGGTCATGGGATGGTCGGGCGCGCCACCCATGCGTTCTGAAATGAAGGCGTCCACCCCGGCGTCGGTGCCCGCCGAGGCGACGATCTTGTGAAACAGGTCGGCGCTGATGCCGCCTGAGCACGAGTAGGTGAACAGCACGCCGCCGGGCGCCAGAATGCCCAGCGCCAGCCGGTTGATGTCTTTGTAGGCTCTGGCGGCCCGCTCGGCGTGCGCCACTGTGGGGGCAAACTTGGGCGGGTCGAGCACGATGGCGTCAAAGCGCCGGCCTTCTTTCTGGTACTGGCGCAGCATGGCATTCACGTCAGCGTCCAGCAAAGTGGAGCGGCCGGCGTCAAAACCGTTGAGCGACACATTGGCCCTGGCGCGCTCAATGGCCGGTCCCGACGAGTCAATCGAGGTGACATGGCCGGCACCACCGCTGAGCGCTGCCACGGTAAAGCCGCCGGTGTAGCAGTAACAGTTCAGCACCTGCTGAAACTGCAGGCGGCGCGTGTAGGCAGCAAATTTTTGCCGGCTGTCGCGCTGGTCCAGGTAAAACCCGGTTTTGTGGCCTTCCGCCACATCCAGACTGAGCTTCCAGTCGTGTTCGGTGATGATGATTTCAGTATCGCTGCAATTTTCCGCCGGGCCGCCCCAAGGAAAATTAGCCCCCTCGGGGGGCAGCGTAGTTCGCGTAGCGACAAGCGTGGGGGCTGATTTAGTCAGCCAGCCGGTGGCTTCCGGCAAACCTTCCAGTGAGCGCACACTGGCGTCGGAGCGTTCGTACAGGCGCGTCAAGCCGGTTTGGGCCAGCAGGGCCTGCACGATCACGCTTTTCCATTTTTCGGCACCGCAGCTTGAGAACTGCGCCACCAGGGTGTCGGCGTAGCGGTCTACCACCAGGCCCGGCAAGCCATCGGACTCGCCATGAATCAGCCTGCGCCCATTGCTCCGGATATCAAAATGCGTCCTGGCGCTAATGGCCTGGGCGATACGCGATTCAAAAAATGCCGCGTCAATGCGCTGCGTTTCATCAAAACTCCAGACCCGCGCCCGGATTTTGGAGCTGGGGCTGAAGGCGGCCCAGCCCAGGAACTGGCCCGCATGGCCCTCGACCCTGACAGTTTCGCCAGCGTCGCCGCCGCCTTTGGCGATGGCGCCGTCAAAAATCCAGGGATGTCGGCGCAGCAGGGAACGCTCTTTGCCTTCTCGGAGTTGAATTGTTTTCATGCCGGTATTGTCGCGGCTTGGCCGGCGGCAAGCCAGGTTCTGCGCCAGGCCGGACACCGTGGCAGCGCGCAGCGCGCCGCTGTGTCCGGTCCGGGAAATAGCAGCGCCGCACAAAAGTAGCGACAATCGGCGGTTAATGATTTTTAATTACTCATCCGTACCGACGGCGCGCAGCCAGCGGTTTCACGCCTTGAAAGCCTTCGCCGCCCTGCTGGTGCTGGGGCTGGCGCTTTTGGTGGCGCTTGCGCTGGCGGGCCCAGGCGCGCAGGCGCGCACCGTGCTGGACCTCGACACCCATACCCAGCCAGTGGCGCTGCAGGACTGGGGCGACTACTGGATAGACAGCACCGGCCAGTTCACTGCGGCACAAGTCAGCAGCAGCACGGTCATTCCTTGGCAGCCCACGAACGCCAACACCATTTATCCGGTCATGGGCGGCCAATCGATGTGGGTTCGCTTCAATGTGCCGCCCGCGCCAGACGCCGAACGCTGGTACCTCGAAGTTCCCTACCCCGCCATTAACCGGGCCTCGCTGTACACCCTGGACGGCGCAGGCCAATGGGCCGAGCAGCGCGCTGGTGACCTGCTGGCCGTGAGCAAATGGCCTGTGCCGCACCGTCACCCCCTGCTGCCGATTGCGGTGTCTGCCGAAGTGCCTACCAACTACCTGCTGCGCCTTGAAAACGGCCAGGCCTTCAGTGCACCGCTGCAGTTCATCGGCGAGGGACGCCTGAGCTATTCGGAGCAGCGCATCTCGCTGATTCTCGGGATTTTCTTCGGGCTGACAGGCCTGGCCGCGCTGGTGTCCGTCCTCGGTGCCATCTCGCTGCGAGACACCGCCTATGGGCTTTACGCCCTGTGCGTCGCCCTGATGGGCCTGACCCAGGCCACCATCACCGGCATAGGCGGCCTGCACCTCTGGCCTGACTGGCCCTGGTGGAACGACCTGTCCACGTCGGTACTGCCGCTGCTGACGGCGTGCGCCACGCTGCTTTTCATTTCAGCCGCCGTGGCACTGCCCGAGCGTTCCCTGCGCTTGCACCGGCTGATGCTGGGTCAGGCCATTCTGGGCACCCTGCTGGCCGCCGCGCTGGCGCTGGAACTGGTGCCGGCCACCTCGCGCATGGACGTTTTTGTGCCTATCGTGCTGTGGCTGGAATTGATCTGCATGGCCGTCATGGCCTGGGCCTGGCAACGCGGTGACCGGTTTGCGCCCTGGCTGATGCTGGCCTATGTACCCATACTGACCAGTGCGGGCTGGATGCTGGCCAACAGTGCCCGACTGGTGCCCATCGGATTTTTCACGCAGCACGGGCTGCAGCTGGGCGTGGCGCTGCACCTGCCCATCGTCATGGTGGTGTTGATGCTGCGCAGCCAGCACCGGCGCGAGAACACCCGCCGCATTCATGGCCTGGACCGGGTGGATCCGGCCACCGGCCTGATCAATGGCCATGTTTTTGCCGAACGCCTGACCCGCATGGTGGCACGCTCGGAACGGCTGCGGCACCAGAGCGCGGTGATGATCATCGACCTGGTCAACACCGAGCAGATCCAGCGTGACTTTGGCCGCAAGGCTGCTGACGACCTGCCGCTGCGCGTCGCCGAGCGCTTGTTGTCTACCGCCCGTGAAATCGACAGCGCCGCACGCCTTTCAGACCGGCGTTTTGGCATGCTGGTCGAAGGCCCTTTCAGCGCAGAAGACGCTGCCACCCTGGGGCCCCGCATCGTGGCGCGCTGCCTGATGTCTTACCAGGGCCTGCATGTGGACTGTGTGGCGCAGGTGCATGTGGCGTATGCGCTGGTGCCGCACCAGGGCTCGAACGCGCAGGGCCTGATCGCCGCTCTTGAAGAGCGTCTGGCCACGGCACCGGCCCGGGGACGGCGCGCGGTTTTCATGCTGGGTGAAGCATCACCAACGCGGTCAGCGCGCCGCTCGTCGCGGGTTCGGCTGGACGCCTGAGGCCGCTGCGCCGGGGCGTTATTTTTCCGGCTTGGGCTTGACGGGCAAGGCGGCCACCAGCGCTGCCGACCTCGCAGCCGCATCCGAGAAGGCGCGCGGATGGGCCGCGTCGTACACCTTGGCCAGGTGCTGAAAATCGAGCCGCGTATAGACCTGCGTGGTGGTGATGTTGGCATGGCCCAGCAGCTCCTGCACAGCGCGCAGGTCACCACTGGACTGCAGCACATGGCTGGCAAAGGAGTGGCGCAGCATGTGCGGGTGCACTGGCGTGGCCAGCCCGGCCTGAAATGAGCGCTGCTTCAGGCGCACACGGATATGCTGCGGCGTCAGGCGTGCACCGCGCTGGTTGATGAACAGGGCCGGTGCGTCCTGCGTGCTTCCCAGCCGCCAGGTGCTGCGTGCGGCAAGCCACGCCTGCAGGGCCGCCATCGCCTGGCGCCCCACCGGCACGCTGCGCCGCTTGCTCCCCTTGCCCAGCACATGCGCCTCGGCAGCCTGCAGGTCAACCCAGCCGCGGGCCTGGGCGCTGGCCTGCACATCCAGGCCGACCAGTTCCCCGATGCGCAGCCCGCAGCCGTAAAGCAGCTCGGTGATGCACTGGTCGCGCGCTTCAAGCCAGGGGTCAGCGCCGCCTTCGCCGGCAACGGCCGCATAGCCGGCCAGCTGCACCGCCTCGTCCACACTCAGGGCCTTGGGCAACGGCTTGGCAGCCTTGGGAGCGCGCACGCCCTGCACCGGGTTGCCGTTGACCAGACCTTCGCGGCCCAGCCAGGTGTAAAAACCGCGCCAGCCCGACAAGATCAGTGCAATGCCGCGCCCGCTTCGCCCGGCGCCATGCATCTGCGCCACCCAGCGCCGCAGGTGAGTGGTTTGCACGTCAATCAGGGCCACCGGGACCGCGTTGGCATTGAGCTGCAGCTTTTGCAGGTCCAGCGCATACAGCTCTACCGTGCGCTGGGCCAGCCGTTTTTCAACCCGCACATGCTCCAGGTAACGTTCGACCAGCGGATCAGGCAGCGCGGCAGGCCCTGCGGCATCAATCAAGGGGGCGGGCGGCAACGGCCCGGACGCAGGAGGCGAGGGCTGCGTCATGCGCCGCCACTAGGCGTTGGCCGGTGCCGTCGGTGCCCCGGAGATTCGCAAGGTACTCATCGCCGAGGGCATGCGGGTGCCGGCCGAGATCGAAACATCGGTGACGCAGATCCTCGCGGAGCGGGAGATGCGGGCCACCATGGCCAAACTCTCGGACGGCGGAGTGGAGGCCACCTATGTTGCCGTCGATGTGTGCGACGCGGT